>NZ_JBHVRT010000023.1:0-83686 GCF_042885555.1 Kitasatospora sp. NPDC058048 | reverse complement strand
GGGTCCGTGACTCCAAGGATCCTCAGGGCCCGGCTCTTGTCTTCCCGGCGGAGGCCTGGGTGTCATTCGTCGCGGCCGTCCGCAGCGGCGAGTTCAGCGAAGCCTGAGAGGGGAGTCATGGCCGACGGCGTGGATCTGTCCGGGGCTCGGTGGTTCAAGTCTTCCTACAGCAACAACGGGGGTGACTGCGTCGAGGCGACAGCGGACTTCCCCGGCCTGGCCCCTGTCCGTGACTCCAAGGACCCCCAAGGCCCAGCGCTTGTCTTCCCGGCCGAGGCCTGGATGTCGTTCGTCGCGGCCGTCCGCAGCGGCGAGTTCGGTGACATCTGAGACGGGGGCGGTTCGGGGGCACGGCGACACCCGGCCGGCTGGCCAGGGGCAGACCGTGAAGAGGTGGTCAGACGCTCGGCCGGGGTTCCCCGGCCGAGCGCCTTTGCGTGAGCGGGGGAGGGGCGCAGCCGTGGTGGACGGTTCTTCGTCGGCGGTGCGGAGGCGGCCGGGTTTGTCACGGTCGGCACGATCCGCGACGGACGTCCCTGGAGGGGGAGATCGGCTCCGATCCGCCACCTGTCAAGCATCTTTGATCATGAATCACCTCTTCGAGTGAACCGAATCACGCGATGGCAGTACACGGAGGGGCCCGCATTGATCATGAATGCGCGCGACCTACCAAGCCACCGTGAAAGGCATTCCACAGATGAGCATCTCCGAAGACGGCCCCACGCCCTTCACCGCAAGCCAGTTGACGAAGCTTCAGGATTGCGGCATCTATGCCTCGGGCACGCAGCTCTCGCCCGATACCGTCAACCTGGCCGAGGCCCTTGTCGCCACGCTGGCGGGCTCCGCCGAGCAGCCGCTGCTGCCCGCCGAGCTGCAGGAACTCGTCACCCAGGTCCAGGCGAAGGCGACCATCGGCCTCCCGAGGATCACCGCGGACGACGGGGTGAGGCTCTCCGCGTTCACCATCCGGCTCAAGACCGACGAGCCGCGCCCGGTGGTCATCGTGCCGGCCGGGTGGACGCCGCTCGGCTGGACGCTCTTCACCTACCTGTACCTGCGCCTCGCACTGCGCGGCTACCACGTACTCGCCTACACCCCGCGCGGCATCGGCCAGACCTTCCCGATCCCCGGCGGCGGGTTCATCGACGCCCCGTTCACCTCCGGTGGCACCGTGGACGTGGCAGGCCCGTCCGACTGGGCCGACGGTTCCACGGTGATCGACTATGCGCAGCAGCACTTCGCCCCGAGCCGCGTCGCGTTCCTCGGCGAGTCCTACGGCTCCGGCATCAGCCAGCTGGTCGCGGCCCACGACCCGGCGGGACGCGTCGACGCGGTGGTGGCGCTCAGCACCTGGGGCGATCTGGCCGAGGCCCTGCTCGGCAACGACACCCGGCACCTGGCCGCCGTCGACGCCCTGGTGGCGTTCACCGGAGGGCCGGAGGAGCGCAAGTTCGACCCGACCGTCCGGCAGCTGCTCGCGGACTTCCGCGCCGGCACCAACCTGGACGAGGTACGGGCCTGGGCGACGGAGAACTCGCCCCGCTCGTACATCGACCAGACCAACGCCCGCGGCGTCCCGACCTTCTACTCCAACACCTGGCACGAGACGCTGTTCCCGGTCAACGGCGCACTGGCCGCGTTCCAGGCGCTGACCGTCCCCAAGCGCCTGAACCTGTGGATCGGCGACCACGCCGCACCCGAGGGCGCCGGACTGACGGTCCCCGGCCCGAACGCCCCCGTCGACGAGGCCCTCGCCTGGCTCGACCACCACATCCTCGGCACCGCCAACGAGGTGCCCGGCTGGGAGCCGGTCAAGAGCCAGGTGATGTTCGAGCCCACCGTCCGCGAAAGCCGTGCGAGCTGGGACGATGTGACCACGAGCACCGAGAAGCTGTACCTGGGCGCCGCGAACGGCAGCCAGGACGGGAAGCTCGGCACCGCCCCGGCCGCCGGGTGGAAGGCCTCGTTCACCACCGGCGAGCTCACCGAGGCCACGGCCGTCGACGACCTGCTGACCACGGGCCAGCAGGAGTGGAAGGGCAACCCGAAGACCTACGCCACCGGCAAGTTCGACCGCCGCTACCTCGCCACCTGGACCTCCCCCGCCGGAGCCCGGCGCGTGCGCGGCATCCCGCGCGTCCAGCTCACCCTCACCCCCGCGGGGAAGAACGCCACGGTGGTGGCCTACCTCTTCGACCTCGCCCCCGACGGCACCGCCCGCATCATCACCCACGAGCCCTACACCCTCACCGACGCCGAGGCCGGCCAGGCCGTCCAGGTGTCCTGGAACCTCCAGGCGGCCGCCTACGACATCGCGGCCGACCACAAGGTCATGCTCGTGATCAACGCCAAGGACAAGCTCTACTCCGACGCCAACCCGCCCCTCGCCACCCTGAGCGTGGGCTCCACGGCCGGCGCCGAGGCACACCTCGACCTGCCCCTCGGCTGATTCCGCGCACCCATGCCCGCACCCGCACCCGCACCCGCACCCGCACCCGCACCCGTGCCCGCCCCGCCGCGCCCTGCGGCGGGGCGGGCACGCCGGCTCCGCCCAGGACGTGCCGTCAAAGGGTCATGCCCACATGAGCAGTGACGTGACGGTGACGGCCGCGTGATAGGACACGGCGGTCCTGTCGTACCTGGTGGCGAGGCCGCGTCACTGCTTCGGGCGGTTGAAGCAGCGCTCGGCGACGTTGCGGCGCCATATGCCATTGGGTAGCCGTTTGACCACGGTTCGTCACGGGAAGATGCACACGGGTCGGCATCGGAGTCGGCCAGTGAGGAGACGTCATGTCCGAGGCCATGCCCAACTCAAAAGGCCCCGCGAAGGTGCAGATGTCGCCCGAGGTGGCCGCGAGCCTTGGCCTGACCCCCACCCCCGAGGCAGTGGCACCCGGGGCCGACCTGATTGTGCCGATCACTGTCCACGCTCGGCTCGTCGGCCGGGCGAGCTTGTCGGACGTCTCCTCGGACGCCTCAGGCTTCGACGCGTCCCCTGAGGGCGTGCACGTGCAGTGGCAGCTCCCCGAGGCCCTCACCGCCGGGCCCTACGACCCCGGCAGCGGCCAGGCCACCTTCCCTCTGGTGCCCAACCGCTGGCTGGTGGTCCGGTACCAGGGACCGGCCGACGCACGCCAGGCCGTCGGTTGGGTCGTCCAGAGCGACCACCTGGACATCGATGGCCCGCACGGGGCGCGTGGCACCGCTCGGAGCCTCGCGTTGCACGACAGCCGGACCGGGCCCGCCGCAACGGAGAGGAGGATCGACCTGGCTTCCGGCGAATGGGTCGAACCCTTCCGCGAGGAGGGACCGTTCCTCACCGCGGTTGGCCCCGGACTGCCGACGTTCGCCGCGTACCAGCCGTACAACACGGACGTCTTTTCCGTCCACGACCGCTTGGATGACCTCCGCCCCGACGACCACCTCCGCTACCTGGTCGCCGGTTGGTACAGCGACGGCGACGCCGAGACCCTGAGCAAGTCCGCAGGTGTCGGCGACCTGCTGCCTCCCGACCCGGCCGGTCCGACCCCCGACCCGGCCCGGCTGACCGGCATCCTTGACGCCCTCGGCTGGCAGCCGTCCGGCTCCTCGCAGACCCAGCGCACCGCGTTCAGCGGCACCGCCCTCGGCCTGAGCTGGCGGGGCGAAGCGGACGACCGCCCGTAACGCCGGTCGCAGGCAGCCAGAGCGCCGCACGGGCCCGGTTCAACCTCCTGATCCACCCAGCCACACCGAAGGGGCGGGCCCGGTTGGTCCTGGCGGACCCGCGGCGGTTCCTGGACTGCCGGGCTGCGGCGCGGCAGTGGGCCGGGCCCGGGCGTCGTTCCGGCGCTGCTCGGCCGGCGCCCCCTCGGCCTGCGACTGCTGGGGCTGCAGCTCCCAAGCGATCCGCGCCTGGTCGCGGCTGCGCGGCATCGGCCGCACCATCCCCACCCTCGCGTCACTGCTCATGAGGGCACGACCCTTTGACGACACGTCCTGGGCCTCCGCCGCCCCGGCCCCGCCCGGAGCCGAAAACCGGTGCCGTCCGCCCGCCCGATGGAGCAGCATGACCCCTGTGTCTGATACCTCCATCCTCACCCGCACCGAGGCCGCCGAGCGCCACCGCCTGCTCGACGTCCGCACCGTCCGCCTCGACCTCGACCTGACCCGCGGCCGGGAGGTGTTCGGCTCCACCACGGTCATCCGCTTCGCCTGCACCACCCCGGGCGCCGCCACCTACGTGGACGTCAAACCCGCCGCACTCCACCGGGTGCTGCTGAACGGCCGCGAACTGGACGTCACCGCCCTGCGGGACGGGCGCTTCCCGCTCACCGACCTGGCGGCCGACAACGAACTCACCGTCGAAGCCGACATGGCCTACTCGCACACCGGCGAGGGCATGCACCGCTTCACCGACCCCGCCGACGGCGAGGACTACGCCTACACCCAGTCCTTCCTCGACGACGGCCCCCGGGTGTTCGCCTCCTTCGACCAGCCCGACCTCAAGGCGCGGTACACGGTGTCCGTCACCGCGCCGCAGCAGTGGACCGTGGTCGGCAACAGCCTGGGCCGCCAGAGCTCACCCGGCCGCTGGGAGTTCGACCCCACCCCGGCGATCAGCAGCTACCTCCTCGCCGTCGTCGCCGGCCCGCTGCACTCGGTGCGCGCCGAGCACGACGGGATCCCGCTCGGCCTGCACTGCCGCCGCTCGCTCGCCGCCCACCTGGACGCCGACGCCGCCGAACTGCTGGAGATCACCCGGCAGGGCTTCGACCACTACCACCGGGTCTTCCGGCACCGCTACCCCTTCGACAGCTACGACCAGTGCTTCGTCCCGGAGTTCAACGCCGGCGCGATGGAGAACCCGGGCTGCGTCACGCTGCGCGACGAGTACGTCTTCCGCTCCGCCGTGACCGACACCAGGCGCGAGGAACGCGCCATGGTGGTGATCCACGAGATGGCGCACATGTGGTTCGGCGACCTGGTCACCATGAAGTGGTGGGACGACCTGTGGCTGAACGAGTCCTTCGCCGAGTACATGGCCTACAGCGTCACCGCCGCCTCCACCCGCTTCACCGGCGCCTGGACCGGCTTCGCCGCCGACCGCAAGCCCTGGGGCTACGACGCCGACCAGCGCCCCTCCACCCACCCGGTGGCACCCGGCACGGTCGACGACACCGCCCAGGCGCTGCAGAACTTCGACGGCATCTCCTACGCCAAGGGCGCCGCCGTCCTGCGCCAGCTCGTCGCCTGGCTCGGCGAGGAGACCTTCCTGACCGGGGTCAACGACTACTTCGACGCGCACGCCTTCGGCAACGCCACCCTCGACGACCTGCTCCGGGCCCTGGCCGCCGCCAGCGGCCGCGACGTCCACGCCTGGGCCGACCGCTGGCTGCGCACCAGCGGCGTGGACACCCTGCGGGTGACCGACGGCCGCATCGAGCACACCTCCGCCGACGGCGCGCTGCGCCCGCACCAGCTGACCGCGGGCCACTACCGGCGCACCGCCGACGGCGCCCTGGAACTCGCCGAGCGCGTGCCGCTCGACCTGCCCGGCGACCTGCCCGGCGACGGCGGCGTGCCGCTCGACCCGCCGGCCGACGGCACCGAGCTGACCCTGCTCAACGACACCGACCTCAGCTACGTCAAGATCCGCCTCGACCCCGCCTCCTGGCGGACCGCGCGCTCCTCCCTCGGCGCCGTGCCCGAGGAACTCGCCCGGGCGGTGCTCTGGGGCGCCGCCCGCGACCAGGTGCGCGACGGGGAACTCGCACCCGGCGAGTACCTGCGGCTGGTCGCCGACCACCTGCCCGGCGAGACCTCGGTGCACCTGGTGGACGCGGTGCTCTCCTTCGCCCGCGACTTCGTGGCGGACTGCGCCGTACCACCCGCCGAACGGCCGGCCGCACTGGCCGAACTGGCCCGGGTCTGCCGCACCCTGCTGCGGCGCACCGAGGGCGAGCCGGACCGCACCGGCCTGCGCCTGGTCGCCGTACGCGGCGTGATCGCCACCGCCGACGGGGACCGGACCGCCGAACTGCGCGACTGGCTGGCCGCCGGCACGGTGCCCGGCGGGCCGGAGCTCGACCCCGACCTGCGCTGGCAGCTGCTGGCGCGGCTGTGCGTGCTCGGCGCGGCGGGCGAACCGGAGATCGCCGCCGAACTCGCCGCCGACCCCAGCGACACCAGCGAGCAGGGCGCCGCCCGCTGCCGCGCCGCCCTGCCCGCCCCGGCCGCCAAGGAGGCCGCCTGGCAGGCGCTGTTCCACGGCGAGCTCTCCAACTACCTGGCCGCCGCCACCGCCAAGGGACTGTGGCAGCCCGAGCAGGCCGACCTGCTCGACGAACTGACCACGCGCTACTTCAAGGAACTGGGCCCGGCCGCCGCCCGCCGCGGCCCCGCCCTGGCCCGGGTTCTCACCACGGCGGCCTTCCCCGCCTACGCCGCCACCGACCGGACCCTACGGGCGGCCGAGGCCTGCCTCGCCGACCCGGACCTCACCGTGGCGACCCGGCGCGGCCTCGTCGACCAACTGGACACCCTGCGCCGCGCCGCCCGGGCCCGCGCACTGACCGGGCAGTAGAGCCCGCCAACCGGTCGGTCACCGGCCCCGCCCGTGACCGCCCCGCCACCCGCAAGAACCCGCAGGCCCGGACCGCACGTTGTGGCGGTCCGGGCCTGCGGTCCGTCCGGTCGGGGCTGCTGCCGCTTCCGGTTCCGGCCGCCGCGCGTTTTGCGGCCCTCACGAATCCCGTACCGGGCCGAATCGCTCCGTCCGCATCGGCAGCACGCCGTAGTCCGTCAACTCGATCGGGTTCGAGAACTTCTGTCCGCTGTTCGGCCCGGTCATGTCCTCTCCGCGCAGGTACCTGCAGAACCATTCCGCGAATGTCAGGTCGTAGCGGTAGAACTCGTCGTCGTGGCCGACGTAGACCACGATGCACCAGCCGTACCCGGTGCCGGTGCGCAGCAGGAACACCGCTTCCCCGTGCGCGGTCGACATGATGGGGATCAGGCCGTCCGGCGCGCCGAACCCCAGGGGTGCGGGGAATCCGGGGAAGTTCTCGTCCGTGAACTCGCAGTCCTGGTAGGCGACCACGGTCTCCCGTATGTACTTGCCCAGGTCCCATCCCTGCCCGGCTGGGCCCCTCAGCGAGATCGACCGGCCGATCTCGATCGGCGCGTAGCGCTCGGCCAGGGTCTTGAAGTCTCCCGGCAGTTCCACGCCCAGCTCGGTTTCCAGCCCGTGCCAGCAGTCCGCGGGCACACCGGGCCCACTGGGCGGTCCGATGATCGCGCGTATTTCTTCCAGAAAACCGATCACGGGTTGGCTCCTGTCAACTCGGGGCAGTTCGCGGTCCCCTTGGTGGTTCCACCCGTGGGGCTCTGCATGATCACACAGTGCTCGGACATTTCAGTTTCGAGTGGGAATGTCGGCTGCTGGACCGTTCGGGCGATGCGCCCCTCCGTGTCTCCCGGCGGTGGGTTTGGGGTGTTCGGGGTGCCGGAATCCTGCACTCCAGAATCCGGCTCTCCGTACGAAGGGAATCGATGCCATGAAGAGCATCACGCAGAGGGTGCTGCTGCTCTCCGCAGCCACCGCCACCGCGGCCGCGGTCAGCGTTGTCCCGGCACCCCTCGCCCAGGCCCGCACCGAACTGATCACCTCCCCTCAGCTCGGCGTCCAGTTCAACCCCGACGGGGACCCCGGCCAGTGCGGTGGAAGAACGGGCGAACAGTGGAAGGACGACTTCGGCGTGACCGAGGCGATCCGCTTCGACACCGACTCCCGCCCCGGCGGTTGTCTGCTCGCATTCGGTATCTACGATCCGGACAATCGACTGGCAGGTTCGTCCGTCACCTACACCTTCAAGGCCACGCCCGGTGGTGATCCCGCCCAGTGCGGAAACCCGGGCACCCACCAGGTGCCGATCGGGACGACCCGGACCTTCGGCCCCAGCATCCGGATCGACACCGACAACCGGCCGGGCGGATGCGATCTCACGTTCGCCCTGTCGAGTTCCACCATGAAGATGGGCATCAATTTCTACTCGGACGGCGACCCCGCCCAGTGCGGGAACGCCGGCCCGGATTACGGCATCTTCAGCCCCGTGGACAACTTCAGCTCACCCACCATCCGGATCGACACCGACGACCGGCCCGGCGGCTGCGGGCTCAAGCTCCGGCTGGAGTAGCTCCCGGCCTCAGGGGGACATCTCATCGCCTTCGCCGGGGTCGCGGCAGCCGTCGTCCGCACCCGTGGGCTCCCCGACATGAGATGTCCTCCACGAGGGCCACAGGTCGGGCCCCGGAGCCCGGCCGATGTACTCGTCGGCGTCGGGGCCTCTCCCGTCAGGACGGCGGCCGGGAACTCGGTCGTGCCGGCGGGCGCAGTTCGGGTGCAGGTGTCTCCCCCGGGCATTAGGGTCGCCTGAGTGCCAGGGAATTACCGGTACTTGACGGCTCATCAGATTCACCGAAGGGGGGCGGGGGTGGCGACGGTCAATGCGGGCCTTCCGCGTGGGTTGCACATCGTGGTGTTCCGGATCCTGCGGATACGCCTGCTGTTGGTCGTCATCGTCGCGCTGGCTCTGTTCCGGGTGCTCTCGGTGGTCCAGGCGCTCATCGCCGCCCTGGCGGTCGCGGTGGTTCTGATCGCCGTGAGGAAGGCGGTGCTGAAGGCGCTCGCCCCGAGGTTCAGTGCCGTGTGCCAGGTCCGGGTGGGCGACCGGCCCTTGCTGGCCTTCGCGGGCTCCCAGCGGGTGATCAGGGTCGGCGACCCGGACACGGGGGACCTGGTCGGCTTCCTGAAGGGGCACGGAGGGTGGGTGAACGCCCTGTGCGAGGTGGAGGTCGGCGGCCGGCCCCTGCTGGCCTCCGGTGGGGACGACCGGACGGTACGGCTCTGGGAGCCGGGCACGGGCAGGCAGGTGTCCGTCCTCAAGGGGTCGCGGGCCGCCGTGCGCGGGGTCTGCCAGGTGCGGGTGGGTGACGGAGTGCTGCTGGCCGCCGGCGGGGACGACGAGGCGCTCCGGCTGTGGGAACCGGGCACGGGCGAGCCGGTCCGGGTCATCTCGCCCGGCGCCGGCGGGGTCATGGCGGTGTGCGCGGTCCGCTCCGAGGGCAGGGACCTGCTCGCCTCCGCCCACGGGGACCGGACGGTACGGCTGTGGGAGCCGGGCACGGGCGAGCAGGTGCGGGTGCTGACGGGCCACGACGGCTGGCCGACGGCCCTGTGCCAGATACGGGCCGCGGACGAGGTCCTGCTCGCTTCGGCCGGCATCGACGAGAAGGTGCGACTGTGGAACCCGGGCACCGGGGAGCAACTCCACGTCATGGAGGACGACTTCGGCTGGCTGCACGCCCTGTGCCAGATCGAGGTGGGGGAGCGGTACCTGCTGGCCTCCGGCGGCGACGGGCCGGGCGTGAAGCTCTGGGACCCGACCACGGGAGAGCGGGTGGGCACGGTGGGCGGCGCCCAGCACTTCCTGGGGCCGTTCGGCTGCGGCTGGGTGCGCGCCCTGTGCCAGATCCAGGTCGACGGCGAGCCGCGGATCGCCACCGGCGGATACGACAAGCGGGTGGAGACCTGGCGCCTCACGGGACAGAACACCTAAGCGCACCCACCGGCCCCCCGAGGGGCCGGGCCTGCCTCCGCGTGCACCCCGATGACCCACGACGGTACGGGGATACCTATGCCCGGCGGACGCCGGTGGGTCGACTTAGGTCGGTGACGTCGGCTTCACATGCAGTCGGATGACTGATGCCTCCCCTGGGCCCTCGCCGCCACAGTGGTGTTGCTCCGCGAGCGGAACGCCGGAGCGCGCCCTGGGCAGTTGAAGAGCAGCAGAGGAGATCATGATGAACCTGCGGAAGACGGCGATGAGGCTCGGCGTGGGTGTCGCCACGGTGGCCGGGGTGCTCGCCGCCACGACGACGAGTGCGAGTGCCGACATCCTCACCTCGATCGAGACCGGCCCCGGCAAGTGCCCCGCCAACTGGGTGTGCCTGTGGAGCGAGAACAACTACATCGTGGGCAACCCCAAGGGCGGGGTCGACTACGGGGCGGTGGGCGCGAACGAGAACATCGCGGACCTGGGGAAGTTCAAGTTCGAGAGCAAGCTCTGGCGCTGGAAGGGCATGGCGGACGATGCCTCCTCGGTCGTGAACAACACCGGGAGCAGCATCTGCTTCTACGAGAACACCAACTACGGCGGCCTGGAGTTCAGGATCGGCCCCTGGGAGAAGTGGGCCTCGGTCCCGTCGTGGATCAACGACAAGATCAGCTCCTTCAAGTTCTGCTGACCTCCCCTTCCCCCCTTCCTCCCTCTTCGACCTGAACGGATCGTCATGAAGCTTTCCAGGAACCTGGCCAAGTTCGGCCTGAGCGCCGCCGCCGCTGTCGGTTTGATCGTGACCGGGGCGACCTCCGCGAGCGCCACCAATGTCTACGACATCGGCCACGGGGCCGGGTCGTGCCCCAGCGGCTACGTCTGCCTGTGGTCGGAGGCCAACTTCATCCGCGGCACGACCATCAACGACAACAAGTTCGGCTCCTTCGCTTCGAACCAGAACACCGGCGACATGGGCAAGCTCCAGAAGCGCGACTCCGGTGGCGACAAGGGCATGCAGGACATCACCTCGTCGGTGCTGAACAACACCGGGAGCAGCATCTGCTTCTACGAGAACAACTGGTACACCGGCCTGGAGTTCAAGATCGGCCCCGGGGAGCACTGGCCCTCGGTCCCGTTGTGGATCAACGACAAGATCAGCTCCTTCAAGTACTGCTGACCTCCTCCTTTCCTCGACCTGAACGGATCGTCATGAAGATTTCCCGGAAGATGACCAGGCTCGGCCTGTGCGCCGCCGCCGCCGTCGGGCTGGTCGTGACCGTCGCGGGCTCCGCCAGCGCCAACACGATCCTCGGCATCGGACAGGGCGCCGGAGCGTGCCCCACCAACTACGTCTGCCTGTGGTCCGAGGGCGGTTTCGTCGCCAACACCGGCCACACCGGCAAGTTCGGGGCGATCGCCTCGGACCAGAACATCAGCGACATGGGCAAGCTGGAGCAGAAGGGCGGCCTGTGGACGGGGATGCAGGACACCACCTCGTCCGTGCTGAACAACACCGGGAGCAGCATCTGCTTCTACGAGAACAACAACTACACCGGCCTGGAGTTCAGGATCGGCCCCCGGGAGCAGTGGCCGTCGGTCCCGTCGTGGATCAACGACAGGATCAGCTCCTTCAAGTACTGCTGACCCGTCGAAGTCCCCGACCGGTTTTCGCATGTGCCTGACGCGCAGGCCCGGACCGCATCCACTGCGGTCCGGGCCTGCGGTCTGTCCCTCAAGGTCCTACGAGCCGGCGGTGGCCGCCTCCAGGGTCGTGGCCATCACCGGGCTGGTGAAGGTGTTCGTCGCGTCGCCCGTGGAGGGGTGGTACGAGCCCCACTTGAGGTAGTTCCGGTCGCCGTCCCAGGTGGTGCCCTTGAACGTGCCCGATCCCGTCGTGAACGTCTGCTTCACGCCGTCGAACCAGAAGTCGATGGTGCCGTCCGTGCGGCCCAGGCGGATCTTCAGCGCGTAGGAGTGCCAGGTGTTGTTGGCCGTCTGCGCGGTCCACAGGGAGTGCGACACGTGGGCGGTGTCCCACTCCTGGAGGCGGACGCGCCCGTTCACGATGTCGATCTCGATCGGGTGGTTGGCCGTGTCGGTGCTCGGCGAGCACTTCAGCTGGAACACGTACCGGCTGTTGGTGTCCTGGATGTCCACCTTGGACGACCAGCCCAGGTAGAAGGTGTCGCCCTCCTTCAGGTCCGGGCTGAGCGTCTCGCAGCGCTCCTCCCCGCCGGCCTGGAAGGCGCGCCACACGTTGCCCTTGGCGGAGTCCTTCACCACCCCGAAGTTGCCGGCCGCGCACTGGACCGCCTTGAACGAGGACGGGCCCGTGCTGGTGCTCGGCGTCCACAGGACCTTGCCCGCGGCGGCGGAGCTGCTCGCGGAGGCCTGGCCGCAGGTGATCGCGAACGTGGCGAGGGCGACGGCCGCGGCGGCGGCCTTGCGGCGGTGGGTCAGAAGGGACATGCCTCTCCCGGGGGGATGAGTGGCGGACACGGGCGAGCAGTGATTCGACCACCGCCCGGCCCGCCCGGCCAGACGAACGGCCGACGGAAGATCCTTTTCGGACACTTCCGCCGGCCGCCCTCTCGACCTGAACCCGGCCCCGCTCCCGTCCGTTACGGAGTGCGCGGCTCCTCGGCGCCCTGGTCGTACGAGGAGGTGCCCTCGTCCAGCAGTGGCTCCTGCGTCTTGAGGTGCGCCGGGGCCAGCGCCCGCAGCACGTGGTAGCCGGTGATGACGACCAGCGTGCCGAGCGCGATGCCGCTGAGGCTGAAGGTGTCGGTGAACTTCAGCGTCACGTTGCCGATGCCGATGATGATGCCCGCCGCGGCCGGCACCAGGTTGAGCGGATTGCGCAGGTCCACCTGGGACTTGGTCCAGATCTGCGCGCCCAGCAGCCCGATCATGCCGTACAGGATCACGGTGATCCCGCCGAGCACCCCGCCCGGGATCGCGGCCACGATCGCGCCGAACTTCGGGCACAGGCCGAACAGCAGCGCGAAGCAGGCCGCCGCCCAGTACGCGGCCGTCGAGTAGACCCGGGTGGCGGCCATGACGCCGATGTTCTCCGAGTACGTGGTGTTCGGCGGGCCGCCGACTGCGGTGGAGAGCATGGAGCCGACGCCGTCCGCGGAGATCGCGGTGCCCAGCTTGTCGTCCAGGTTCGAGCCCGTCATCTCGCCGACGGCCTTGACGTGCCCGGCGTTCTCCGCGACCAGCGCGATCACCACGGGCAGCGCGACCAGGATCGCCGACCACTGGAAGGACGGGCCGTGGAAGGTCGGCAGGCCGACCCAGTCCGCCTTGCCGACGCCCGACAGGTCCAGGCGCCAGTGGTCGGTCATGTGCCCGCCGCCGTCCACCGAGTGGATCTTCCCGAAGACCCGGTCGAACAGCCAGGAGATCCCGTAGCCGAACAGCAGCCCCAGGAAGATCGCCACCCGCGACCAGAAGCCGCGCAGGCACACCACGGCCAGGCCGGTGAACAGCATCACCAGCAGCGCCGTCCACTGGTCCTGCGGCCAGTACACCGAGGCGGTCACCGGCGCGAGGTTGAAGCCGATCAGCATGACCACCGCGCCGGTGACGATCGGCGGCATCGCGGCGTGGATGATGCGCGCCCCGAACCGCTGGACCGCCACACCCACCAGGAACAGCGCCACGCCCACCACGAACACCGCGCCGGTCACCGTCGCGCTGGTGCCGCCCTGCGCCCGGATCACCGCGGCCACGCCCACGAAGGACAGCGAGCAGCCCAGGTAGCTGGGCACCCGGCCCTTGGTGGCCAGCAGGAAGATCACGGTCGACACGCCGGACATCATGATCGCGAGGTTGGGGTCGAGCCCCATCAGCACGGGCGCCACGAAGCTCGCCCCGAACATCGCCACCACGTGCTGGGCGCCGAGGCCTGCCGTGCGGGGCCAGGAGAGCCGTTCGTCGGGACGGACCACCGCCCCCGGTGCGGGCGTGCGCCCGTCACCGTGCAGCTTCCAGCGCACGCCGAGATCCATGGTGAGGTATCGCTTTCTCTGTACTTCCGGGGAACTGTCCGCACCATTCTCGTGGCCGCCGGATGTCCCGGCGATCACACGGACCCGCGTGAGCTGCGGATACGTGCGACGAGGCCCGACGGGCCCGGTGCTGTCGGGGATCTTACGGCCACCGCCCGCGCACCGCGGATCCGGCCGCGCGCCACAGGATCCGGCTACCGGCCGGATGCCCGTTCGCGGGGATGTCACCCGTGCGGGTGCATCACCGCGTCGCCACCGCTCGGACGGGCCGGCCGGCCTGAAGACTGGCCGCATCCGTAGGACCTAGCGAAGGACGTGCCATGGCGGAAGAGCTGTACGCGACGCTGAAGACCAACAAGGGCGACATCGTGATCCGGCTGCTGCCGAACCACGCCCCCAAGACCGTGAAGAACTTCGTGGAGCTCGCCACGGGCGAACGGCAGTGGGTCGACCCGAGCACCGGTCAGCCGACCACCGCGCCGCTGTACGACGGCACGGTCTTCCATCGGGTCATCGAGGGCTTCATGATCCAGGGCGGCGACCCCCTGGGCAACGGGACCGGCGGCCCCGGGTACAAGTTCGCGGACGAGTTCCACCCGGACCTGGCCTTCACCAAGCCCTACCTGCTGGCCATGGCCAACGCCGGACCGGGCACCAACGGCTCCCAGTTCTTCATCACCGTCGGGGCGACCACCTGGCTCACCGGCAAGCACACCATCTTCGGCGAGGTCGCCGACGAGGCCGGCCGGAAGGTCGTCGACGCCATCGCGACGACGGACACCAACCCCCGCAACGACCGCCCGGTCCAGGACGTGGTCATCGAGAAGGTCGTCATCGAGACCCGCTGACCGGAAGACTCTCCCGGGCGCCCGGCCACGGGCGCCCGGCCCCGGAACGGCGCGCGCCCGCTGACGACCCGCTCCACCGCACATCCCCGCGTTCCATCCCCGCGTTCCAGGGCCCCGGCATTCCCCCTGCTCGGAGCCCGTTCCAGTGTCCCGCCGTCCCTGATCGGCCGTTGACCCTTGCGGCCGGGACGGATCACCGCGCAGGCTCCGGTCGTCCGAGCACAGCTCCGACCCGAGCACAGCTCCGGCCCGAGCACCGAAGGGCCACGGCCGCACCGGGACGACACCGGCCGTCCACCTCCAGGGCCCCTCGGGCAACGAGAGTGTCGACGCGGGAAGCAACCCTTCGCTGCCCGTCGGGGGTCTGTACAACGACGACTTGATCAAGGTCGCCTACCGGCAGCGGACCATGGACGACGCTCCGCGATCGAAAGATCGCCTGGTGTCATAAGCTTGTCATATACATCTAATCCATCTAAGGGGGGTGCGTGGAGTTCCGACTGCTGGGCTCGGTGGCCGTGGTGGCCGCGGACGGCCGGGAGCTTCCGGCCGGATCGGCGAAGCGCCGCAGCCTGCTCGCCATGCTGCTGTTGAACCCCGGAGCACCGGTCACCGTCGAACGGCTCACCGAGACCCTCTGGGACGAGGAACCGCCCCGGCACTCGCGCACCGTCATCCACAACCACGTCTCCGGACTGCGCGCCCTGCTCACCGCCCACGACGCCCCCGCCGCCGGCGTCGAACTCGTCACCGACAACGGCGCCTACCTGCTGCGGGCCCCCGACCACGCGGTGGACACCGTACGGTTCGAACAGCTGGTGGTCCGCGCCCGCGCCCTGGAGGACGCCGCCGAGGCCGCCACCGCCCTGCGCGAGGCACTCGCCCTGTGGCGGGGCCCCGCCCTCGCCGGCACCCTCCCCGGCCTGCCGCTGCAGTGCGCCGCCCAGGCCCTGGAGGAACTGCGGCTGGCCGCCGCCGAGGAACTGGCCCGCGCCCACGGCCGGCTCGGCGACCACGGCGCGGCCGCGAACCTGCTGCACGCCGAGGCCACCGCCAACCCGCTGCGCGAACCGCTGGTCGCCGACCTCATGCACGCGCTCGGCCGCGCGGGGCGCCGCTCGGAGGCCCTGGACTGGTTCCACCGCACCCGCCGCGCCCTGGCCGAGGAACTCGGCATGGACCCCGGACCGGAACTCACCGACGCCTACGACCGCCTGCTGCACACCGACCTGCCGCAGCACGGCGAGGCCCCGCGGCACACCGAGGCCCCTCCGGGCCGGTCCGACCGGGTGCCGCCGCCCCGGCTGCCCGGCGACCAGGAGCAGCCGGCCGGCCGGGCCGCGTCCGACCGCGCCGCGTCCGACCGCGCCGCGTCCGACCGGGTCCCGCCCGCGCGGGTCCCCACCGTCGGCGGCCTGACCTCCGTCCCCGACCGGGCCCCCGACCCCGAACCGCTGCCGGCCACCGCCCCCGAGCCCGCCCCCGCCTCCTCCTCCTTCGCCGCCGCGTCCGTGCTCGCCCCCGTCCCCGCGCCCGCCCCCGTGCGTCCGGCGCCCTGGCACCAGCCCGCGCCCTGGCCCTTCCCCCGCCGCCCGCGCGGCTTCGCCGGCCGGGAGGACGAACTGGCCGCGCTCGACCGGGCCACCGCCGCCCCCGGCGCCGTCGCCGTGCTCACCGGCGGCGCCGGCGTCGGCAAGACCACCCTCGCCCTGTACTGGGCGCACCGCCGCCAGCAGGACTTCCCCGACGGCCGGCTCTTCGTCGACCTGTGCGGCCACAGCCCGCTGCCGGAGCGCGACACCGCCGCCGTCCTGCGCGAACTGCTGCTCGCCCTGGGCCTGCCCGCCGAGCAGATGCCCGCCACCCCCGAGGCGATGGCCGCCCGCTACCGGGAACTGACCGCCACCCGCCGGATGCTGATCGTCCTGGACAACGCCCGCCGCTCCGAGCAGGTCCGCCCGCTGCTGCCCGACGGCGACGACTGCGTCACCCTGGTCACCAGCCGCGACCGGCTCGGCGGGCTGGTCGCCTCCGACGCCGCCCGCCCGGTGCCGCTCGCCGAACTCTCCTCCCCGCAGGCCGTCGGCCTGCTCGCCGCGACCCTCGGCCCCGACCCGGTCGCCGCCGAACCCGAGGCCGCCGCCCGCCTGGCCGGCCTGTGCGACGGCCTGCCGCTGGCCCTGCGGCTGGCCGCCGCCCGCCTCGCCACCGGCCCCGCCCGCGCGCTGGCCGCCCTCGCCGAGGAACTCGCCGTCGAGCAGGACCGCCTGAACCTCCTCGACGTCGAGGACACCAGCGTGGCCGCCGCCCTCGCCCTGACCGTCCAGCACCTGAGCGAACCCGTCCGCCGGACGTTCCGCAGCCTCGGCGCCCACACCGGCGCCACCCTCGACAGCCGCACCGCCGCCGCCCTGGCCGGCTGCCGCCCCGACGAGGCCGCCGACGCGCTGGCCCAACTGGCCACCGCCCACCTGATCGTGGAGATCGGCCGGGACGCCTACACCCTGCACGACCTGGTCCGCCTCTACGCCCGCAGCCTGCCCGGCGACACCGACACCCAGGTGCTGCCCCGCCTGCTCGACCACCTGCTGAACACCCTGCTCACCGCCTGCTCCGCCGCCGAACCCGGCAGCGAACCGTGCTGCACCCTGCCGCCCGGCACCCGCCGCCCCGCCGAGGTCCGCCCCTTCCCCGACCGGGCGGGCGCGCTCGCCTGGTACGCCGCCGAACGCGACACCCTGCGCGGCGCGGTCGAGGCGGCGGTCGCCGCCGGATTGCACGACCGCGCCTGGCGCCTGGTGCTGCTCCAGTGGCCGCTGATCGTCTGGCAGGTCCGGGACGGCTGGGCGCCGCTGCTCGAACACGGCCTGGCCGCCGCCGAGGCCGACCGCGACCCCGGCGCCCAGTCCCGCGCCCGGGCCCTGCTGGGCTGGGTCCTGCTGGAGGAGGGCCGCCCCGAACAGGCCCTCGTCCACCTGGAACGCGCCCCCGACCTCGCCGCCCGGGCCGGCGACAGCTCCGCCCAGGCCGTCGCCCTGGTCAACCTCGCCGTCGCCCTCGCCCGCCACGGCGACCGGGCCGGCCGCGCCCGGGCGCGCGGCCTGCTGGTGAAGGCCCTGTCCCTGGCCGAACGGGCCGGGCGCGCCGAAATCGTCGCCCTCGCCCGCCAGCACCTGGCCGGCGAGTGCCTGGCCGCCGGCGCCGCCGAGGAGGCCGCCCACCACGCCGCCCGCGGCCTGGCCGTCGCCGAGCCGCCCTTCCCGGTCGCCCGCCGGGTGGTCCTGCAGACCCTCTACGGCCGCGCCCTGGCCGCCACCGGCCGGCCGGAGGAGGCCGCGCTCCACCTCGGGGCCGCCCTGCGCACCGCCCGCGCCCACCAGTACGGGGAGGGCGAGTCGGAGGCCGGCGCGGCCCTGCGCGCCCTGTCGGCCGGCACCCCCGCCGTGGCGGGCGCCGTCGCGACGGTCACCGCCGGAGCGACGGCCACCGCCGGCGCGCGGCACTGACGGCGCGCGGCACCGGCGGTGTGCAGCACCGCCGGCCGCGCAGCACTGACGGGCCGTCCCGCCGGGAAGGATGAACACCACGGGGGGAGCCCGGGCAGCGGGCGAAGCCGGCAC
This sequence comes from Kitasatospora sp. NPDC058048, assembly GCF_042885555.1. NCBI lineage: Bacteria > Bacillati > Actinomycetota > Actinomycetes > Kitasatosporales > Streptomycetaceae > Kitasatospora > Kitasatospora sp. NPDC058048. The sequence continues at coordinate 65,606 of NZ_JBHVRT010000023.1, read as the reverse complement.
ACCACCTGCCCGAGGGGGTTTCGCGATGACCACGCCGCCGGAGCCGAACCGTCAGACCGAGCTGCTGGAGCTGTACAAGCTCGCCGTGGAGATGGCCGACCGGGTCTCGGCCCGCCGGGGCAACGCCAACACCTTCTTCCTGTCCGTGCAGACCGCGCTGGTCACCCTGATCGGCTTCGGCATACCCAAGCTGTCGGAGTCCCCGTGGTGGGTGGCGACGGCCGTCGCGCTGGCCGGCATCACGCTCTCCGGCGCCTGGTGGATGCAGCTGCGCAGTTACCGGGACCTCAACGGCGCCAAGTTCCGGGTCATCAACAGCATGGAGGAGAAGCTGTCCGCGCGGATCTACACCGACGAGTGGGACGTCCTGCGCAACGCCGCGGCGCCCGGCCGGCGCCACCGGCACTACACCGAACTCGGCACCACCGAACGGCTCGTGCCGATGATATTCGCGGTGGCTCATCTGATCCTGCTCACGGGCACGCTCGCCACCGGCACACTGGCCGTATGAGCCACCTCGATCCCATCGCCGACCTGATCCGCTCCTGCCTGCCCTCGGAGGCCAGACCCCCCGCGGGCTCCGACGACCTCTTCCGCATCTACGCCGTGCTGCTCCAGGCCAAGGGCGAGCAGGTCACCGACGAGGACGTCCACAACGCCTGGACGGCCTGGACCCAGACCACCGACGACACCCACAAGGCCCTGGTGGCCTTCGACGCCCTCGACGCCCGCACCCGCGCCCTCGACGCCCCGTACACCCTCGCCATCCGCACCGCCGCCCGCCGGCTCCACCACCCCACCGGGCGTTAGGGATCCGGCGCCCCGCCGTTTCCGGGGGACTGTGCGGGGCCGTCCTGCGGCCCCGGGTCGTACTGGGCGAGGCCGTGGCCGAGCGACCAGTCGACCGGCGCGTTCTCGGTGAGGACGACGAACACGTTGCGCGGCTCGGTGCCCGCGTACGCGTGGGCGAGTTCGGCGATCCGGCGGTAGAGGGCGCGCTTGCGTTCGGCCGGGCGCCCGGCGCGCAGGGTGACCGACACGTAGACGACGCCCTCGTCCCGGTGCACGCCGAGGTAGTCGCCGTGGCGCAGTGCACGGGTGGCGCCGTCATGGCCGGTCAGCACCTGGAAGTGGTCGTCGGGCGGGATGCCGATCGTCTCCTGCAGGGCTTGGTGCACGGCGCGCCCGAGGGCGTCGAGCCGCTCGGGGCCTCCCAGCGCGTCGATGCGGACGAACGGCACGGCACGGCTCCTCCCCGGGTCCCCCTGACCCCTTCCGTACATACTAGTCGGTACAGAGAGGGGTGGACGCGGTCTCAGGCGCCTGGGGCGGCGGCCGCGAGCTCGTCGACGGTGCCGGACATGACGGTGCGCAGGTGGCGGGTGAGGTGCTCGACGGGCCAGTCCCACCAGGCGATGTCCAGCAGGCGGGCGATGTCGGCCTCGTCGTGGCGCAGCCGGATCACCCTGGCCGGGTTGCCGCCGGCGACGGCGTAGTCGGGGACGTCGGAGGTGACGACGGACCCGGCGGCGACGATCGCGCCGTGGCCGATGCGCACGCCGGGCATGACGGTGGTGCGGTAGCCGAGCCACACGTCGTGGCCGATCACGGTGTCGCCGCGCCCGGGCAGGCCGGTGATCAGGTCGAAGTGCTCGGCCCAGGCGCCGCCCATGACGGGGAAGGGGAAGGAGGAGGGCCCGTCCATCCGGTGGTTGGCGCCGTTCATCACGAACCGCACGCCGGTGGCGAAGGCGCAGAACCTTCCGATGACGAGCTTCTCCGGCCCGTAGTGGTACAGCACGTTGCGGGTCTCGAACGCCGTCGGGTCGTCCGGGTCGTCGTAGTACGAGTACTCGCCCACCTCGATCAGCGGCGAGGTGACCAGCGGCTTGAGCAGGACCACCCGCGGCTGTCCGGGGAATGGGTGCAGCACGGTCGGATCGGGCACGGCGGGGAGGTCGGGCACGGCGGGGGTCACGGGGGCGGCACCGCTTTCATGTCGACGGGGTGTCAGGGGCATCGGGGCGCCGGAGCGCGCCCTGCCATGATCCACCGGACGGCGCCACGGACCACCGGGTTTTCCGGCCCCTGCCCGGACGCCCGTCCGGGATTCACCAAACCTCCACGCGGCGTCGCTGCATCGATCGGCCGGGGCGGGGTATCCGGGGCGTTCGACCGTGCCGACAAGAGGAAGGACTCCGATGGTCACGACCACTGGTGAACTGACCGCCTCCGCCGCTTCGCCGACGAAGGACCCCTCCCGCACGGCCGGCTCCGCCACGGCGGGGCTGCGCGACCTGCTGCCACCGGAGCTGGCCGCCGCCGAGGACCTGCGGGAGGTCGCCCCGTCCGACGCCCGTGAGCTGACCCGGGTGCTGCTGCGCCGGCTCGCCGCGCTGGAGGAGGGCACCCGGGAGTACTCGTACGTGCGGGCCACCCTCGTGGAGATGAACCTGTCCCTGGTCCGGTTCGCGATCCGCCGCTTCAACGCCCACCGGGAGCCGCAGGAGGACCTGCTGCAGGTCGGCGCGGTGGGCCTGATCAAGGCCATCGACCGCTTCGACCCGGAGCTGGGCGCCGAGTTCACCACCTTCGCGCTGCCCACCGTGCTCGGCGAGATCCGCCGCCACTTCCGCGACACCACCTGGGCCGTCCACGTGCCCCGCCGCCTCCAGGAGCTGCGGATCGCCCTGGCCAAGGCCCAGGAGCGGCTGGCCCAGGAGCTGGACCGGGCCCCCACGGTGGCCGAACTGGCCGACCACCTCCAACTCGCCGAGGAGGAGGTGGTCGAGGGCCTGACCGCCTCGAACGGGCACACCGCGGGCTCCCTGGACACCGGCACCGAGGACGACGACCGCCCCGGCTGCCTGGGCGAGCGCCTCGGCGAGGAGGACCCGGACCTCTCCAGGGTGGAGGACCTGGTGGCGCTCAAGCCGCTGGTCGCCGCCCTGCCGGAACGCGAGCGGCAGATCCTGTCGATGCGCTTCTGCGAGGACCTGACGCAGTCGCAGATCGGCGCGCGCCTGGGGCTGTCGCAGATGCACGTCTCCCGGCTGCTCTCCCGCACCCTGCGGCGCCTGCGCGAGGGGCTGGAGGAGGACTGAGGGCGCCCCGCGCCCCCGGCACCCGCTTGGCCGCGGCACGCCGCCTACGTAAGGTCGGAGGGCACGGACACGAGGGGACGACGATGATGCCATCCGACAACGACCAGCGGGGCCTCGCGCCGGCGGCCTCCCCCTACCGTGCGGAGCTCGCGGTACGGACCCGACCCGCGGCGGGCGGCGCGGTGGTCTGCGCCCTGGCGGGCGACCTCGACATCGAGACGCTCGCCCCCGCCGCCGACACGCTCACCGCCCTGGTCGCCCGGCGGCCCGGCGCGGTGGTGATCGACCTCGCGGGGGTGGGATTCTGCGACTCCTCCGGACTGAACCTCCTGCTCAAAACGCGCCTCGCGGCGGGGGAGGAGGGCGTGGGGCTGCACCTGGCCGCGGTGCCGCCCACCGTCATGCGGGTCCTCGAACTGACCGGCACCCGGGCGGTGTTCTCCATCCACGGCTCGGCCGAGGAGGCCCTGGCGGCCTGAGCCGGCCGGGCACGCCGCCGCGGGGCGGGTGCCGCGCGTGTCGCGGGTGCCGCGCACCCGGCGCCGGGGAAGGCATAATCCCGGGAGCGCCGGGAAACCGACATGCGAACCGCCGTCGATCCGAAGGGTGCCCTCACATGACGATGAGCCGGGGAACCCTGGACGGCGACGCGCACCGGGCCCGCCCCGCCCTGCCGCCCGGCGGCCAGCGCCGCCGGCTGCCGCTGGCCGGGCTCCCCAAGCCGGTCGCCCGGGCCCGGGCCTTCACCGCCGAGGCGGTCGGCGACTGGTACCCGCCCGCCGGGGCGCCCGGCGCGCCCGGCGCCCACGAGGGCGTCGGCGCGGACGTCGTGCTGCTGGTGGCGGAGCTGGTGGCCAACGCCATGCTGCACGGGGACGGCCCGCTGGAGCTGGTCCTGGACGCCACCGGGCAGCGCCTGCGGGTGGAGGTCAGCGACCGCAGCCCGGCCATGCCGGCGCTGCGCCTGCCGCACGAGCCGGCCCTGCCCGGCGGCCACGGCCTGTTCATCGTGGAGCGCACCGCCGACCGCTGGGGCGCCGAGCCGAACGGCCGGGGCAAGGCGATCTGGGCCGAGTTCGACGCCCACCGGCTGACTGGACCCGGCCTGACGTGACCTGCGATTCCTTGATCAAATGACGTCAAATTGTCTGTACAGCTCGGAGCCTCTTGCTGGCTATCGGACCGTCACCGGACACCACGGCCGTGTCTGCCTTGGTCTTGTACACATACTGACAGTAACGGGGCCGGCCCGAACCGCGCGGCCGGCCCCGCACAGAGGGCCGGCGGTCCGTCAGCAAGGAGCCCCACTCACAACCCTGATCTTCGGATTCCCTCCCCGGATTTCAGCCTGGGAAGGAATGCGGTCCATGGATCGACGAAGCGTCCCTTTGCGGTGGCGCCCCGCCGGTGGGTCCTTCTGTCAGTGGCATGTGGCATGTTGATAGCTGAGCCGATGGAGGGGGTGGGCCATGTTGATCCGTACGTACAAGTTCTTGATGCGGCCCACCGTGGGCCAGCAGCAGGCGCTTTCCGAGATGCTTCGAGACCACTGCTCGCTCTACAACGGGGCGTTGCAGGAGCGCCGGGACGCCTACCGACATGCCTCCAGGACCACGGTCCGGTACGGCGAGCAGTCCGCGCAGCTCAAGGAGATCCGGGCGTTCGACCCGGAACGTCAGGGCCGGTGGTCCTTCTCCTCCCAGCAGGCGACGCTTCGCCGCCTGGACAAGGCGTTCGCGGCGTTCTTCCGCCGGGTCAAGTCCGGTGAGAAGCCTGGCTACCCGCGCTTTCGGGGCGTGAACCGGTTCGACACGGTGGACTTCCCCAAAAACGGTGACGGCTGCCGTTGGGACTCGACCCCGCACGACCCGGTGACCCGCGTCCGCTTTCAGGGCGTCGGCCACGTCAAGGTCAACCAGCACCGTGCGGTGGCCGGCTCGGTCAGGACCGTGTCCGTCAAGCGTGAGGGCAAGCGCTGGTACGTGGTGCTGACCGCCGAGCACAGCGGGCCCGTGCCGCTGCCCGCGACCGGATCGGCGGTCGGCATCGACATGGGCGTAGTCAACTTCCTCGCCGACTCCGATGGCGGGTTCGTTTCCAACCCCTGCCACGGCAGGAAGGTCGCCGCGAAACTCGAAGCCGCACAGCAGGCGCTCGCCCGGTGCAAGCGCCGTGGCAACCGCCGCCGCAAGGCGGTGGAGGTCGTCGCCCGGCTGCACCGAAAAGTCCGCCGTCAACGGCTCGACCACGCTCACAAGACCGCCCTTGGCCTGGTCCGCGCGCATGACCTGATCGCGCATGAGGACCTCAGGATCCGCAACATGGTCAAGGCCCCCGCGCCGAAGCCAGATCCCGAGCGGGCGGGCGTGTTCCTGCCGAACGGGGCCGCGGCCAAGGCGGGGTTGAACCGCTCGATCGCCGATGCCGGATGGGGGGTGTTCCTTGCGATCCTGCGCGCCAAGGCTGAAAGCGCCGGGCGGGAAGTGGTCGCCGTGGACCCCCGCAACACCTCACGCCGGTGCCCCGAGTGCGGGCACTCCACGGCGGAGAACCGGCCCACTCGGGAGAACTTCTGCTGCGTCAGCTGTGGCCATACGGCGCACGCTGACACGGTGGGAGCCGTCAACGTTCTACGGGCCGGGCTGGCCCGTCGCGACGCCCGCCCGGGTTAGCGAGAAGCCCCCGCGGTTTACGCGGGGGAGGAGTCACGAGTCCGAAGCTCGAACCGTGCCGTAGCATCCGCGATGGCGGTGCTGTCAGCCCTTTCGCTCAGCGTCCAGCATGTGCTCGACGCCCCGCCCCCTACAACCTGCTGGTAAGGCGCCGTCTCAAGGGCGACAACGGCACCGAGACCCGCCTGCTCGCCTACGGCTCCGACGCCACCGGCAACGACAACGCCGGCAAGGACGCGCAGAACACCCGGATCACCCGCAGCTTCGCCGTCCCGGCCGGAGCCCGCTCGGTGACCCTCAGGTTCCGCATGTACGACGCCGGCAACAACTGGTACTGGGCCGTCGACCACATCCGCCTCGACACCCGCCCCATCACCGGCTGACACCCCCCGCCCCACCCGGGCCCGCCCGAGCCCCCGCGCCCGGGCGGGCCCGGCCCGTACCGGCGGCCCCGCGCGCCAGGTAGAACTACTGCCACGACCACAGGGGAGGAAACCGAAGGTGATCGACACGACGACCCCGGCCGGCCGGGCCGCCCAGCTCCACGACCGCTACCCGAGCCTCGACGAACTCACCGCCACCGCCCACCAGTTCGCCGCCCAGCGGCCCGACCTGTGCCGGGTGCGCACCGTCGGCACCTCCCGCGCCGGACGCCCCCTGACCCTGCTGACCGTCGGCCGCGGCCCGCACAACCTCCTCGTCGTCGCCGGCGCCCACGCCGACGAATTCGCCGCCCGCGCCGCCGTCACCGACCTCGCCCACCACGCCCTCGCATCCCAACGCCCGTCCCTGGCCTGGCACTTCCTGCTCTGCCTCGACCCCGACGGCGCCCACCTCGCCGACGGCAGCCGCACCGCCCGCACCCTGCGGGCCTACTACGACCACTACTACCGCCCCGCCGCCGAGGACCAGCCCGAATGGGCCCCCGCCATCGGCTCCGACCTCCCCGAGAGCCGCACCCTCCTCCAGCTCATCGACGAACTGCGCCCCACCCTCCAGTTCTCCCTGCACAGCACCGACGTCGGCGGCACCTTCGTCCAGGCCACCGGCGACCCCGCCGCCCTCGCCCACCCCTTCACCCGCTCCGCCGCCGACCTCGGCATCCCCGTCGAGACCGGCAACTACGACACCTTCCACCTGCACGAATCCGGCCCCGGCCTCTACCTCATGACCCCCCACCACATCGACCACCAGGAGACCGCCACCGGCATGCTCACCCCCCACCAGGACGGCGGCGGCCGGGCCGGCACCTGGTTCGCCCCCCACCGCCACGGCGGCCGGACCGTCCTGGTCGAAGTCCCCGCCTGGACCAGCGCCCACCTCGGCGACACCCGCCCCGCCGACGCCGTCCGCCCGTACCTGCGCACCTGCGCCGACCGCCTGCGCCACCGCGGCACACTCCTCACCGCACTCCTCGACGCCGCCCTGCCCTACGTACGAAACCCCGACACCCCCCTGCTGCGCGCCGCCCGCACCCCGCTCACCGCCCTGCACCAACTCGCCGACCAATGGGACCCGGACGTCCACGGACAGGACCTCCTGCGCACCCCGCTCACCCGCGCCCGCCTCGCCGGCATCGACCTGTGGGCCCACCGCGTCCCGGTCCGCGCCGCCGCCCTGCTGCGCCGCGCCGTCCGCGTCGCCGGCGCCCCCGCCGCACCCCAGGCCGCCCGCCTCGACCACCTCCTGCGCGACTGGTGCGCCCAGTACCAGCGGACCTTCCAGCCCGCCTGGCTCCCCGTCGCCCGCCAGGCCGCCCACCAGGCCAACACCGTCCGCGCCGCCGTCGCCCTGCGCCACCCCGAGTTCTAAGCGTTCGTGCCCTCGGTGTCGATGTGCGGCAGCACCCGGTCCAGGAACCGCGGCGTCCACCAGGCCGCCGCCCCCAGCAGCGTCATCACCGCCGGAACCAGCAGCAGCCGCACCACCGTCGCGTCCACCAGCACGCTCACGGCCAGGCCCAGCCCCATCATCTTGATCACCACGTTGTCGCTGACGATGAACGCGGCGAACACGCTCACCATGATCAGCGCCGCACAGCTGATCACCCGCGCGGTGATCTCCAGCGCGTGCGCCACGGCGTCGTGGCTGCGCCCGGTGCGCAGCCACGCCTCGTGCACCCGCGACAGCAGGAAGATCTCGTAGTCCATGCTCAGCCCGAAGACGATCGCGAACATCATCATCGGCACGTAGCTCTCGATCGGCACCTTCCCCTCCACCCCCAGCGCCGGCCCGCCCCAGCCCCACTGGAAGACCGCCACCACCACCCCGTACGAGGCCGCGATCGACAGCAGGTTGAGCACCGCGGCCTTGATCGCGACCAGCGGGCCGCGGAAGACCAGCAGGATGATCAGGAAGGCCAGCCCGACCACCACCACGATGATCAGCAGCAGCCGGCTCGACACGATGTCCAGGAAGTCGACCTGCGCCGCCGTGTTGCCGGTCACGTACGTCTTCGCGCCCGTGCCGGCCACCGCGTCCGGCAGCACGGTGTCCGCCAGCCGGTTCACCAGGTCGGTGGTGGCCCGGTCCTGCGGGGCGCTCGCCGGGATCACGGTGCCGAACAGCACCGCGCCGTCCGGGCTGGTCTGCAGCGGGGTGCTGCTCGCCGCGCCGGGCAGGCCGGCGAGCGCCTGCTGCACCGAGGCCGACAGCCCCGCCCGCGCCTCGGCGGGCACGGCGCTCTGGTCGACCACCACCGTCAGCGGCCCGTTCGAGCCCGGCCCGAAGGCCTGGGACATCAGGTCGTAGGCCCGCCGGTCGGTGAAGTCGGTGGAGTCCGCGCCGTCGCCGATGTGGCCCAGCTGGATGGAGAACAGCGGGATCGACAGCACCACGAGCACCACCACCCCGGTCACCAGGTACCGCCACGGCCGCGCCTGCACCCGCCGGGCGTAACGGTGCCAGGCCCCGCCCTCCACGTCCCCGCCGGACTCCGCGACCGGACGGCGCACCGCGAACCGGTCCATCCGGCGCCCGATCAGCCCCATCAGCGCCGGCAGCAGGGTCAGCGCCCCGAGCACCGCCGACACCACCGTGATGCCCGCCGCCGCCCCCAGCTTGGCGATGAAGGAGATCCCCGACACCGACAGCCCGGACAACGCGACGATCACGGTGCAGCCCGAGACCAGCACCGCCCGCCCGCTGGTGGCCACCGCCTGCCCGGCGGAGGCCACCGGATCCACCCCGTCCATCAGGTTCTGCCGGTGACGCGTCAGCAGGAACAGGGCGTAGTCGATCCCCACCCCGATGCCGATCATCGTCGCCAGCGTCGGCGCCACCGTCGCGAAGGTGGACAGCGCCGCCACCAGCCCCAGCACCCCCAGGCCCACCACCGCCGCGAACAGCGCCGTCAGCAGCGGCAGCCCGGCCGCGATCGCACTGCCGAACCCCACCAGCAGCACCACGACCGCCACCGCGAAGCCGATCACCTCGCTGGAACGGTCGTCCGCCGCCGGCCGGGCCAGCTCGCCCAGCGGCCCCCCGTACTCCACCTGCACCCCGGCCGCCCGCAGCGGCTCCACCGCCGCGTCCACCCCCGGCAGGTAGTCCTTGCCCAGCAGGGTCGGGTTGGTGTCGAACCGTACGGTGAAGTACCCGGTCAGCCCGTCCGCGGACAGCGGCCCGCCAGGCGGCGGGCTCTGCCCCGGCGGCGGCAGCGGACTCTGCACCGACAGCACGTGCGGCAACTGCTGGAGCGAGGCCGCCGTCTGGGCGATCTGCGGCTGGAACCCCGTCAGCGGCGCCGCGTCGTGCAGCACCACCTGGGAACTGGTGCCCGCCGCGGCCGGCTCGTGCGCCTGCAGGACGTCCCGGCCCTGCTGCGCCTGGGTGCCGGGCAGCGAGAAGTCGTCCGAGTAGGCGCCGCCCACCGACCTGTTGGCGGCCTGGATGCCGGCCAGGGCGATCAGCCACAGCACGATGACGATCAGCGAGTGGCGCGCGCACCACTCGCCCAGGCGGCGCAGCGCCGAGCGCCGGGCCGGCGCCGCGGCGGCCGGCGAGGGGGCGGGACGGGCGGACGGCGGCATGGAAGGCTCCCGGGTCTCCTGCACGGCGGTGCGCCGATCGGCGCAGTCTTCCCGGCCGCCCCGCGCCGCCCACCGGTACCGGCGGGTAGTCGCCCCTACGGCCCCGGGAACCGCCGCGATCGCGGCGGCGGCCGGAGCCGCGGGGGCGGCGGGGGACGGTCAGGGCCGGCCGGGGCCGCCGAGGTCCGGGGTCGCGACGGGGGCGGCGGCGCCGACCAGGAGGACCAGTTCGTGGCCGCCGGGATTGGTCTGCACGGGCACGGTGCGCCAGTTGTTGGCCAGCCACACATTGCCCGACGGGTCGATCCGCAGGCCGGTGTTGCGTTCCAGCCCGTCGCTCGGGTAGCCGGTGTCGGGCGGCGAGATCGGCTGCCCCGTCGTGAAGCCGGGCGGGCAGGCGGAGAGGTCGACGCCGCACAGCCGGGCGACGCGGTGGCCGCCGAAGTTGGCGACCCACACGGTGTCGTCGCCGTCGACGGCCACGCCCCAGGGCAGGAACAGGCCGCCGCCGGTGAAGGGTTCGGGGGCCGGCGTCCCGTCGGACCGGATCAGGGTCACCGAGGCGCCCGGGCGCGGACCGGCGTCGCCCGCCACGGCGGCGTCCGCAAGATCGCCCGCGGTGCCGTCGCCGCAGGGCACCGGCAGGATGCCGCTGTTGGAGACCCAGGCGTTGCCCCGGCTGTCGGTGGCGACGCCCAGCGGCCGCCGCAGGCCGCCGCCGGTCACGGCCCGCTCCACGGTGCCGTCCGGGGCCAGGACCTGCACACTGTCGCTGCCGTTCCCGCTGACCCACAGCCGCCCGGCGGGATCGACGGCGGCACCGAAGGGCTTGTGCAGGGCCGGAGTGGGCACCTCCCGGGCCCGGGTCGCGTCACCGTCGGGGATTCGGGCCACGCTGTCCGCGCCGCAGTTGGCCACCCACACGGTGCCCGAGCGGTCGGCGGCCAGGCCCTGCGGCTGGACGATGCCGCCGCCCCGCCAGCCCTCGGGCGGGGAGAGCACGGTGCCGTCCGGGGCGAACTGCGAGACGCTGCGCTCCAGCGGGGTCGGGTCGATCGGGCAACCACGGCCCTGGAAACCGAAGTTGGCGACCCAGGCGGAGCCCCGGGCATCCACGGCGACCCCGAAGCCCGCACCGTACAGGCCGCCGCCGCGGTAGGGGGCGCCGGGGGCGTCCCGACCGGTGGGGGTGAACTTCAGGACGCTCTCGCCGCCGCAGACCGGGACGGCGGGATCGGCGTCGTAGCGGTAGTTGTTGCTGACCCAGGCGTTGCCGTCGGCGTCGAAGGCGATGTTGCCCGGCCCGTCGATCTCCCGCCCGTTGCCGCCGTAGCGCAGGGCCACGGTCCAGGCCTCGGGGGCGGCGGGCAGGGCCGGCCGGTAGCGGGGGGTGGAGTCGGCGAGGGCGAAGAGCCCGGCGGCGTTGTGCCCGGGGTCGTGGGCGATGTCCACCGCGGCCCGCAGGGTGTCGCGGGGCCGTGCGCGGCCGGGGCGCCGGGCCAGGTCGAACAACTGCTCGCAGGCGTCGCCGGTGACGCAGGCCGCGAGCAGGTTGGCGAGCGTGTTGAACTCGGCCAGGGTCGAGGTGAGGGCGCCGTTGGGCGGGTCGGCGAGCGTCGCGGCGATGCCGCCGGTACCGGTGTCGGCCAGGTTGTGGGCGATCCCGGCGGCGTTCTGCAGCCCCGGACGGGGGCCGGCCACGCCCCGCGGGCCGGTGAAACGGGCCAGGGCGTAGGCGACGGCCACCGTGGTGCGCTCGTTGACGACGAGTTCGGGCGGGGCCTGCGCCCCGCTCAGCACGGCGGCCAGCGTCACCGGCCCCTTCGGCGGGCCCTGCCCGTCCCCGCCCCGCGCGCCGGCGGGCCCGGGCAGATCGGCGAGCACGTACAGCACGGCGTGCGGGTCCCCGGGGCGGCGGTAGTCCAGGACGAAGCGCCCGTCCCGCGCGCTGCGGGTGCGGGCCAGCACCCGGGGCGCGGCGCCGGCGCCGTCCCCGGCCCGGTAGAGCGTCACCTCGGCGCCGCCCAGCGGGGCGTCACCGCTGCGCACCACCCCGCGCTGGCCGGCCGGCTCCCCGCCGTGCGGGGCGGGGGCCGCCGCGTGGGAGGGTCCGGCGGCGAGCTGGGCCAGGAGGGCGGCGGTCAGCAGGACGCCGCGGCGTCGGCGCATGGGGGGCTCCGTTCGGCCGTAGGGGGACGACGGCCGCTGGACCGTCGCCCCCCTGCCTGCCACACCGGCGCCCCGCCCGGGCGCATCCGGCCGCGGGACGCGGCGGAAATTGCCCGGTACGGGCGATCCGGCGCGACCCGGTGCGGGCCGGTGCGATCCGGAGCGGGCCGGTGCCCGGTTCAGCCGTGCCGCCCGGCCGGAACGGCGGCGGGGGCGGCGAAGCGGGGCAGAACCTCCTCGGCGAGCTCCTGCAGCAGCTCGTCGACGGGGCGGTCGTTGGGGCGCAGGTTGAAGGAGACGTGGGCGACGCCGAGTTCGGACATCAGCTCCAGGTGCTCGATCAGGGCGGTGCGCCCGGTGCTGAGGCCGAGGCGGACGGGATGCGGCGCGGCGGCCGGGTCCTCGGCGAGGGTGAGCACCATCGGCGTCAGGTAGGGCTTGTCGCCGGCGAGGTCGCGCCACTGGCGCATCCGCAGGCGCAGCGCGCCGAGGTCGCGCGGGTAGTTGAGGGAGGCGTCGGCGTGCTCGGCGATCCACTCGGGGCTCTGCTGGGCGCCGCCGGCGACGGCGATCGGGATGCCCGCGGGGTGGACGGGCCCGGGCAGGACCGCCAGCTGCCGTTCGGCGCCGAGGCCGGCGGCGGGCAGCTCCAGCGGGCCGGGGCGCCAGGCGGCGCGCAGGGTCTCGACGCCGGTGCGGAAGGCATCGCCGCGGCCGTGGAAGTCGCGGTCGAACAGCGGGTACTCCACGGGGCGGTCGCCGCTGGCCAGGCCGAGCAGCAGACGGCCGCCGGAGAGCACGTCGACGGTGGCGGCGGCCTTGGCGACCAGCAGCGGCTCGCGCAGCGGCAGGACGACCGCGCCGGTGGCGAGGACCGCGTCCCGGGTGAGGGCGGCGAGGTGGCCGAGGTGGGTGAAGGTCTCGAAGACGCTGCCGGCGTCGCCGAACTGGACGGGGTCGTGGAGCGGGACGTCGCGCACCCACAGGGCGGCGAAGCCGAGGCGGTCGGCGAGTCGGGCGAGGCGGGCGTGCTCGGTGAGGTCGGGGACGCCGAAGGGGCGGCCGGCCGCGCGGTCGGCCCGGCCGCGGTCCTGGCCCCAGTCGTTGTCCAGGGGCAGTTCCAGGCCGATGGTCAGCCGGCCGTCGGCGGGGGCGAGTCGGGCGAGGGCGGGGTGGGGGAGTGCCATGGCGGGGTCCTTCGGGGTGACCGGCGGCCGGGGTGGTGGCCGGGGCCCGTCCCGGGCGGCGGTGCGACCGCCCGGGACGGGAGTCGGGGCGGGGTCAGCTCGCGTTGAACTGGTCCGGGTGCGGGCCGGTGCGCAGGTCGCGGTCGCCGGCGGCGATCGCGGCCATGTCCTGCTCGGTCAGCTCGAAGCCGAAGACGTCGAGGTTCTGCCGGATGCGGGCCGGGGTGACCGACTTGGGGATGACGATGTTGCCGAGCTGCAGGTGCCAGCGCAGCACGACCTGGGCGGGGGACTTGCCCGTGCGCGCGGCGATCGCGGTGATCGCCGGGTCGTCCAGGACGGCGCCCTGGGCGAGCGGGCTCCAGGCCTCGGTGGCGATGCCGTGCCGGGCGTGGAAGGCGCGCAGCTCGGCCTGCTGGAGGCCGGGGTGCAGCTCGACCTGGTTGACGGCGGGCACCAGCGAGCTGTGGTCCAGCAGGCGCTGGAGGTGGGCGGGCTGGAAGTTGGACACGCCGGCGGCGCGGATGCGGCCCTCCTCGGCGAGGCGCTCCAGGGCGCGCCAGGAGTCGGGGTAGAGGTCGCGGGCCGGGGTGGGCCAGTGGATCAGGTAGAGGTCGACGTGGTCCAGGCCGAGCTTGGCGAGGCTGGCGTCGAAGGCGCGCAGGGTGGCGTCGTAGCCCTGGTCGGCGTTCCACAGCTTGGTGGTGACGAACAGGTCCTCGCGGGCCACGCCGGAGGCGGCCAGGGCGCGGCCGACGCCGGTCTCGTTGCCGTAGATGGCGGCGGTGTCGATGCTGCGGTAGCCGGCCTCCAGGGCGGAGGCGACGGCGGCGGTGGTCTGCTCGTCGGGGACCTGGAAGACGCCGAAGCCGAGCTGGGGGATCTCGACGCCGTTGTTCAGCTTCACGGTGGGGATGTCGGGGGTGGTCATGCGCTGTCTCCTTCAGGCGGTGCGGTCGGTGGGGGCGGAGCGGAGGGTCCGGGCGGCGGTGCTCACCGGGCGAGTCGGGCGAGTGCGGCGGCGGCGAAGGAGTGGTCCTGCTCGGGGGCGCCGCCGCCGACGCCGATGGCGCCGATCGGCCGGCCGTCGCGGTGGACGGGGATGCCGCCGGCGATGAACAGCAGCGGGCGGTCCAGCGCGGTGGGCAGGGAGTGGAACGGCCCGTCGGGCTTGACCAGGTCGACCAGGTCGGCGGTCGGGGCGTTCAGCTGGAGGGCGGTGTAGGCCTTGCGGGTGCTGGTCTCGCCGGAGATCAGCACGGCGCGGTCGTCGCGGCGGAAGGCGAGCAGGTGGCCGCCCGCGTCCAGGACGGTGACGCTGACGGTCACGCCCGCGGCCTCGGCGGCGGTCCGGGCGGCGTCGACGAGGAGTTCGGCGTCGGCGGTGGTGAGCGGGGCGACGGCGGTGGTGGTGCTCATGGTGGTGCTTCTTCCGGTGGTGGGGCGGGTCGGGTCGATGGTCAGTCGATGGTCAGTGGTGCAGGGCGGCGTGGCGGGGAGCCGCGCTCGCCGCGACGGCCGCACGGGTGCGGTCACGGCGCTCCAGGGCGGCGGACCAGAAGGCCAGCAGCAGGGCCGCGCCGGCGAGGACGGCGCCGACCCAGTTCGGGGCGGTGTAGCCGAGACCGGCGCTGATGACCATGCCGCCGAGCCAGGCGGCCAGCGCGTTGCCGAGGTTGAAGGCGCCGATGTTGACGGCGGAGGCCAGGGTGGGGGCGCCGTGGGCGTGGTCCAGGACCCGCTTCTGGAGCGGGGGGACGGTGGCGAAGCCGAGGGCCCCGACCAGCAGGACGGTGACGGCGGCGGCGACCTTGTTGTGGGCGGTGAAGGTGAACAGCGCCAGCACCACGGCGAGCCCGCCGAGGGTGGTGTAGAGCATCGGCATCAGCTTGCGGTCGGCGTAGCGTCCGCCCAGCAGGTTGCCGAGGAACATGCCGACGCCGAACAGCACCAGCAGCCAGGTGACGGAGCCCTCGGCGTAGCCGGTGACGTTGGTCATCATCGGGGCGATGTAGGTGATCGCGGCGAAGACGCCGCCGAAGCCGAGCACGGTCATCGCCATCGCGAGCAGCACCTGCGGGTTGCGGAAGGCGGTGAGCTCGCGGCGCAGGCGGGCGCCCTCGGCGCGGGGCATGGCGGGGACGAGCCGGGCGATGCCGAGCAGGCCGAGCACGCCGAGCGCGGCGACGCCGGCGAAGGTGGTGCGCCAGCCGACGGCCTGGCCGATGAAGGTGCCCAGCGGCACGCCGACGATGTTGGCGACGGTCAGCCCGGTGAACATGGTGGCGATGGCGCCGGCCTTCTTCTGCGGGGCGACCAGGTCGGCGGCGACGACGGAGCCGATGCCGAAGAAGGCGCCGTGGGCGAGCGAGGTCACGATGCGCCCGGCCAGCATCACGGGGAAGGACGGGGCGAACGCGGAGAGCAGGTTCCCGGCCGTGAACAGGCCCATCAGCAGCATGAGCATGGTCTTGCGGCTGATCCGGGTGCCGAGGGCGGTCATCAGCGGGGCGCCGACGACCACGCCGAGGGCGTAGCCGGTGACCAGCAGGCCCGCGTTGGGGATGGAGACGCCGTAGTCGCCGGCGATCTGGGGCAGGAGTCCCATGATCACGAACTCGGTGGTCCCGATCCCGAATGCGCCGATGGCCAGGGCGATGAGAGCGAGAGGCATGGGCCCGAACCCTTCTGTGATTGCTTGAGCTAGCGCCTTGCGTGCTTAAACAATAGTTGCAGACGCGCGATAAGTGCAAGCGAGGGTATGGGGCATTCGCCATCGGTTGCATGCGCCACGGGTTGCATACGCCGCGGGTTGCATGTGCAACGGGGTGGGGCGGGCGGGAAACGCGACCGGGCCCGGCCCGTCCGAACCGTGGGTGCGGTTCGGACGGGCCGGGCCCGGGGGAGCGGCGGTGCGGGGCCGGCCGGGGTCAGCGGGCGGGCGAGGCGGCGTCCACGGCCTCGACCGCGCGGACCAGTGAGGTCAGCTCGGGGTTGCGGGCGGCCTCGTCGAGGGCCTCGCGCAGGGCGGCGTCGTTGGTCGGCCGGGCCCGCTCCAGGAGCTTCAGCCCGTCCTCGCTCACGTTGGTGTAGATGCCGCGGCGGTCGGTCGGGCACAGGTAGCGCGACAGCAGGCCGCGGTCCTCCAGTCGGGTGACCAGGCGGGTGGTGGCGCTCTGGCTGAGCACGACCGCGTCGGCGACCTGCTTCATCTGCAGGTGCCCGCCCTCGTCGTCGTGCTGGCGGCTGAGCACGTCGAGCAGCGAGTACTCGCGCACGCTCAGGTCGTGCTCGGCCTGCAGGGCGCGTTCGATGTGGGACTCGATCCGGCCGTGCAGGAGGGACAGGGCGTTCCAGCCGCTGGCGAGGGCGGTGAGCGCGGGGTCCGTGGCGGTCATGGGGCCTGGCCTCCTTGCAGATGTGGCTGGGTCCAGGATAAGCCATGAACTGAAATATCGGCTAGGGCTTGTATAGCGCTTGTGCAAATAATCTTCCCGCGCAGGCCCGGGATGGGCCCGGGATGGGCCCGGGTGGGTCCGGTCGGGGTGTCGGGGCGAGGAGTGTCGGGCGGTGCCCAGTGTTCGCAAGGCTTTGGCGTAAATGGTTCAGACCATTGACGCGAGGGGAAGCCAGCTCCTACGGTGTCGGGCAACCGGTCTGGCGCGGGCATGCCATGTCTCGGGCAGACCGCCGTGCGCACCCCCACGCGCACGCGCACGCCCCGCGCCGGGCGCACACTCCATCCACCCCCACGGAGGAGCACCATGCGCAAGCGCCATCTGATCGCCGCCGCCGCGGCCGCGATCGCCCTGCCGATCGCGGCGGCCCTGCCGGCCCAGTCGCACGGCTTCATCAACCTGCCGCCGAGCCGTTCCGCGCTCTGCGGCGCCAACGCCGTCCCGTGGGACTGCGGCGACATCCAGTGGGAGCCGCAGAGCGTCGAGGGCCCCAAGGGCTTCCCGAGCCGCGGCCCGGCGGACGGCACCATCTGCGCCGGCGGGGACGCCCGCTGGGCCCCGCTGGACAACCCCAGGGGCGGCGCCTGGCCGACCACCAAGGTGACGGCGGGCCAGCAGCTCACCTTCACCTGGGAGATCGAGGCCCGGCACTCCACCACGAACTTCAAGTACTACCTGACCAAGCCCGGCTACAGCGCGAGCCAGCCGATCACCCGGTCCGCCCTGGACCTGACCCCGTTCCTGACCGTCCCCTACAACGGCCGCCAGCCCGCCGCCACCACCACCCACACCGGGACCCTGCCCACCGGCCGCACCGGCCACCAGGTGATCGTCGCCGTCTGGGAGATCGCCGACACCGGCAACGCCTTCTACTCCTGCACCGACGTCCAGTTCTGACCGTCCCCGGGCCGTCCCGACGGCCCTGACCGGTCGCGTCGCACCGGGCCCGAAACCGTGCCCGACCGGGCCCCACCGCGCCCGACCGCGTCCCGCCGACGCCGCCGCCCGACTCCGGACGGCGCCGGCGGGCCGCCCGATCGCACCGCAGGCCCCGGGCCCGACCCCCGCCCGACGCACCGCAGACCCCCGCCCGCACCGCAGACCCCCGCCCGCGCCGGAGACCCCGCCCGGGCCGTGCTCGCGCGCCGCAGAAGCCGTAAATAGGTACATTGACGACATTTGGCAGCAGTGCCAGGCTTCGCGCGTCCACGAAAGAAGGCCGACCGCCTTCGGAAAGGGTCTCCATGCGCCCCGACCTCAGCCCCGCCGTCCTCGCCGAGCTGCGCCGGCCGCGGCCCTATCCGGTGGTGTCGATCCTGATGCCCACGCACCGCCGGGAGCCGGACAACACCCAGGACCCGGTCCGGCTGCGCAACCTGCTGGCCGAGGCGAAGGAGCGCGTCCAGGCGGACCCGGAGGTCTCCCGCGCCGACCGGATCGACGTGTTGGAACAGCTCGACCGGGCCCTCGCGGAGGTCGACCTGGTGCACGCCGAGGACGGCCTGGCGATCTTCGCCGCCCCCGGCGAGCACCAGGTCTGGTCACTCGGGCGCACCGCCCCCGCCCGGGTGGTCCTGTCCGACACCTTCCTCACCCGCAACCTGGTCGCCGCGCACGCCGCCGAGCGCCCGTTCTGGGTGCTCGCGGTCGCCGCCGACAAGGTGGTGCTCTGGGGCGGCACCGAGGAGCGGGTCGCCGAGGAGAAGGGCCGCGGCTTCCCGCTGGTGCGCGTCTTCGACAACCCCGACCCCGAGCGCCAGGAGCAGATCGGCGACACGCCCAGCACCTTCCGCGACGAGGCGACCAAGACCTTCCTGCGCCAGGCCGACACCGAGGTCGGCAAGCTGCTGGCCGCCGCCCCCCGCCCGCTGTACGTGGTCGGCGAGGCCGCCGCGCTCGCCCTGCTGGACGCCGTCGGCCCGATCGCCAAGGAGTCCACCGCGCAGCTCCCGCACGGCGGCCTGGCCCAGGCCGACGCCGAGACCGTGCGCAAGGTGGTCGAACCCGCCGTGCGCGCCCACGCCGACCAGGAGGTCGCCGAGCACCTCGCCCAGCTCGACAAGGCCCGCGGCGCCCAGCAGTTCGCGGCCGGCCTGGACGAGGTCTGGCGGACCGTCGGCGAGGGCCGGGTCGCCCGCCTGGTGGTCGAGGAGAACTACCGTGCCACCGTGCGCGACGAGGGCGAGCACCTCGTGCCCGCCGAGGCCGACCAGCCCGGCGCCCGCGAGGACATCGTCGACGAGGTGATCGAGCGCACCCTGGACACCGGCGGCCAGGTCGGCTTCGTCCCCGACGGCACCCTCGCCGACAGCGACCGGATCGCCGCCGTCCTGCGCTACTGACCCGCCCTCGACCGCGGCCGCCCGTCCGATCACCCCCGGCGGGCGGCCGCGGCGCGCCCGGGACCGTCGCACAGGGCGACCGTCCGACCCGGCCCACCCCCACCGCGTACCCGCCGCACCTTTGCCCGCCGCACCCGCCCACCGCGCCCGTACGGAAACGAACCGGCCGAACGGGGCAAGGAACGCGCCACCTTCGCGAACCGCACGCGCAATGGTCACGAACGGTTTTCGGACTCGTGACGCCCGGTTCGGCAAGCGCCCCTAGCCTGCCGCGCATGACACAGAGTCACCGCCCCCGCGCGGGCCGCCGCACCGGCCTGCTCGCCGCCGCCGTCGCCGCCTCGCTCGGCCTCACCGCCGTCGCCCTGAACGCCCCCAGCGCCGTCTCCGCCGAAGCAGCCCCCGCCGCGGCCGCGGCCGCGGCCGGCGCCGCCCCGGCCCCCGGCGAGGTCGTCGTCGACGAGACCTTCACCGCCCCCGCCCTGCCCGCCGGCTGGGCCGCCGTCGAGGGCGACTGGAAGGTCGAGGGCGGCCGCCTGGTCGGCACCTCCGCCAACTCCGGCCAGCAGAGCCGGATCACCTTCGGCCGCCACCTGGACGACTTCCGCATCGAGGCCACCGCCCGCTTCGAGACCGTCCAGGACGGCGCCCGCTGGACCGCCCTGGGCCTCGACGTCCCCGCCTCCGGCGCCACCCCCTGGTCCATCGCCACCATGCGCACCGGCACCACCGCCGCCAACGGCCTCGAATTCGCCCAGCGCACCCCCGCCAACGCCTGGAGCGTCACCGACACCGCCGCGGCCCCCACCGCCGCCGGCACCGGCCGCGACGTGCGCATCGCCGTCGAGGTCCACGGCACCACCGCCCGCTGGATCTTCGACGGCAAGGAGGCCATGCGCACCACCCAGGTCGCCCGCAGCGCCGACGGCGGCCAGGCCCTGGTCGTCAACGGCGCCAAGGTCTCCTTCGACGACCTCAAGGTCACCGCCCTCGCCCCCGGCGGCCGGCTGCGCCCGGCCGGCTCCCCGCTGACCGTCTTCGCCCACCGCGGCGCCTCCTCCGCCGCCCCTGAGAACACCCTGGTCTCCGACGAGATCGCCCGCCGCGGCGGCGCCGAGTGGATCGAGAACGACGTCCAGCCCAGCAAGGACGGCGTCCCCTACGTCCTGCACGACGACACCGTCGACCGCACCACCGACGGCAAGGGCCGCATCCGCGACCTGACCGCCGCCCAGCTCGACACCCTGGACGCCGGCTCCTGGTTCGGCCCCGTCTACGCCGGCGCCCGCATCCCCACCCTGGCCGCCCAGCTGGAGGACCTGCGCACCCGCGGCGGCAGCCTGCTGCTGGAGATCAAGGGCAAGCACAGCCGCGACGAGGTCGCCCGGATCGTCCAGGAGGTGCGCGACCAGAGGATGACCGCCCGGGTCTTCGTCCAGAGCTTCGAGGTCGACGCCCTGCGGTACACCCGCGAACTGGCCCCCGAACTGCCCCTGGGCCTGCTGCGCGGCGACCTCGACGCCGACCCGGTGGCCGTCGCCAAGGACCTCGGCCTGTCCGCCTACAACCCCTCCGACGGCGGCCTCGCCGCACGCCCGGCCGTGGTGAAGGACCTGCACGCCGCCGGCGTCGCGGTCAACGTCTGGACGGTCGACTCGGCCACCCGCTGGAAGGCCCTGGAGGCCGCCGGCGTCGACGGCGTCATCACCAACCGCCCGGCGGAGCTGGCCGGTTGGAACAGCGCCTGGCTCCAGGGCGGCAACCCCGTAAGCCCCGTCGCGCCCACCGTGGCGATCACCTCCCCGGCCGCCGGCACCACCCTGGACCGCGCCCAGCAGCCGGTGACCGCCGTCCGGGCCACCGGCGCCGACACCGTCCGCCTCACCCTGGACGGCAAGGAGCTGGCGCCCGGCACCGCCCTGGACACCGCCGCCCTCCCGCTCGGCAGGCACACCCTGCGCGCCGAGGCCACCGGCCCCGGCGGTCGCGCCGAGACCACCACCGAGTTCACCCTCGCCGCCACCCCCACCGGCCTGGCCGCCCTGGTGCTCACCTCCGGCGCCGACCGCAACGCCGTCGCCACCCTGACCGTGATGCTCGGCCAGGGCCAGTACCGGCCGCTCGCCCAGTGGGCCGACGACCAGGCCGGGCGCACCGTCCCCGCCGACCGCGCCCGCCTGATCGCCGCCGACGCCCGCGCCCTGGACACCGCCCCGCGCGGCTGACCTCGCCCCGTCGGGGGCGCTCCCGGTGACGGCCCGGCAACGCGGGGCCGCGCCCACGCGAGGCGTGGGCGCGGCCGGGGCAGTGCGGTCGTGACGGGGCTCAGCGGCTGCGACGGGTGCGGCGGGCGCGGATCAGCAGGAGCGCGCCCGCGGCGACGGCGCCGAGCGCGGTGAGGCCGACGACGGGCAGCAGCCGGGCCGCGTTGCTACCGGTCTCGGGCAGCTGGCCGCCGTGGCCGTGGTCGGGCGGGGGGACGTGGGTCGGGCTGTGGCCCGGGCTGTGGGTCGGGCTGTGGGTCGGATGCGGCGAGGGGCTCGCGGTCGGGCCGGGGCTCGGGCTGGGGCTCGGGCTGTGGGTCGGGCTCGGCGACGACGTCGGGCTCGGGCTCGGGCTGGGGCTGGGGACGGTGACCGGGACCTCGGCGCGGCAGCGCGCGTCCGTCGAGCCCTGCGAGCAGTTGTTGTCGTACGTGCCGGAGGAGACGGTGTTGCGCAGGACCGCGTCGGCGGCCAGCGGGGAGCGCACGGTGACGGAGTAGTTGATGGTCACGGTGGCCCCGACGGGCAGGTCCCCGCTCCAGGTCAGCGCGGTGCCCGCGAACTGGACCTGACCGCGGTCCGCGGTGGCGTCGTTGTTGTACGCGGCGGAGTTCAGCACGCCCGACAGGTCGTCGGTGAGGGTCACCCCGGGGGCGTCGGTCCGGCTGGTGTTGGTGGCCTGGATCCGGTAGTGGACGGTGTCGCCGGGCTTGGCGGTGGTCGGGTCGGCCGTCTTGACGATCGTGTAGCCGGGCACGGCGGCGACGGTGTTGCGCACGGTGTTGCTGGTGCGCTCCTGGGCCCGCTGGGTCTGGCTGCCCCGGAAGTGGAGCGTGGCCGTGTCGTCGAGGTGGGTGCCGACGGCGGTGGAGGCGTCGACGGTGACCTGGAAGGCGACGTCGGCCTCGGCGCCCGGGGGCAGGTCGGGGACGGTGCAGGTGACGGTCTGCCCGGCGGCCTGGCAGGCCGGGTTGGAGGCGGGGACGAAGGTGGTGCCGGCCGGGATCGTGTCGGTCACGGTGACGCCGGTCGCGGTGTCGAGGTCGGTGCTGGTGCCGTCCTGGCGCCGGTTGGCCACCGCGAAGGTGTAGGTGATCGTCCCGCCGGGGCCGACCAGCCCGGGCGGGTTGTCGTCGGGGCTGCCGGGCGGGGTGTTGGCCTTGGTGATCCGCAGGTCGGGTTCGAGGGCGTCCAGGGCCAGCCAGGCGGCCTGCGGTTCCAGGGCGTCGCCGGCGCCGCTGATGCGGACCAGCGCCTGCTCGCTGCCGGCCGGGATCTTGCCGGTCACGTCGATCATCCGGGCGTCGTAGCCGTAGTTGTTGACCGGGTCGGGGTCGCGGGTGGTGATGTTGGTGCCGGTGCCGTCCGTCGCGACATGGTCGATCCGGCTGGTGAACGCGTTGTCCGTGCCGACCCCCGTGGGGCCGGGCATCGGCACCAGGACCAGGTCGGTGGGCGTGGAGCCGACGGCCAGGGAGTCCCCGGCGATCGGCGCGTCACCGTCGCCCACCGTGATCCCCATGACGGCCCGCGGGGCCTGGGTGGCGGGGGTGCGGATGCCGCCCAGGGTGAGGGTCGTCGAGTTGTTGGGGTCGCGCAGCAGCTGGTAGCCGTCCCAGACCTGGAGGTAGCGCAGCGGCTCCGCCGCGTCCTCGTACGCGACGACGAGTGACCAGCCGCCCCAGCAGCCCACGTTGTTGCCGCCGAAGTTCTGCGCGGAGGACCGGCCGGCGCACGCCTGGATGTCGGCGACGGTGTAGCTGCCCGGACCGGCCGCCCGGACCTCCGCCGTCACGTCCTTGACCGCCCCGCCGGCCAGCAGCGGCTCCGGCGGGTTGCCGCCCACCATCTGGTCGAACCAGTCGTAGGTGTCCGCGGTCACCTGCTGGTAGCCGCTCGCGCCCGGGACCTTCCAGGAGACCCGGTTGCCCAGGTTGATGTCCCCGGACGTGCCGCCCGCGGTGCTGGTGTTGGTCGGGTTGAACTGCCAGTACAGGCGCGCCGACAGGACGTTCGCCCCGGCCGGCAGCAGCAGCTGCGCCGAGGAGGCGTTGGGGCCCGGCGCGTTCGGGTCGACCTTGACGAACTTGGTCCGGCCGTTGTTCGACCCCTCGGTGTCAGAGCAGACCGTGCCGTCGCTGTCGTCGCAGGTCAGCACCGAGTTGGAGGCCATCGTGAGATTGCCGTGCGCCAGCAGGTCGACCACCGGGTCCGGGCCGATCGGGCGCTGCGTCCCGGCCCCGCGCGGCTTCGGCCGCGCCGCCCTGCCCTCCGCCTTCGCCGCGGGCTGCGCCGCCGCGTTCGCCGCCGGCAGGGCCCGCACGGCCTCCGGCGGCCCCGCCGAGGCCGCCGGGGCCGGAACGCTCAGGGCGGCGGCACCCGCACCGAGCACCACCGCCAGCAACGCGGACAGGACGTGCGGCGGGCGCGGACGCACTCGTCGGACAGGTGACACGGGAACCTCGCTGTCGGGAGGTGACACGAACAGCAGAACCACGTACCTGCGCGGACGGGTGCCGATGCCTGCCGGACGGCTCTTTCACCCGGGTGGGGCAACAGCGCTTGACGGCCCGTCCGAGCTGCGCGAACGGCCGGTACCCAGAATTCGGTACGGGGGATTGGGTAGCGGTACGCATTGTTCCCGCCCCCGCCCAGCCGGTTTCCTGGAGCCCGCCCCACACCGACGACCCTCACCCCCGGAGGTCGCCCCATGACCCGCCGCGAACGTCTCCGGCTCTACGCCGACACCCACTTCACCGCCCCCGACCCCGGGCTGGTCCTGCCCGCCCGCCGCAGCAGCGGCCTGCGCCGGCCCGGCCTGGCCCGGCTGGCCCGGCTCTCCCGGCTCGTCGAACGCGCCGGACACCACCGGCACGGCTGACCCCGGAGCCGGACACCACCGGCACGGCCGACCCCGGAGCCGGACACCACCGGCACGGCCGACCCCGGACCGGGTCCCGCCCCTTGAGGGAGCGGGCGGGACCCCCTTTTCCCCCTCTCTCAGCCGGTGCCCTCCGGGGCCCCGTCCGCGGCGGCCAGCGCCTCGCCCAGCCCCGCCCGGCCCACCCCGAGCTTGCGCAGCGCACTCGCCACGTGGTGCTCGACCGTACGGGTCGACAGGAACAGCGCCCGGGCGATGTCCTGGTTCGCCGCGCCCTGGGCGGCCAGCGCCGCGACCTGACGCTCGCGCGGGGACAGCCGCTCGCCGTAGCCGCGCCGCCCCGGCGAGGCCGCCCGGCCCAGGCCCAGCTCCCGCCGCAGCCGCTGGCAGCGGGCCGCGTCCGAGGCCGCGCCCAGCGCCAGATAGGCCCGCTCGGCGGCGGCGATCCGCTCCCCGGCCGCCGCCCGGTCGCCCCCCGCCGCCACGGTCGCCGCCCGCTCCTCGGCCCGCGCCTGCTCGTACGGGCGCCCGATCCGCTGCCACAGCCCGGCCGAGCGCTCGAACTCCGCGCCCGCGCCCGCCGGATCCCCGCCGACGCCCGCCGGATCCGTACCGGCCAGCAGCAGACCGCCGGCGAAGGCCAGCGCCGCCCGGGCCGCCGGCGCGTCCCGCCCCTCCAGATGCGCCCGCGCCTGCTCGACCAGCTCCGCCGCACCCGCCGCGTCGCCCGCCGCCAGCAGCACCTCGACCGCCACCGGCAGCAACTCGGCGGCCCGCGGCCAGGCCCCGGCCCGGCGCAGCGCGTCCAGCGCCGGCACCAGCGTGGCCGCCGCCCGCGCGACGTCCCCCTCCGCCAGCTGCAGCCCCGCCAGCCCCGCCGCCGCCCGCAGCGCCCCGGTCACCTGCGACTCCCGCTCCCCGTACGGGCCCGCCTCCGTGAAGTGGGCGCGCGCCTCCGCGAGCCGGCCGCGCGCGGCCGCCAGCCGGCCCCGCAGCAGGGCCTGCTCGACCCCGGCCATCGCGAGGTCCGGGAACTCCGCGCCCAGCGCGGCCAGCCGCTCCTCCAGCCCGTCCCACCGCCCGGCCAGACCCTCCAGCCGCACCAGCGCGATCCGGCTGTAGCACTCCAGATAGGGGATCGCCGCCCGACGGGCCAGACGCCGGCTCTCCTCCAACAGTTGTGCCGCCCGCCGGTCGTGGCCCAGCTCCACGGCGATCTCACCCGCGTTGTACAGCGCACGGGCGGTCTGCCGGACGATCTCCGGCCGCCGCGAGCTGCGCGGCAGCGCGTCCAGTTGCTCCCACACCGCGGGGTCGCCCTCGCGCGCCAGGAACGTCAGCCGGGTGGCCCGTACCGCGGCGGCCACCTCCTCGTCCGGGTTCGCGGCCAGCGTCCGATCGGCCCGCTCCAGCCACTGCCGGGCGCGCTCGCCGGCGCCGTCGCGCTCGTTCATGGCCAGCGCCACCATCGCCCGGGCCGCCCGGCCCGGGCGCTGCTCCAGCTCGTCGAGGGACTCCTCCATCCGGTCGAAACCGGCCCGGTCCCCGCCGTGAACGGCCATCAGGAAGCCCAGCGACAGCCGGATCTCGCCGCGGTCGGGCACCGGCAGCCGCGGATCGGCGATGATCGCGGTCAGCGTCGCCGCGCTGGCCACCGAATCCACGCCGTCGGCGGCGATCCGCGCCAGCGCCAGCGCGGCCCGCCCGCGCCGCCGCGGATCGAGGTCGGGCTCGTCCAGCAGCCGGCGCAGCAGCGCGCCGGCACTGCCGCTGTCCCCGAGCGCCACCGCCTGGTCGGCGGCCGCCTCGGCCACCTCCTGCCAGGCCGCCCGGTCGCCGAGCGCCAGCGTGTGGTGGGCGATCTGCACCAGCGGCCTCGGCTCGCGCGCGCCCAGCGCCGCCACCGCCCGCCGGTGCAGTGCGCCGCGCCGCGGCCCCGGCAGCCGGCGGTAGGCCACCTGCTGCGCCAGGACGTGCCGGAACCCGTAGCGGGCCAGCGGCTTCTCGTTGAGCACCGCTGCCCGCAGCGCCTCGGTGAGGCCGTCCGCCGCGGCCTGCGGGTCGAGGCCGGCCACGGCGGCCAGCAGCTCCTCCCCGGCCGGCACGCCCAGCACCGCGGCCGCCGAGGCGATCGCGGAGGCCTCCGGGGACAGCGCCGCGAGCCGCTCGGTCACCGCGTCGCGCAGGCCGCGCGGCACCTCGGACTGCTCCAGGTCGGCGGCCAGGTCCGCGGCGTTGGTCAGCGCGCCGGCACCGCGCCGCTCGCCCAGCGTGATCAGGTCCTCCTCGGCGACCAGCGGCAGGCCCTCGCTGCGGTCGAACAGCACCCGGGTGAGCGCCGCCGTCGCACGCGGGCCCAGCGCCGCCCGGGCCAGCTCGTCGACCTCGGCCTCGGCGAGCGGGGCCAGCCGGATCAGCGCACCGCCCACCCCGGCCGGGCGCCGGTAGGCCGCGCCCAGGGCGGGGGTGTCCGGCGCCAGGTCCTCGGCCCGGTAGGTGAGCACCAGGGCCAGCCCCGCCGGCACGTCCCGGGCCAGCAGCAGGAGCAGCTCGCGGGTGGCGTCGTCCACCCAGTGCAGGTCCTCCACGACCAGCACCGTCTCGCCGAGCGCGCCGAGCAGGGCGCGCACCGCCTGGACCAGCAGCCGCAGCCCCGGCGTCCCCTCGCCGGCGGCCGCGGGCAGCGGCGGCAGCCGGTCGGCGAGGTCGGGCAGCAGCGGGCGCAGCGCCCCGGCACTGGCCGGGATGCGGTCGGCGGGCGGCAGGAACGGGCCGACGCCGCGCAGCGCGTCCACCACCGGGCCGAAGGCCAGCGGCTCGCGCAGCGGATGGCAGAAGCCGGTCAGCACCAGGCGGCCCGCCGCCGCGGCACCGGCCGCGGCCTCGGCCACCAGGCGGGACTTGCCCAGGCCGGCCTCGCCCTCGACCAGGACCACGGCGGGCGGGCGGAGCATCGCGTCGGTCAGGCGGTCCAGTTCGGGCCGGCGCCCCACGAACACGAAACCGGCGCCGGGCGATCCCGGCTCGACGGGCCGACTCACGGCCGTCCGGTCGGTTCGGGGGCGCGGCGCTCGCCGAGGAGGGGTGCGAAGGCCATGGGCACATCATGCCGTGACGGCTTGCGGCGGTACCCGCCGGGGCGCCCTCGCGGTGCGGGTGGTGCGGGCGGTGCGGTGCGTTTCCGTGGTGCGTTCCCGGGGTGTGTTCCTGCGGTGCGGGCGGTGTGTCCGTGCGTGTACGGATGGTGCGGGCGGCGTGTTCAGGCGGTCCGGGCCCGGACCGGCGGGTGCTGCGGCGGGACGTCCGGGCCGGGCAGTTCGAGTACCGCGCAGCCCAGCGCCTCCAGCCGGCGCACGGTCGCCCGGGCACTGCGGTCGTCGAGCGAGAAGACGAACGGCCCCGGCACCAGCACCACGTTCACCCAGCCCTGCTCGGCCCGCTCCAGCAGCCGCTCCAGGGCGGGGTGCGGGTCGCCGGAGCGCACCCCGTCGTCCAGGAAGGCGGAGGGTACCGGCAGGCCGCGGTAGCGGGCCAGACGCTCCAGCACCGCGCGCTGGTACTCCAGCCCCGCCGCGTCGGCGGGGTAACAGCGGAGGTACAGCGCGGGCCGGGCCGGGAGGCCGGGGTGCGGGGGGCGGTCGGTCATGTCGTTCACCTGCCCGGTGGGTGAGGAGTGCGACGGGAGTGGGGCGCCCGTCCACTCCAGCAGGCCCCGGTGAACAGTGCGGGATCAATAGCGGTCGCCACCCAATCGTGCGACCGCCGAACAGGTCACCGCCCCGCCCCGCAGGCCCCGCGGGCCCCGGGCGGCGCTCGCGTTCCCAGCGGCCCCGGGGGCCCCGGGCGGCGCGCCGAGGCGGTCCAGAACGTTGACGTGGTGTCAAGAGGCTGGAATGAACGGCACGTTCGCACCAAGGAGGAACCCGGCATGATCGACAGGCGCACCTTCACCAGGGCCGTCGGACTCGGCGCGGGCACCACCGCGCTGTCCCTGGCCGCCCAGACCCTGCCCCAGGCCCAGGCCCAGGCCCAGGCCCGGGCCGCCGCCCCCGTCGGCGCCCCCGGCCCCGCCGCCCGGACCGGCTTCGCCCGCCTGGCCCAGGTCCGGGCCGGCCTGCTCGACGTCGGCTACGCCGAGGACGGCCCGGCCGACGGCCCGGTCGTCGTCTGCCTGCACGGCTGGCCGTACGACATCCACAGCTACGTCGACGTCGCCCCGCTGCTCGCCGCCCGGGGCTACCGGGTCGTCGTCCCGTACCTGCGCGGCCACGGCACCACCCGCTTCCTGTCCGGGCGGACGATGCGCAACGCCCAGCAGGCCGCGGTCGCCCTGGACGTGCTCGCCCTGATGGACGCGCTGGGCATCCGGCGGGCGGTGCTGGCGGGCTTCGACTGGGGCTCGCGCACCGCCGACATCATCGCCGCGCTGTGGCCCGAGCGGGTCGAGGCGCTGGTCTCGGTCAGCGGCTACCTCGTCACCGACGTCGAGATGCAGAAGGAGCCGCTGGTGCCCGCCGCCGAGCACACCTGGTGGTACCAGTTCTACTTCGCCACCGAACGAGGACGGCGTGCCATGGAGGACCGGGACAAGCGCCGCGAGCTGTGCCGCCTGGTCTGGCGGCAGGTCTCGCCGACCTGGGCCTTCGACGACGCCGTCTTCGACCGCACCGCCGCCGCCTTCGACAACCCCGACTACGCGGCGATCGTCATCCACAACTACCGCTGGCGGCTGGGCCTGGCGGAGGGCGAGCACCGCTACGACCGGCTGGAGCGCCGCCTCGCCGCCCGGCCCCGGATCGCCGTGCCGACCGTGACCCTGGACGCGGGCCGCGACCCGTTCACCGCCCCCGGCGACGGCGCCGGCTACCGCGACTACTTCACCGGCCCCTACCTCCACCGGAGCCTGCCCGAGGTCGGCCACAACGTCCCCCAGGAGGCGCCCGAGGCCTTCGTGCAGGCCGTCCTCGACGCCGACCGGCTCTGAGCGCGGACGGTTCGGCGGCCGCGCCGCGCGGGTGCGACGGGCGGGGAGGGTCTCGCGGCTTCGTGGGGGAGAAGCCGCGAGACGTCGGTCACCGGGCGCCGGCGGCCGGCCGCGCGGCCGTCACCCGGAAGTCGTCCACCGCTGCTCGGAGCCGCCGGTGCAGGGCCACTGGACGACCGGCGCGCCCGGCGTCGTCGACGGCGTGTCCGGAACGTGCGCGACAAAGGAGTGCTCCTGACGTCAGGAGGCGTACGGGCATGTCCTTTCGGCCAACGTTGGGCGAGCGGACTTTGCCTGCCAGGACAAACCCTCCGGGCAGTCCCGGCTGAGAGTCTGGGGCGCATGGCCATCTCAACAACACTGTCCGAGGTCGTGGGCTCGGCGGTACGCCCGGGTGACCCGGGACTGTCCGTCGGGATCTACACCGACGGGAAGCTGATCCACCAGGCGTCCGCGGGGCTGGCGAGCGTGGAGTTCGAGACGCCGGTCGACACCCGCACACGGTTCGACATCGCCTCCATGAGCAAGCAGTTCACCGCCGCGGCGGCGTTGCTGCTGTGCCGGGACGGGCGACTGTCGCTGGACGACGACATCCGCACGCACCTGCCCGAGCTGAAGTTGGCGGTGCCGGTGACCGTCGGTCAATGTCTGCGGCACACGGGAGGTCTGCGGGACTGGCTGGCCCTGGCGACGATCGCCGGCCGCCCGCTGACGAGGATCACCCAGGACCAGACGCTGGCCTTCGTGGCAGGGCTGACCGAGGTCGACTTCGAACCGGGGACCGCGTTCTCCTACTCCAACACCGGGTACGTCCTGGTCGCCTCGCTCGTGCGGCGGCTCACCGGTCGCACCCTGGGGGAGTTCACCACGGACCGGATGTTCACACCGCTGGGCATGAACGAGACCGTGTTCCGCGAGGACAGCCGGGAGCCGTTGCCGCGATTCGCCTACGGGTACGACGTCACCCGCGGTGCCGTCCGGCGCGCCGACACCGAGGAGTCCGCGGTCGGCGACGGCGGCCTGGCCACCAGCGTCGCCGACCTGGCGCCGTGGTTCGGGTTCCTGCAGGACGGCCGGGTCCTGGGCGCCGACATCCGCGACGGGCTGTCGCGGCAGGTCGACTCCGGGGACGGGCAGGAGTGGCCGTACGCGCTGGGTCTCTACCACACGACGATCGCGGGCCGGCCGGCGTTCGGCCATGCCGGCGGTGTCCCCGGGTACCGGTCCCAGCTGCTGTTCATGCCGGACGCCGGCCTCGGCGTGGCGCTGCTGAGCAACAACTCCTCGATCGACTCCGCGGAGCTGGCCACCCGGGTGCTCCGGCTGGCCGTCGGGCTGCCCGAGGACGATCCCGTCGCGCTGACGGCGGACCCGGTGGCCGCCGAGCCCGCCGCCCGGCTGACGGGGGACTGGCTGGATCCGCGATCCGGCCTCACCCTCCGGATCGACGCCGTGGGCAACGGCCGGATCCGCATCCACGACGCGCCGTCCGCCGGCGAGTTCGCCCCGGCCGTCGACGGCAGCTGGCAGGGCCTGGAGGACAGCGCCGGCCTCTGGCTGCGGGCGTCGTCCGGCACGATCAGGATCGGATCGGTGTACCGCCCCGGCCGCGCCACGGAGTACCGGCGCTGTCCCCCCGCGACTGCCGGTGCCACACTGCCACCGGCCGTCTACCGCAGTCCGGAACTCGGTGTCCTGGCGACGGTCACCCGGGACGGCACGCTCGAACTCGGCCTGGAGTTCGTCGGGACGATCGAACCGGCACCGGACGGCGCGTTCCGCGCGGGCGGCCTGATCAGCCTGCGCCCCAGCGGCGACGACCTCCTGATCAGCACGCACGGTGTCCACCGGATGCGCTTCCTCCGGCAGCCCGACGACACCGCCCCCCTGGGACTTCCGGAGCGGCGATGACAGCCCCCACCGGGATCACCCTCGGGGTCGTGCTCGACAGCCTGGGAACCGACCTCCTACGGCCGCTCGCACTGCCGCGAGGCCGGGCGGTCGCCGTCGGGGCGCCCACGATCCATGACACCGACGCCCCCGGAACAGGGCTGACCGACGCGATCGTCCTGGTACCCGGCCGACTGACCGCCGACGTCCTGGAGCGGGCAGCCGAGCACCACGCCAAGGCGGTGGTCATGCGAGCCGGCACCACGGACACGGCAGCGCTGACACAGGTGGCCGAACGGACCGGAGTGGCGCTCCTGGAGCGCAGCGCCGAGATCTCCTGGGGGCAGCTCTACACCCTGATCGACGCGCTGCGCGCGATCACGAGCCCGGTGTTCGAGCCGAACAGGCACCGGTCCACCGACCTGTTCGCCCTCGCCAACGACATCGCCGTGCGCGCCGGCGGCGCGGTGGCGATCGAGGACCTGTCCATGCGCGTGCTGGCCTACTCCACGGTCCCGGGCCAACTGGTCGACGACCCGCGCCGGGACGGCATCCTCGGCCGCCGGGTGCCGGACCACCCGACCCACGCCGAGGAGTACGCCGCCGTCCTGCGCTCCGACACCGCGGTCTGGAGCTACGAGCCGAAGGAGTACCGGCCACGCCTCGCCATCGCCATCCGGGACGGTGGCGAGGCGCTGGGCACCATCTGGGTGCTCCAAGGCGATGAACCCCTGACGGAGGAGGCGGCGGACGTCCTCGCCGAGGGCGCGCGGCTGGCCGCGCCCCACCTGGCCCGGGTCAGCCTCGCGGCGGACGCCGAACGCCGGCAACGAGCCGAGCGCCTGGGCTGGCTGCTCCGCGGCCTGGGAGCGACCCGGGAGCTCGCCGACTCGTTCGGGATACGCTTCGACGCCCCGGCGACCGTGCTGGTGATCGGCCGCCCCGGCGACCCGGCCGGTCACGCGCGAGGCGTCTCGCCGGACTCCGCCGCCGAATACGTCGGCGACCTGCTGCGGATGGGACTCTCCGCCTACCGGCTGGGAGCCGCCGCCGGAGCGCTGGACGGCCAGGCCGTGGCGGTGGTCGACACGGCGTCCGACGCGCCCGTGATCCGGCTGATCATCGCGACGGTGCTGGCCCGGGCGGGCGACACCCTGGGCGGCGGCTGGCGGGCGGGGATCAGCCGCACCCTCCCCGGCCTCGCCGACGTCCCGACCGGGCTGAGCCAGGCCAGGCAGGCGCTCGACGTGGTGTGCGGACCGTTCGGCAGGACGGAGATCGGACGGCACGACGAGCTGGCCGCCCCGATATTCCTGCGGGACGTCCACGAGGCGCTACGGTACCGTCCGGCCCTGCACGGGGAGCCCCTGTCGACGGTGCTCGACCACGACGCCCGGCACGGAACGGAGTACGAGAAGACACTGCGCTGCTGGATCGCCGGGCACTACGACGTGCCACGGGTCGCCGAGGCCATGACGCTGCACCCCAACACGCTGCGGCACCGGTTGCGCCGGCTGGCCGAGCTGATCGACATCGACGACCCGGACCTGCGGCTGGCACTGGCGCTGCAACTGCGGCTACGGCTGCCGGACATCGGCACGAAGGAGGCCAGGTGAACCCGGGCACGGACGCCAACGGCCCGGAGCGGCCCGCCGAGCAGACTCGTCGCACGGTCGATTCTCCTTCCGCCGGCGCGGAACGGGCGGACGTCCGAATCCGGTCGCTCCGGACCGTCCCCGAACTCCAGCAGGCCGACGCGGTGCTGCGCACCGTGTGGAACACCCCGGACACCGCCGAGCCACCGCTGGCCCTGGACGTGATGTGCGCGCTCGCCCACACCGGCGGCTACGTCGCGGCGGCGTACCTCGGGACGGCGATGGTCGGCGTGACCGCCGGATTCCGCACCATCGGGGACAGCCTGCACTCGCACGTGGCCGGCGTGCTGCCGGGAATGCACGGGCGCGGGATCGGCGCGGCGATGAAGTCGCACCAGCGGGAGTGGGCCGCCCGGGCGGGCCTGTCGTCGATCTCGTGGACGTACGACCCGCTGATCCGCCGCAACGCCCACTTCAACCTGCGGCGGCTCGGGGCGGTCGCGGAGGCGTACCTGCCCGACTTCTACGGGCCGTTGGCCGACGGCATCAACGACGGCGACGAATCCGACCGGCTGTTCGTCAGCTGGCCGGTGCACGGGACGCCGCACGCACCGGCACCGCTGCCGGACCCGGCCGCGGCGGAACCCGTGCTCGAAGCGGACGGCAACGGCGAGCCCGTACCGCGCGCCGCGACCGGCGGCGTACTGCGCTGTGTCACCCCCGTGGACGCGGAGTCCCTGCGGCGAACGGATCCGGCCGCCGCCCGGCGCTGGCGGTCCGCGATGCGCCAGGCACTCGGCGGCGCCCTGGAGAACGGCTACCGGATCGACGGGTTCGACCGGTCCGGCTGGTACGTCCTGCGACGGAAGGAAACATCGGAATGAAGCTGCAGCAGGTGGAGTTGCGCGAGGTGGCCCTGCCCCTGGTCGCGCCGTTCCGGACCGCACTGGGAACCCAGGAACACCGGAACTCGCTGCTGGTCAAGGTCACCACGGCCGACGGAGCCGTCGGCTGGGGCGAGTGCGTGGCCGACGACGATCCGACGTACAGCGCCGAGTACCTGGCCGGGGCCCGGGAAGTGGTACGCGAGTTCCTGCTGCCCCGGTTGTCCCGGGCCCCCGGGCTGACCGCGGCACTGGTACCCGAGCTGCTCCGGCCGGTCAGAGGCAATCCGATGGCCAGGGCGGCCGTCGAGATGGCGGTACTGGACGCCGAACTGCGGACCGCCGGCATCAGCCTCGCCCAGTACTTCGGGGCGACGCGCACCGAGCTCGCGGTCGGCGTCTCGGTCGGCATCACGGACACCGTCGACGAGCTGATCAGCGCCGTCGACGGCTACCTCCGCGCCGGCTACGCCCGGATCAAGCTGAAGATCGAACCGGGCTGGGACATCGAGCCGCTGCGAGCGGTCCGGGAGACGTTCGGCCCGGACATCGCCCTGCAGGTGGACGCCAACACCGCCTACGGTCCGGCGGACCAGCCCCACCTGCGCCGGCTCGACGCCTACGGGCTGACGCTGATCGAGCAGCCGTTCGCCCACGACGACCTGCTCTCGCACACCCGGCTGGCGGCCCGCATGGACACCCCGATCTGCCTGGACGAGTCGATCACCTCCGCCCGGGACGCGGCCACCGCCATCCGGCAGGAGGCGTGCTCGATCGTGAACATCAAACCCGGCCGGGTCGGCGGGTACCTGGAAGCCCGCCGGATCCACGACCTGTGCCTGGCGAACGGCGTACCGGTGTGGTGCGGCGGCATGCTGGAGACCGGGCTGGGGCGGGCGGCCAACCTGGCGCTGGCCGCGCTCCCGGGCTTCACCCTGCCCGGCGACATCTCGGCCTCGGCCCGCTACTACACCCGCGACATCACCGACCCCTTCGTCCTCCACGACGGCCGTCTGACCGTCCCCACCGGCCCGGGGATCGGCATCGTCCCCGACCCCGACGCCCTGCAAGCCGCCACCACCTCCACGGAACTCCTCACCGTCTGACCAGTCGCAGGGCCTCGGGCACCGCCGCGCGGGCCCGGGCCCTGGATTCCTCTCAAGGCCGGTCCTGCGGTGAATCCAGGAAACGCCAAGCCGATTGACCGGTCGAATGATTCGATTTCTTTCGAAGGGGCTGGCGAAAGGGGGGCGTTCGTGATCCGGATCCGCCTGGGGGCCCGGCTCCAGCCACCCGCCGCCCAGGCAGCTCCTGCGGGCCCTCGACCGCGGGGAGGACCACTTCGCGCTCCGCCTCGCCGACGAGATGGCGCGGTTCTGGCACGAGGCGCTGGCGCCCTCGTGGCCGGCCCTCCGGGCCCGCCTGGAGGCCGACGCAGCCTGCCGCTCCTCGCCGCCGCCTGCGGGTACCTTGGCATCATGCTCGGCGTCGGCGACCTTCCCGACCCCTCCCCGCGGGGAGGCTTCCCGCGCATCCTCACCGAGGGAGGCGTGCTGCTGCTCGGCGGCGCGTCGACCTCGCCCTGCTCCAGCGGGCCGAGGGGACGGTCGGCCGCATGACCGAACACCCCACCAACCACGGAAGGGGCATCCGGTGGGCACCGTGATGGGCGAGGTGACACCGCTCGCGCTGGGAATCGCGCTGTCTCCGTTTCCGGTCGTTCCCGCGATCCTGCTGCTGTTCACGCCGCGGCCCAGACCCACCGCCGCGGCCTTCCTGACCGGCTGGACGGCCGGAATCCTCGCGGCGGCATCCGCGCTCGCCGCGCTCGCCGCCGTCGTCGAGGCCCGCGAGGAGACCCCCACCTGGGCCTCGTGGACCAAAGTGGGCCTCGGCGCGGTCCTCCTGCTCCTCGCCGCCCGGCAGTGGCGCTCCCGAGGGGACAAGGCGACCCCGGCCTGGATGAGGGCCCTGACGGACGCCACCCCGGCCAAGGCCCTGCGGCTGGGGCTGCTGCTGTCGGCGGCCAACCCGAAGGTCGTCCTGCTCTCGGGGGCGGCGGGACTGACGATCGGCTCCGCCGAACTGGAAGCGGCCCCCACCGTCGCCGCCCTGGCAGCGTTCACCGCGATCGCCGCCCTCACCGTCGCGCTCCCCCTGCTGCTCCACATCGCCGCGGGGGAACGTGTCCTGGCCCCGTTGGGCAGAGTGCGGACGTGGCTGGAGACCCACAACAGCACCGTCACCGCACTGGTCCTGGCCGTGATCGGCGCACTCCTGATCGCCGAGGGCGCCACCGCGCTGTGACCGGACCACCGCCCCGCACGGGCGGACGGCGGCACTCGCCCGGCGGGTTGCCGCGCCCGGCCGGGCCCCGCCGCGCGAGGATCACTCCGGCGACGATCCGCCGTACCGACCCGAAGGGCCGTACGGACTCGCGCGCCGAGCTGCCCCGGCGTCCCTCGCCGAGGCCGCACCACCGCCGCACCCCGGAGGGCCAAACGACACGGATCAACCGCGAGACCGTTCTCAGGACGGCGACCTTCTGGCTCCGCCCGGCGTTCGCGCTGCGCGTGGTCAGCCGCTTCCAGCGACTCGTGGGCTTCGACCGCTCCATGGCCCTGGCCTCCGCCGCGCTCACCGCCCTGGTGCCACTGGCCATCGTCTGCGGAGCCCTCGTCGTCCGCCTCGGCGGCAAGGACGTCGCCCAGCGCGTCATCGACCGCTACGGCCTCACCGGGGGCGGCGCCGAAGCCGTGCGAGACATGCTCTCCGCGTCCAACGACTGGGGCGCCACGGGGCTCTTCGGGATCGCCTTCCTCCTCGTCTCGGTGCTGAGCTTCGCGCGGGCCGCCCAGCGCCTGTTCGAACAGGACTGGGAGCTGGAACCGCTGAGCGTCCGCAACACCGTGAACGGCCTCAAATGGATCGCGCTGCTCGCCGGGTACGCCGCGCTGAGCAGCTGGGTCCACGCCACCCTCGACCGCGGGCCGCTGGGACTGGTGGCGGACGTCGTGGAGGCACCGCTGACAGCGGCCTTCCTCATCTGGGGCGGCCGGCTGCTGTCCGCAGGCCGGATCCCCCGGCTCGACCTCGTACCGTTCGCGTGCATCGCGGCGGTCCTGCTGTCCGGCTACTCCCTGGCCATGGGCGTCTACCTGCCGCGCCTCTTCAACGCCTCCACGGACCGCTACGGCGCGATCGGGGCGGTCTTCGCCATGCTCTCCGCCCTGTTCGGGGCAATGCTCGCCACCGTGGCCTCGGCGGCGCTCGGCCGGGAGGTGCGGGACGAACTCGACAGGATCGGACGCGGCGAACGCCCGCCGGACGACGAGATCCGCCAGCAGTGGGACACCGTGCTGCGCCAGGCGCGCTCGCGCTGGCAGACCACGCGCGGCCACGGCCTCCTGGGGCGACTGCCCCGGAGGCATTGAGCGCCCGGCGCCCCTCGCCCCGAGTGGGCGAGGGGCACTGCGGGTCGGGGCGGCCGGGAGCCTCGGCTACCTCTCGACCATGAAGGAGCGGGGGTGCGAGTTGAACCTGACCGAACGGCCGGCGGGGACGTTGAACAGCAGGCTGGTGCAGTCCTCCCGCCAGTAGAAGCGGACCGCGCTGTCTGTCGCGTTGTTCACGCCCGACAACGGCCCCTGCGCCTCCCTCGGCACTTCGTAGCAGCCTGCAGGCGGGTCGACGTACGGCACGCCCGGGCCAAGGCCCGACCCATCAGGGAAGATCACGTTGTAGAACGTCAAGGTGCCCGTGGCGGCCTGGGCGGACGTGGGGACGGCCACGGCCAACGTCCCTGCAGCGATGAGAGTGCCGAGCGTTGTGACGAGTCGTCGCATGATGAGACCTCCTGTGCGCAGGGGTGCCGGGCGCATCCCGCGATCACTGCCAAACGTAATGGGATGTGCGCGAATCGTCACCGGCGTGAAGGGGTGCGAACGGCGCGAAGGCTGCGGCTGTGCAAGGGCTCGAGCGGCGGGCGGCCGCCGGGCTTCGACGAGCAGCGGTACTTCTGCCAGGTGGACTCAGGCATTGTTGTTTTCCGTCTCCTTCCTGGCTGGGGACCTTTGCCTTCGCGGTGCCGTGGTTGCGCCCCTCGCCCGGGGTGGGCGAGGGGCGCTGCGGGGTTGGGGCGGTCAGGCGTGGTGGTCGAATTCGCCGGCTTTGAGGCCGTGGAGGAGGGTGGCGAGGGCGGTGGGGGTGGTGCGGAGGATGGTCTGGCCCTCGTCGGACTCGCGGAGTTCGATCGCCCCGGCGACCGTGCGGACCTCCACACACTCATTGTTTGCGGCGCTGTAGCTGGACTTTTGCCACTCTGGACTACGCATATGTGCGGTTCACATCCTCCATGATGGATCGAATGAAGTCGCGTGATCCTTCTTCGGAGAGTGCTGTGGAGTCCAGGCGAGAGAAGATCGCCCGGTGCTTGGCCAGGTCCGCCGGGGAGTCGAAGAAGAGTGCACCTTGGGTGACGTCCATCTGGATGGTGTCCAGCTCGGGGACGGGGCCTTCGGCGAACGTGAGGTTCTCGCCGGAACCGGGGAAGGTGTCGACGGCAAAGGGCACGACGCGAACTGAGATGCCGGGCTGCTCGGAATCGTCGAGCAGCGAACCGAGCTGGTCGATGAGGACCTTGAGGCCGCCGAACTGCATCCGCAGTGCGGCCTCGTGGATGAACACTTGGAGAGGAGTCGCGCCTGAGCGAACTACCTCTTGCCGCTTGATTCGGAAGGCCGTCCTGGTGTCGATGTCTTGTGGGGGCAGCGGAGGAAAGATCCGTGCGAACACGGCCGAGGCGTAGTCGCTGGTCTGCAACAGTCCGGGCATGTAGGTGGTCGTGCAGATTGTCAGCCGCTTGGCTCGGTTCTCAAGCTCGGCCACCTCAAGGAAGTCGATGGTCAGGGTGCCGCGGAACTTTTCCCACCATCCCTTCTCCCGCTCCAGTGCCATGTCAACGAGAGCGTTGATCAGCGGCTGGTTGACGCAGTTGCAGGCCGAGGCCAGGGTTCGCAGGCGCTCGGGGCTGACGCCGATCTTCGCCTTCTCCATCTGCGTCATCTGGCCAGGGCTGATGCCGAGGGTGCGGGCGAGCTGGCTGCCGCCGAGCTCGGCTTGCTCCCGCATTCTCCGCAGCTCAGCGCCAAGTCGCCGTTGACGGAGGGTCGGGTTGGAGCGAAGGGGCATGGCGTCCTTTCGGCCGGTGCTGGGGCCAGTGTGCCGCGCTGGCGACGTACAGGTCCATCTGCGAGCCACACGATAGAGCGAATTTTTAGGTGTGAGCCTAAAAACTCAGGAGATGGTGCGCTACGGTCGATCTCACACCGATCCGACGGATCGTCAGTAACGCCTGCTAGCAAGCACCGCAGAGCAGCCAAGTCCTTCTCCAACGGCCTGGCTCACGGCGACACATGTTCCGCCGGTTCCTCCCTCACTCACGCCTCGGGAGAACTCCCATGCGTCACATCAACACCCCCACCATCGCCATCGCCCGTCAGACCCTCCACAACAGCATGACCCGCGTCGGCTGGTCCCCGTCCGTCATCTCCGACGCGCAGCTCGCCCTCTGCGAGCTGCTCGTCAACGCCTGGCGGCACGGGGACACCCCCGCCCCGCTCGTCGAGATCATCTCCATCAACGGTTCCCTGCGGGTCTCCGTCACGGACGGGAGCCCGATCCTCCCCACCACCCCGCCGCTCTCCCTGCTCGCCGAGTCCGGCCGGGGTCTGCAGTTGGTCGAGGGCCTCACCCACCGCTGGGGAGTCGACCCCCACGAGCGTGCCAAATCCGTCTGGTTCGAGCTGGACGGCGCCGCGTGATGGCCCGCCGTCACCCGATGCTGCCGACCGACCCCCGGATCCGGCACTACACCGACGCCCACATCAACACGCTCCTCGCCGAAGTCCAGGACCGGGGGCGGAAGTTCGGCCTGATCTTCCCCTCGGCCGGCACCGACCGGACCATCGACGGCCGCGTCCTTGTCCGCTTCAACACCGCGCCGGCCTCGACGCTGTTGAACCTCCTCGTCCTGCTCCTCGACGCGGAGCGGGACTTCTCGTGAAGTTCCTGATCGGGACGGCCTTCGCCGTCCTCCTCGCCGTCGCGGTCTCCATCGTGGCCCTGGGCGTCGTCAACGCCCTCCGCACGACCCCGCCCGACGAGGACGCCTGACCCCGCCGGCCCCCGCCGCCCACGCGCCGGGGGCTGCGGCACTGCTCCGGGCCCCGAAAGGCTCACTTCTTGTTCCCGCCAGCGGCTCTTTAATGAGCCCTGAACGCGCGAAGGCCGATGCGGCGCGTTCAGGGTCCCTGCCCGCCAGCTGCATATTGTGATCAGCCTCGCGGCCTGTCACGGGTTCGCGCCCCGGCCAGTTGATCATGCCGAGCTCCTTGCGCCTCCCCGCACGCTCTGCGACACATGCAAGAGGTCCGGATACGGTGAGGAAGGGGCCCCGCCGGACGTCGGGAATTCAGCCGGCGCCCATCAACCACGGCCGCCGGACGGAGTGTCAGGCGGTGGGCTCGTCGGAACGTCCCAGCAGGTGTTGGATGGGCTGGAGGCGTTCTCGTCCGCTGCGGCATAGCGCGGACGGCAGTACCCAGTCCTCGGTGCGGCCAAGGACCCGATAGCAGCCCTGCCCTCCGCGCCGCGTGGCCTGACGGTGGCCCCGAGAGAGCTGCTCCCGGCGTAGTGGTGAGGCCGGACCGGGCAGCGGGGGCACCCCTTGGCGGATCGGCACCTTCGGGATGATTTGAGATATTTTGTGGACTGTTGGCCATCATTGCGACAGGCGGGCAAGATCGCAATAGTAGTCGGGAAATCCTATTGAATAATTATTCACGACTTTCACCTGCCCGTCGGATTATCTCTGTTCGCAAGCTGGCGAGATCTCCTGTGCCATGCTTCAATACCAAGCGAAGCGGCGCCATGGAGACTCCGATGATCGCAGCAATGGTAACTGCCTGTGCCAGCATTCTGATTGCCGTAATGGCCTACTGGCTGAATCACCAAGGAGAAGTCCGCAGATCTCTAAGGAAGGCGCAAATCGACCGGGTGAGCAGTCAATTAAAAGACCTCTATGGCCCACTTCTCATTCTCGCGGAAACAAACGAGAAGGCGTGGAGCGAGTATCGCAAATGCTACATTTTACCCGTTGGTTCCGGCCTGGACGAGATTCCGCTGCCAGAACTAGAGGAGACACGGTGGCATACATGGGTAGAATCGGTGTTTGCCCCGACGGCCCAGAGGATGCGAGAGATTGTCACCACTCG
Organism: Kitasatospora sp. NPDC058048; assembly: GCF_042885555.1. Taxonomy (NCBI): domain Bacteria; kingdom Bacillati; phylum Actinomycetota; class Actinomycetes; order Kitasatosporales; family Streptomycetaceae; genus Kitasatospora; species Kitasatospora sp. NPDC058048. The sequence goes on along the minus strand of NZ_JBHVRT010000023.1, from coordinate 24,871 downwards.
GGGTGATCTGATCATCGGGGGAGAAATGCCGCCCGTGGTCCTGGAGTTTTGCGCGCATGCAGCGACCTATAACGCCCTCCTGGCGAACTGGGAAGCCGCCAGTCCAAGCAAATCTACCCTGATTCGCCATCCAGGAAACGGATTTCTTTCCTATATTCGCGAGTCATATGGATCGCTCAAGGCGGAACAGGCGCTTCTGCTCAAGGCGGCACGCGAGTCTGGTTGAGCATAATTTGACCGACAGTATGTTGAACAAAATAGAAGGAGGCTTCTATCAAGGTATTTCTGAGCTGGTCCGGGGAGCGCTCTAAAAGAACTGCCGAAGCCCTTTGGTCCTGGCTGCCAGATGTTCTTCAATACATCAATCCGTGGCTCTCCAGTCTGGATATCTCTGCAGGGAGGAGAGGAGTTCGAGAGATCACCGACGAGCTTTCTGAGACAAATTTTGGTATTATCTGCACAACCCCTGAGAATCAAGCTTCCACTTGGATCAACTTTGAGGCTGGGGCCCTTTCTAAGCAGGTCGATGGAGGCTATGTGGTCCCGTTCCTGATCGGCATGAAGGCTACCGACCTCATCAGTCCTCTCAGTCAGTTCCAGGCCATCACCGGAGATAGCAAGGATGATGTGCAGAAGCTCCTTTTTGACATCAATGAAGCTTCGAATGGCCTGGCAATCCCGCGTGAAAGATTGGAGCGCGCCTTCCGGAGAAGTTGGCCAGAGCTCGAGGGCAACATGAGGAACATCAGCGCACTTTCGTCGCGGGATAGCCCGTCGAAAACGGTCGAGCGATCCGAGGCCGACATGACTGAGGAGATCCTCCTTATTGCCCGACAGCTCGATCACCGTATGGCAGAGATCGAGAGATGCACGCTACAGGCAGACGGGGCGCCGCGGCGTTCTCCTCGGGAAATTCGCCGGATCAGCGAAGAGAAGTTCATTGCCTCCTCATTCGCAAAGATCGGCTGGGAGGCCGTACGCTCCTCCTGGGAGGCCGACAGCGTAGTCATTGTCGCGCAAAGTTCAGGAGGGTCATCGCAGTTGATTTCACGCGATTTTGTCGAGCGGGTCGCAAAATCGTTGGGGCGAGAGGTAGTCGTACTGGGGGAGGCCGGGAATGTGATCATTCGCAGCCTCCTCCCGTGATAAAAAATATGTTCCTAGCGCTCGAATTTTACCTCGACCGGCAGTGGCATCTTCTCCCTCTTTCCCAAGCGTCGAAGGCGCAATTCTCCGGCCTTCTCTGGTTCAACCCAGGCGTTCCATGCCTTGATATAGATTGCCACCTGGTCCCGCATTCCCATCCTGCGCTTGGAGGAGCTCCGCCTCGGCGTTTCCTTCGGAACCTCTCGCAGAGCAAGTCTCGCATCGCCAGGGTCCAGACTCGCGCCCGACTTGAGGCCAGAGATCCATTCGTCGAGTTCTGCAGCAGGTGCTACCTCGGTGGTCACGAAATATCCTACCGCCACCGCCGTCTGGCTCGCGAAAAGGTGCTTGGAAAGCTCGCGGCCGATGCTCACGGCCTCCCCGTACCTGTCTTTATCCTCGTTGTACGCGGCCAGGATCCGGTCGTTCGATACGTAAGCCCGGGCGCCACTCCAAGGGTCGTTCGGAATCATCTTGAAGAGAAGTACGTGACGGATGGTAGCGGAAAGCAGGGTCCGGTACTTCGCGCCCGTCGACAACAGCGTATCCGCTGCACTCCGACTCCTCCCGGTGTCGAGAACCGGAAAAATGTCATTTGACAGTCCATTGAAAACAAACATCTCCACAGGAGTGTTGGCCTCGATGATCGCATGGAGGCGATGCTGGCCGTCGATAAGTACGCCGTCCTTGTCGAAGGCGATTCCCTGATGAGTCAACTTCCATTCGCCGCGGAGAATGGCCTCTGCCAGGGCTCTCACTCGCCCCACGTCCAGGCGTCGGTTGACCGAATTCCGGGACAGAAAAGTTCCGGCAATATCGGGGGTCACCTTGATGATTCGCGAGACGGGGTTCTCCTCCGGCTCCTCTGACCCTTCAATGGCGATAGTCATCCTCTGATCGTAAGGTCGCCAGCTTTGAACTCCCCATTTTTGATCAAAAGTGATCAATTTTGCTCAATAAGTCGCTATCTTAATATCGTCGATGCCCAACTCGGCACGGTAAGGTCCGCTTGGTGGGATTGGGAGCCACCTCCGACTGGAGTTCAGGTATAGCGCCGAAGGGACCCGCACCATGGGGCTTGCCCAGGATCGACACAGCGCTGCGGACAGACTGATGGGAGACGCGCCCCGAGCGCGAGTCGCTCCGCCGACATCTTGGCCTGGGACCGGCGATCTCTCGCGGCCTCGTTCGCTGCACCATCCCAACCAAGGGAAGGCGCGCCGTGACCATCTCTACGCTGGGGTACCCGAACACGGTGCTCGCCAACGCCATTGGGGACGCTGATCGGGCCGGCGGTCGCTGCGTGCGGCGGGAGTCTTGACGGTGGTCGCTCGGCGGGGAATTGTCGAGCAAGTCAGAGCAATCCACTGGCAAGAGGGGGCCGGCGTGGCACTACGGTTGATCGGGATTGACCCCAACACGGGGGACGACGAGTGCCCGACCGTCTGGTACGACGACGAAGCTGACGAGATCGTCGTGCAGGGCTGGAAGGCCGCCGAGAAGCTGCGCGCCAAGTGTCTGGAGACCGGCAGCATCCCCGATTCGGAGGATGTGGTCCGGCTGCCGGCGCGGATGGCGCCGATTTTGAGGAAGGCGTGCGATGCCGCCGAAGGTACCGACGTTCGCTGAGCAACTGGCCGCCGCCCGCTCCAGCGCGGTCCACTTGGAGATGCGCGACTCCTACAGTGTGGCCAAGGAGACCGGGCCCTTCGCGGCGTGGCGGGACGGCTTCCGCCACGACCCTGACGACCGTACGTCCTGGTGGCGCCCGTGGCTGACGCTGATCGAGGAGACCGTCGCCCGGGGCGTCGAGGTCCGGCGCGTGCGGATTGTGTCCGAGCCGGTGTCGGAGTACATCAGGTTCGAGCACTCCGGCACCTTCACCAACATCGCCGCGGGCGAGCAGATCCGGTGGCTGCCCCGGCGGCAGGCCTCGCACATCGCCTTGCCGGGCAATGACTTCTGGCTGTTCGACAGCGAGTCGGTGCGGTTCAACCACTTCACCGGTGATGGGGAGTCCGCCGGGCCGTCGTTCAGCGACGACCGGGCGGTGGCCCTGCTGTGCGCCACCGCGTTCGAGGCGGCCTGGGAACGGGCCGTGCCGCACGAGAACTACACTGTCTGACCACGCCAAGACCGGCCGCGGCAGCATCATGTCGATCTCCCCGTCCTCCAGCGTCCAGGCCGCCCGCAGGGCCCTCGCCGCACGCCTTGGCGAGTTGATGCGCGACGCCGGGCTGAAGGGTGGGGAACTGTCGGCCCGCTGCGGTTGGCACCCGGCGAAGACCTCTCGCATCCTCAACGCCAAGGTCGCCCCGTCGGACTCCGATATCCGCGCCTGGTGCGAGGCCTGCGGAGTCGACGACCAGGCGCCCGACCTGATTGCCTCCAACCGGGCGGTGGACTCCCTGTACGTCGAGTGGCGACGCATCACCCGTACGGGCCTGCGCCAGGCGCAGGAAGCCCGGGTGCCGCTCTACACCCGCACCCGCCATTTCCGCGCCTACTCCTCCCGGGTCGTCCCCGGCGTCCTGCAGACGCGGGAGTACGCAGACGCCCTGCTGCGCACCGTGGCCGATGTCCGTCATACCCCGGACGACGTGGAGGCCGCAGTCGAGGCCCGGCTCGCCCGTTCCAGAATCGTCCTCGAGGGAGGGCGCCGCTTCGTCGCGGTCATCGAGGAGTCCGTCCTGCGATACCGGATCGGCGACGACGAGGTGATGGCCAGCCAACTCGGCCACCTGCTGCGGGCCATGTCGATGCCGTCGGTGTCGCTGGGCATCATCCCGTTCACAGCCGCCCGCACCATGTGGCCGACGGAGACCTTCAACCTCTTCGACGATCGGCAGGCGGGGGTGGAGCTGTTGTCGGCCCAGGTCACCGTGACCGCACCCAGCGACCTCGCCCTCTACGCGCGGACGTTCGCCCGCTTTGCCGGGTTGGCTGTGCACGGCGGCGCGGCCCGTGAGCTGATCACCGCCGCGATCGACACGCTGAGGTGAAGCGGCCGCAAGTTTTTGCAACTTCCTTGAGTGTCACAGGGGTTGGTCCGTAGCTTTCACAGGGCCGCCGGGTAGTGCCCGGCGCCACCAGGTGCCCCAACAGCAGTCGGAGGAACCATGGCAACCGCAGTTGCGCCCACCGACCCGACCGTCGGACCGCTCCGGAACGTGCGCGACCACATCCCCGCCGATCTGTGGGAAAAGCAGATCGGCCTGCTGATGCGCGACTACCCGTACGACTCCGTCATGGCCGCCCGCGTCCTCGGCCAGGGCTACGCCTACCTGCTGACCGCGATGGCCCACCGTGGCGAGCGCTTGAGCCTCGGCCCCAGCGCGCTGGTGGACATCGGCGTCCACACGATCATCCTGGACACCGTCGCCTACGCCGAGCTGTGCCGGACCCACAACGACGGCCACTTCCTGCACCACGTGCCGGCCGTCGAGTTCAAGGACGACGGTACGGTGCTGCGCACCGCCCGGATCATCGCGGCCGACGGCTGGGACGTGGACCTGTCGCTGTGGGCCGACGCCGCCAACTGCAGCCCCTGCCACCCCGGCAACGACTCGCACTGACCGGTCGGTTGCGGTGGTCCCGGCCCGGCCGGGGCCACCGCCACGCGGACGGGTGGTCTTCGCGCGAATCCCTGCGCCCGGGTGCGCCGGGCACCAGGATGGCCCGGATGACGACCACCTCACCCGCCCAGGCCGCCGCGCCGGACCTCTGGCACCACTACGGCCGCACCCGCGCCGACGCGGACCGGGCCGTCCCCGGCTCCTTCCACTGGGTCTGGGCCCAGGACGGCGGGCCGGGGAGCGAGATGCTGGGTGACATCACCGGCCTCGTCCTGGCCGACCTCGGCGCGGGCGCCGCCCGACACGCCGCCCACCTCGTCGCCCACCACGCCCCGGCCCGGGTCGACGCCATCGACGCCTCTCCCGCCCAGCACGCGATGGCCTGCGACCTCTACGGTCACCTCGCGCCGCGCCTGCACCCTCTGCGCGCCGGCGTGGTCGAGCACTTGGAGGCGCACCCGGATGCGTACGACGTCCTCTACTCCGTCTTCGGCGGCCTCGACTTCGCCGACCCCCGCCGGCTGCTGCCCGCCGCTGCCCGCGCCCTGCGTCCCGGCGGGCTGTTCGCCGCCTCCACCCTGGGCCACTACCTCGGCGGAGCGCCCGCCGAGCCGGACGTCCGGCACGCCGACATCCCGGCCCGCACCCCGGACGGCACTGCGACGACGATGCGTCGCTGGGTCCTCCAGGAGCACGTCTGGACGAAGTTGCTGGATGAGGCCGGGTTCACCGCGATCAGCATCGATCGGCTCCCCCCTGCCACTTCGGGCGCACGCTCGGCCGACACCCTGCTCGTCAGGGCCTACACGCTCCAGAAAGGCCGTGACACATGAGCACACCGGCTGAACTCCGCGCCGCTCTGGCCGACAGGCTCACCGGGAACGGCGCGCTGACCGAACGCGAGTGGGAGAGCGCCGCGAGGGCCGTTCCACGGGAACTCTTCGTCGGAACCCACTTCGCCCCGGTCGCCGGCAGCGTTCCGACCAGCTACCGACCCGTCCGCGAGGGCGAGCCCGGATGGCTGGAGGGGATCTACGACGACCGGACGCTGGTCACCCAACTCGACGGCCGCATCGGGCCCGAGGACACGGCCGGGGAAGCCGTGACCGGTATCCCGTCCTCGTCGTCCACCCTCCCGTCCGTGGTGCTGCGCATGTGGCAGCAACTCGACGCCGAGGCCGGGCACCGCGTGCTGGAGATCGGCACAGGGACCGGATACTCGACCGCACTCGGCGCCCACCGCCTCGGGGACGCCAACCTCACCAGCGTCGAGTACGACCCGACGGTCGGCGCGGCAGCCGCGGCAGCGATCAGGACCGCGGGGTTCTCCCCTCGACTGATCGTCGGAGACGGGCTGCGCGGCGACCCGGACGGGGGCCGGTACGACCGGCTCATCGCCACCTGTTCGGTTCGATACATCCCCCTCCCATGGCTCCACCAGGTCAAGCCCGGCGGTCGAATCCTGGTCACCCTCTCCGGGTGGAGCTGCGCGAACGCCCTCGCGCTGCTCGACGTCACCGGACCCGGCGAGGCCACCGGCCGGTTCCTCACCGACCAGACCAGCTTCATGATCGCCCGCCCGCACGACCGGCCGCCCCGTCCAACGCTGGACCTGCTGCCCGGCGACGAGTCCCCGACCCTCATCGACCCGGCGACACTCGACAGCTGGACGGGCGGCTGGGTGGCCCAACTCGCCGCGCCCGCAGCCGTCCGCATGGGTGTGGGGGCCCGGCAGATCCTCTGGGACCTGTCCACCGGATCGCAGGCACGGACGGCACCCGGCCCCGGCGGCGGGTGGACCGTGACGCAGCGCGGGCCCGTCCGCCTGTGGGACCGGGTCGAGCGCGCGGTCCGGTGCTGGCAGGCGGCCGGTGAGCCGCACCAGGACGGTTTCGGGATCACCGTGTCGGCGGCCGCACAGCGCGTCTGGCTCGGCACCGAGGACGGACCGGGCTGGGACCTTCCTGTCTGAGCCGGGTGCGAGGTACGAGAGGACCCGGCGCTACTTCACGTTCAAGGCTCACGAAGCCATCGCGGCTACGTGGCTCGACTTCTACAACAGGTGAGATCCCTTGGCCATCACGGCAGACCACATCAGCACCACGCTCACGGCGTACCTCTCCCGCTTCCCCGAGGACGAGGCGAACCTCGCCGTCGCCCGGGGGCTGCTGGCCTCCGGCGGCGACGCGGACGTGACCAGCCGGAAGGAGTTCCGGGGCCACGTCACCGCCGGGGCCCTCCTGGTCAACGACAAGCGGGAGGTTCTGTTCATCCACCACCGTGTCCTGGACACGTGGGTCCCCCCCCGGGCGGGCACCTGGAGCCCGAGGACACCACGCTGGTCGGCGCGGCCCTGCGGGAGCTGACCGAGGAGACCGGTGTCAGCGCCGAGGGGTTCGCCGCCGACGGCCCCCTTCACATCGACGTGCACACCATCCCGGAGAACCCCGCCAAGGGCGAACCGGAGCACCGGCACATCGACGTGCGGTTCCTCTTCCGGACCGGCGGCGCGGTGCCAGTCACCCTGCAGGAGGAAGAGGTCACCGGGTACGCCTGGCGGCCCGTCGAGAGCATCGCCGACGAGACCCTGCGGGCCCGAGTCCTGGCCGCGCTGTAGCGCTCGGGCGGGACCTCAACTGCCGTCGACTCGCACCGACCGGCCGGTTGCGGTGGTCCCGGCGCGGCCGGGGTGCCGGACATCCCATGGCGCAGGAAGTCGGCCGGTCCGACTTCCTGCGCCGGGCTCGTTGCGTGGGCTACGCGCTGCCGCTCCTGCCGCGCAGGAGGTCCGCGATGCGTGCGTCGACCTGCTCGCGGTCGTAGCCGCGCCACCTGATCCGGAACTCCGGCCGCGGCGGCGGTGAACCGGCTTCGGACAGGGCGCGGAGATAGCGGTCGACCTGCTCGCGGTCGTAGCCGCGCCGTACCAGGTCGAAGCCGCGGAAATCCGGTGATGTCGACACCTTGCGGGTCCTCCGATCCGGCCTGCCCGAGGCAGGCCACTGGGGTCGAGCCCGGTCCGCAGGGCCCGCCGGACCGGTTGGCGCGTGAATGGCGTCAGGCTTCTTGATCTTGTCATATGGATTGCGTCAGGAACCGTGGGACGGAGAATTCCGCTGCTTAGCATCCAACTTCCCCGAGAAGAAGGATGGTTCTGACGTGCAACCCCTGTCCCGCCTGAAACGCGCCCTGGCCTGCGGAGTCGCCGCGGTCGCCGTGGTCTCCGGCCTGACCGTGCAGGCCCAGGCGGCGCCTGCGGCCGCCCCCGCGGCCGCCCCCGTGGACAAGACCTGCGGAACCCCGGCCACGCCGGGCGGCGGCAACTGCATGACCGCGTTGATCAACTCCGCCTTCGACATGATCAAGCTCATGCACAACGCCGCCAACCTCAACAAGCTGGACAACGCGGAGTTCACCCAGAGCACCGCGACGAAGTTGAGTGCGAAGTTCCCCGGATTCAACGTCATGGTGTTCAAGACCGTGGGCACCGACCTGTACGACACCGAGTGGTTCAGGAACGAGTACAAGGCCGACATGAAGGGGGTGCTGCTCGACACCACCTACAAGCTCAACCACTTCATGGACAAGGAGAAGAAGGAACCGTCCGGCTACGACGTGTTCCGGATCTGGGTCTTCCAGGGGGACTCGACCTTCCGCAACCGGGGCGACGGCGGCTACCTGAACTGGGCGTTCATCGGCAACGACGGTGACACCGTCAAGAAGGAGCCGTGGACCTGCCGGTCCGGCACCGCGCGGCCCTACAAGTGCGACGGCGACGTGCGCACCGTCCACTTCCCCGCCCGGTCCGGCTACGGCACCAGGACCGGCAGCCTCACCCCCGACTCCAGCGGCCCCGGCTACCACGCCTGCCTGGACGTCAGCGGCAACGGCACCGCGAACGGCACCCCCGTGCAGATGTGGGAGTGCAACGGCGGCGACGCCCAGAAGTGGACCTACAACGGTTACAAACTCCAGGCGGCCAACGGCAAGTGCCTCGACCTGGAGGCCGACAAGACCGCGAACGGGACCAGGCTCCAGGTCTGGGACTGCCTGGAGATCCCCGGTCAGCGCTGGAACATGTCGCCCAGCGGCGGTTTCCGGCACATGACGGACCAGGACGACCGGTCCAAGGACGTCTGCATCGACGACTTCAGCGGCCGGACCGCCAACGGCAGCACGGTGGCGGCCTGGGCCTGCGGCTCCGAGGACCGGCGGGACGCGCCCAACCAGAACTGGGCCTGGGGCGGCACCCCGCCGACCACCAGCCCGCCCACGCCCGGCGGCGGCACCGGCAAAGGCGCCGAGGTGTACCTGAAGCTCGACAACGGCCTGGGCGCCGTCCCGGCCAGCGGCTCCGCCGGCGCCCCGGTCGTCGCCGGGCTCCGGGGCGGCAACGAGTCCAAGTGGAAGGTCGCCCCGGTGGGCGGCGGTCGTTACCGGATCACCAGCTCGTACGGGCTGGAACTCACCGAGAACGGCGCCTACACGGCCGAACTCCAGCCGTGGAGCAACTCCTCCCGGCAGAGGTGGGAGCTCGCCGGAATCGGCAACGGCAAGTACCAGATCCGGATCTCCGACGACGACTGCCTCGCCCACGACGCCGACTTCAAGCAGCTCGGCGTGTGGACGTGCAAGCAGGACTGGCATCAGGGATGGGTGCTCGAGTCCACGTCCGGCGGCGTGATCACTCCGACCGACCCGACCGGCCCCACCGACCCGACCACGCCGACGAAGCCGGACCCCAAGCCGAAGCCGAAGCCGGACCCGAAGCCGTCCTCCGACGTCCCGACCGAGCGGCCGCTGTTCCTGAGGCTCGCCAATGGGCTGGGCGCGACGGCACCCGACGAGACCGCGAGCTGGGGCTCGCCGATCGTGGGCGGGATCCTGGGGGCGAAGGGGTCCAAGTGGACCATCAAGCCGCTGGGCGGGGACCGCTACCGGATCGTCAACGACCTCGGGTTCAACCTCACCGAGAACCCGGAGACCTATGTCGCCGAGCAGCAGGCGTGGGGCGACACCTCCAACCAGAAGTGGGAGTTCGTCGGCCTCGGCAACGGCAAGTACCAGGTCCGGATCGGCGACGACGACTGCCTCGCCCACGACTCCGACTTCAAGCAGCTCGGGGTGTGGAGCTGTGAAGGCGGCTGGAAGCAGGAGTGGTCCTTCCAGCTCCTCTGAACGGCAACCCTCGGCGGCCCTGACGGACGGCACCCGGCCGCACCCGACTCTTCGAACCGGCAGGCCCGCCCACCCGCCCATCCGCTCGGCGGGTGGGCGGGCGAGGGACCGGGCGTTCGGGCCGCCGGTGGCTAGACGTTCATCCGGAGCTGCAGCCGGCAGCCGCCGGGGCGGTTGTCGGTGTCGATGGCGAGTGCCACCGGATGGTCCGGGGAGGCGGTGCGGACGTCGTTCGGGAGGGCGCCCCCGCACTGGCTGACGTCGCCGTCCCCGGAGTACCGGATGTCGAGGGTGGCGGACGCGGTGTTCGACACGAGGAAGGTGAGCGTGCACCCGCCCTGACGGCTGTCCGTGTCGATGCGGATCGCCGGGCCGAAGGTGCGGGCCGTCGACGAGGTCGGGATCCGGTAGTCGCCCTCGTTGCCGCACTGCCCCGGGGCGGTGCCGGGGGAGGACTGGAAGGCGTACCGGAAGGAGGCGGAGCCCAGCTGGTTCTGCGGATCGTAGATGCCGAACGCGAGCCGGCAGCCGCCGGGGCGGTCGTCGGTGTCGAGCCGGATCTCGTCGGACCAGTCGCCGTTGAGGTGCCACTGTTCGCCCTGGCGTCCGCCGCACTGGCCGGGGTCGCCGTCCGGCGTGAAGCTGATGCCGAACTCCGCGGGGCCGAACAGCCGGGGCGCGGCGTGCGCGGGCGGGGCGGGGAGGACGGCCGCGGTGGCCGTCGTCGCGGTGGCGGCGGTGAGCAGGGCGAGTTTCCGGATGATGTGGTGCACGCTGGCGGTTCCCTTCGGTGCGGGGCCTCGCGGCCCTCTTGAGGCACAGGGATTCCGGCGGCGTGGACACGCCAAACGGAAACGGCCGGGGCGGGCGGACAAGTCACTGGAAAGGACGGCGGGCCGTCACCCGGCGCGAAGGCCGACACGCAGGCCGACACGGACCGTGGCAGGGCTGTTGCACGCGAAGTGACGCGGCTCACTGCCGTCCGGCGCGGGGCATGATCGACTCGGCGGATGCGCCAGACCTCCTCGCCCCGCCGCCGACTGACGGTCCGTCACCCCGGCGGGCCCGCCGCGTCGGCCGTGGCCGCCGCCACCGCCGCCCTGCTGCTCGCGGGCTGCGGCACCGCGGCCTCCGGCGGCACCGCGACGACCGCGGCCTCCGGCGGCGGGCCGGAGGCCTCCGGCAGCCCCGGGGCGTGCGGCACCCCGACGCCGGGCGTGCCCGGCGCGGCGCAGCCGACGGCGCTCGCCCAGGGCGGGGTGCGGATCACCGCCGTCGGCCGCACCTGCTTCGAGTACGAGGTGACCAACCCGAACAGCGAACCCTACGACTACACCGTGGTGTTCAACGGCCCCGATCCGAGCCGCGGCGCGGCGGTGTTCGGCAGCCCCGGGTCGGGTGGGGGAGGGAACCTCACCCGGACCGTCACCGGGCTCGCCCCCGGCGCCACCGAGAAGGGGCGGATCGACCTGACCGCGCCCGGCCCGACCGGGCCGGGTTCCCGCCCGGGTGCGCCCACCCCGGGACCGCCCGGCAACCCCCGCCCGCCGAAGCCGGAGCTCCTCAAGGTCCGCAGCGTGCCCACCGTCGAGGCGCCCGGCGCCGGCGGCCCCTGCCCGCCCACCGGCCTGCGGCTGTACGCCGACGAGGGCGACGCCGCCATGGGCCTGCGCGTGGTCGGCCTGCACCTGCGCAACTGCGGCACCGCCGTCGTCACCCTCGACGGCTACCCGCAGGTGCAGCCGCTCGACCTCGACCACAAGCCCCTCGACGGCGTGCGGATCCTGCGCGGCGGCGCCGAGATCGCCTCCGGCACCGGCGCCGACGACCCGCCGCGGAAGATCGCCCTGCGCCCGGGGGAGGGCGCCCGCACCACCCTGGTGTGGCGCAACACCACCGAGGCCGGTGCCGGGGAGCCGCTCAACGCCCCGTACGTACGGGTGCGCGCCACCCCCGACGCGGCCCCCGTCACGGTCGTCCCGGAACTCGACCTCGGCACCACCGGGCGCCTCGGCGCCGGGGCCTGGACCAGGGAGGACACGAACGACACGCCGTCACCGCGCCCGGCACCGTGACCGCACTGTGATCGAACCGTCGTCAAGCGCCGCAATCAAGATCACTACGGTACGGCGGTATGTTCCCCACCGATCCTGACCAGCGGCCCGACGACTCCTCGCCCCGCCCCCAGCGGGTCTGGCCGCGCAACCTCGCCTTCGCCCTCGCCGCCGCCGCGGTGACCGTCGGCGCCTTCACCCTGCTGCGGCCCTCCGGCGAGGAGGGCGGGGGATCGGCGGCCCCGTCCGCGGCCCCGTCCGTTTCCGAGTCCCCGTCCCTGTCCGTTTCCGCGTCGGCGTCGGTGTCGGCTTCGGCGTCCGTTTCCGTCACGGCTTCCGCCGCCGCGGCCCGGGCCTCCGCCACCCCGGACGCCTCCCTGCTGCCGCTCGACCAGCTGTTCCCCGCCCAGGTGACGGCGGCCGGCGGCGAGGTCTACACCAGGGTCGGATCGACCGTCATGAAGTCCTGCGTCGAACCGGACTCGGTCGGCCCGCGGCTGATCGGGATGATCCGCGCCTCCAAGGGCTGCCTGGGCGAGCAGATCGCCCTGTACACCGACAGCGCCAAGAACCAGTACAACCTGGCCGTCTTCACCATGGCCGACCCCAAGGACACCGTCCACCTGGTCACCACCCTCAGCATGGCCTTCGACGACTACCAGGTCGGCGCCCAGGCCCCGCCGCCCGCCTCGGGCCTGACCACCCTGCCCCCGGACAGCGGCATGGTGCAGGCGTTCTCCGGCGCCGGCCGGGCCATGGTCGCGGGCCTGGGCCAGTGGGCCGACGGCCGTGCCGGTGACTACCAGACCCTCGTCGACAAGCACCTGAGCCCGCTGCAGAAGGCGGTCGCCCAGGCCGTCTTCGCCCACGAGTCCGGCCGCTGAGTCGCCGAGTCGCTGACTCGCTGAGTCGCCGAGTCGCTGACTCGCTGACTCGCCGAGTCGCTGACTCGCTGACTCGCCGAGTCGCCGAGTCGCTGGGTCCGATGGCCGGCTGAGCCCGCTGAGCCCGCTGAGCCCGCCGACGGCCGGCCGGCCGGGCGGGCCGGGCGGTGCGGGACCCGGCGGCCCGGCACGCTCCCCCGTGGCGTGCCGGGCCGCCGGCGCGGAACGGAACTCGACGTTCCGCTGCGCGGTGTCCCTCAGGGAGGATGCCAGGGCGTCACCCCCGCCGTGTTGGCGCTGAGTGGACAGTCCTTGGCATTGCGTGCACTGATCCGGGATTCCCGCCCGCTCGTGCGCACCTGGTGCTCACGATGCGGGGTTTTCGCGCCCGTCGGCCCGGCCCGTACGGGCCGCGCCGCCCGCGTACGGCTGCCCGCCGCCCGTACGGCTACCCGCCCCCGACCCCGCCCCCGCTCCCGGTCAGGGCGCGGTGGCGGTGCTCGCGGGGGGAGAGGCCGTACGCGGCCTTGAAGGCGCGGCTGAACTCGGCGGCGCGGGGCAGGCCGCAGCGGGTGGCGACGGCGTGGACGGGCAGGGCGCGCAGCGCGGGGTCGGCCAGTTCGCGGCGGGCCCGCTCCAGCCGGCGGCGGCGGATGAAGGCGGCGACGGTCTCGCCGCCGGACTCCCGGCCGAAGAGGCGGTGCAGGTAGCTGACGGAGATGTGGTGGGCGGCGGCGATCACGGCGGGCGTCAGCTCGGGGTCGTGCAGGTTGCGTCCGATGAAGGCCCGGACGTGCTCGACCAGGGCCCGCTGCCGGCTGTCGTCGGGCACGGCGGCCTCGGCGTCCACCTCCCGGGCGAGCCAGGCGGCCACCAGGTCGATCACGACGCCGCCCAGGCGGGGGGCGTCGGCGGGGCCCAGGAGGGCGGCCTGCCGGTCGAGGTTGAGCAGGAAGTCCGAGAGCAGCGCGCAGGTGCCCTCCCGGGAGGAGAAGCCGCGGCCCAGCAGGTCCTCCAGCCGGTGCGGCGGCACCGGAAGCAGGGCGGAGGGGAAGTCGACGCCGACGGCCTCGATCCGCAGGTCCCCGGGGGAGCGGGCGGCGCGGGAGCCGAAGGCCCGCAGGTCGAACGGGTGGGAGCTGTCGAGCATGTGCAGGTTGCCGGGCCCGAAGGTCTCGGTGCGCCCGGTGTCGCGGGTCAGGGTGAAGCCGCCGTCGAGCAGCAGGGTGAGGTGGAACACCTCCGGGTCCGAGCGCCGCACCCGGCGCGCGGTGCGGTGGAAGCGGGTCGGCTGGAAGGAGCTGCGCAGGAGGGTCACCGGGCCCAGTTCCAGGCGCCGCATCTCCGCCCGGAAGTCGTCGCAGTGGACGCTGGTCACCTCGCTGTCCCGGGTGCGGCTGACCAACTCCCGCCAGCAGTCGAACCGTTCCGTCACGGGTACGCCCTCGCTGCGGAACACGCTCTGCGTGCTCGTGGCCACTGTCCGCCCTTTCCTTCCGGGGTCCGTCCCCTTCCTGCCCGGCCGGGCTCCCCTCCCCACCAGGTGTCACCGGCTCCTTGCAGCCGGTGACACCGAAACCTACAAGGTCGGGCCCGGTGGCCTCCGCCCGGCCCCCGGTCCGGCGGCCGGCCGCGGGAATCCCGGTGAACCGGCCGCCGCCCGCATCCCGTTGGCATGGACGCAGGGGTCGAGAGGCCCCGGTCCCACCGCACGACGGCGGGCGGGCCCCCGGGTCCGTACAGCCGTCCACGACACCGTGCCGCGGCCGGTCGGGAACCGCGCCGCAGCAGAAACGAGGGGAACGATGAGGAACACCGGAACGGTCAAGCGAGCCCTGTCCCTGGTCGGCGCCGCCCTGGCACTGGCCTCGGTCACCGGACTGACGACCGCCACCAGCGCCTCCGCCGACGTCAACAGCGAGTGGAACTGCTCGCGCAACCCGAGCGGCTGGGACCACATGAACTGGGGCAGCTGCCTGCTGCCCGGCGACTCGCTCGTCTCCGGCAACGGCGACTACCGGCTGCTGTACCAGAACGACGGCAACCTCGTGGAGTACGACACCAACACCGGCTACGCGCTGTGGGCCAGCGGCACCAACAGCGGCGGCCCGGGCAAGGTGATCATGCAGTACGACGGCAACTTCGTCGTCTACGACACCTTCAAGAAGGCCAAGTGGTGGTCCGGCACCGCCCTCGGCTGCAACCCCAGCGCCAACTGGGCGCGCATGCAGAACGACGGCAACTTCGTCGTCTACCGCCCGCACGACAACAACAGCCCCTGGGTGCCGGTCTGGTCCTCGTACAACGGCCGCGTCGGCACCTGCTGACACCCGGACGTTTCGTACGCCCTGCATGTCCCGTACGCCCTGCATGCCCCGCACGCCCTGCCGGCGGCGGCCGGACCCGCGGCCGCCGGATGGTCAGCTCGCGTCCGGGGCGTCCGGGGCTTTCGGAGCTCCCAGGGTGCTCGGGGCGTCCGGGGCGCCCAGCGCGAGGGTGAAACTGAACCGGTCCCCGCGGTAGAGGGTGCGCACCTGCTCCAGTGGGCGCCCCGCCGCGTCCAGGCTGCGGCGGTGCAGCAGCAGCATCGGCAGCGCCGGCGGGGTGCCGATCAGCAGGGCCTCGCGCGGGCTGGCCAGCACCGTCTCGATCCGCTCGTCGGCGGCGCCGAGCCGCACCCCCTGCTCGCGCAGATAGCCGTAGAAGGACCCCTCGGGGTCGAAGTCCCGCGCCAGCGCGGGCACCCGGGCGACCGGCACGTACGTGGACTCCAGTCCGACGCGCTCCTCGTCCGCGCGCAGCACCCGCTCCAGGTGCCACAGCGGCTCGCCCTCGGGAACCTCCAGCAGCCGGGCCATCGCCGCGTCGGCGGGCAGCCGGTCCAGGGCGATCAGGGTGCGGCCCGGGCGCAGGCCCTGGCGCGAGACGCCCTCGGTGTAGCTGCTCAGGGACAGCGGCTGCTCGATCTTCGACCCGGCCACGACCGTGCCCCGGCCCTGCCGCCGCAACCGGCCCTCCAGCAGCAGCTCGCGCAGCGCCTGGCGCACCGTCGCCCGTGCCACCCCGTGACGCTGCGCCAGATCGACCTCGGTGGGCAGCCGCCCGCCCGGGCCCAGCTCGGCGATCAGCTCCTCCAGGCGGGCCTTGACCAGGTAGTACTTGGGCACCCGGCCGTGCTCGGGGACGCCGGCGCGGGCGGGCTCGGGGACGGCCCTGGGGATGGGGTGATTCACCGCGCAAGCCTATCGAGCACCGTCCGGGCCGGGCGGCCGCCCCGGGGTATGTGATCACGGAAGCATAACGGGTCTGGTCTGAATTTCTGCGGTTGTTCATACAACCGTGGATTCGCGGAGGGCCCGTCCTCGCCCGCCCCACCCATCCTCACTCCCGGTGCAACTGCACCGTGCTGCCGACCAGTTGGGAGTCCTCCGTTGCGCACCCCGCGCTCCACCCGCACCGCGGCCCTGGCCGTCACCCTCGCCGCCGCCACCGCCGCCGCCGGGCTGATCGTGCCGACCGCCACCGCCGCGACCGCTGCCACCGCCGCTGCGACCGCCACCGCCGGTGCGTACCAGGGCCTGCCGAACGGCACCAAGCAGGCCAAGACCCTCGTCATCGGCGTCGACGGCACCCGCTACGACAAGCTGCTCACCGCCGACGCCCCCAACCTCAAGGCGCTGATGGCCGGCGGCATGACCGCCACCGGCAACCTCTACGCCAACCCGCTGGCCCCCACCCTCTCCGGCCCCGGCTGGTCGACCGTCGCCACCGGCGTGTGGCCCGACAAGCACCAGGTGAAGGACAACAGCTTCACCGGCTCCCGCTTCGACCTGTACCCCGACTTCGCCACCCGCCTGGAGAACGCCGACCCCGCCAACTCCACCCTGGTGATCGGCTCCTGGAACCCCATCGCCGGCAACGTCTTCAACGGCCGCGCCGACCTGCGCCTGCAGGAGAGCGAGAACGACACGAAGACCGCCGCCGACGCCGTCGACTACCTCTCCCACGGCAACCCTGACGCCACCTTCCTGCACTTCGACCAGGTCGACGAGGCCGGCCACAACCACGGCGGCGCCAGCCCCGAGTACGCGGCCGCCCTCCACTCCGCCGACGCCCTGGTCGGACAGGTCCTCCAGGCCGTCAAGTCCCGCCCCACGTACGCCGCGGAGGACTGGCTGATCCTCGTCACCACCGACCACGGCCACACCGACGCCGGCGGCCACGGCGGCAACAGCGCCAACGAGCGCCAGACCTTCCTGATCGCCAGTGGCGCCGGCTGCACCCCCGGCTCGCGCCGCTACGACGTCAAGCCGGTCGACATCGCCCCCACCGTCCTCAAGCACGAGGGCGCCCCCGTCGACCCCGCCCGGCAGCTCGACGGCCGCCCGATCGACGAGATCGCCCCCGACGCCTTCGACGCGCTGCGCCCGGGCCTGCAGGCCCGCGCCGACGAGAGCGGCATCCCGGCCGCGGTGAAGGGCTGGACCCACACCCCGCCTGCCGGCTGGAGCATCGACAACTCCCGCATGCCCACGGGCGGCGTCACCGAGTGGCGCGGCTGGACCTTCGCCACCGACGAGTTCTGGACCGCCGCCCAGCTCGGCCAGTCCCGCGAGACCAATGTGCGCGCCCGCAACGTCTTCGCCGTCGCCGACTCCGACGAGTGGGACGACAAGGCGCACGGCGCCGGCCAGTTCGACTCCACCCTGGTCAGCCCCGCCTACCCGGTCTCCGGCGCGAGCCGCGGCGTGCTGTCCTTCGCGACGAACTACAAGATCGACGGGCCGCAGACCGGCGACCTCTACGTGCTCTTCGACAACGGCGCCCCGCAGCCGGTGAAGTCCTACCGCAGCGACCTCAACACCGTCGAGAACCTCCCCGTCACCATCCCCGCCGGCGCCACCACCGCCCGCTTCCAGTTCCGCTACACCGGCACGAACAGCGCCTTCTGGACCGTCGACCAGGTCGCCTTCACGGCCTCCTGAGCCGGACGGCGCGCGGGCGGGGGAGGGGCGCCGGGCCCCGCCCCCGCCTGCGGCCGTGCCAGCCCGCCCCCGCCCGTTGCCCGGGCCCGCTGCTGCCCGTCGCCCGGGCCCGTCGTCGCCCCGGAGCGGCCCACCCCTTGCATTGCAGCGCGTGTGCAACTATTGTTCCTGCATGTAAGGCGCGTCTGCACCAATCACTCGGCGCAGGCGCAACCCCCGGCGGGTGCCCCCTCCCCACGGACCCCCGCCCGCTCCGCAAAGGCACTGACATGTCCCTCAAGGAACTCCTCCCCGGCAAGCTCGGCTTCGGCACCGCCCCCCTCGGCAACATGTTCCGCGCGATCCCCGACACCGAGGCCGCCGCCACCGTCGAGGCGGCCTGGGAGCACGGCATCCGCTACTACGACACCGCCCCCTTCTACGGCGCCGGCCTCTCCGAGCAGCGCCTCGGCGAGGTCCTCTCCGCCAAGCCCCGCGACGCCTACGTGCTGTCCACCAAGGTCGGCCGCGTCGTCCTCGACGAGCTGGAGAAGGGCGACCGCGACCTCGGCGAGAAGGGCGGCCTGTTCGAACACGGCAACCCCAACAAGATGCTCCACGTGTGGACCGCCGAGGCCACCGAGCGCTCCATCGAGGACAGCCTCAAGCGCCTGGGCACCGACCGGCTGGACATCGTCTGGGTCCACGACATCGCCCAGGACTTCCACGGCGACCAGTGGCTGGCCAAGTTCGAGGAGGCCCGCACCGGCGCCTTCCGCGTCCTGTCCCGCCTGCGCGACGAGGGCGTCATCAAGGCCTGGGGCCTGGGCGTCAACAAGGCCGAGCCCATCGAGCTCACCCTCGCCCTCGACGAGCCCAGGCCCGACGGCTTCCTCCTCGCCGGCCGCTACACCCTGCTCGACCACGAGTACGCGCTGCAGCGCCTGCTCCCGATGGCGCAGGAGCAGAACGTCGACATGGTCGTCGGCGGCCCCTACAGCTCCGGCATCCTCGCCGGCGGCGCCCACTTCGAGTACCAGGCCGCCCCGGCGCACATCATCGAGAAGGTCGCCCGCCTCAAGGCCGCCGCCGCCCGGCACGGCGTGTCCATCAAGGCCGCCGCCCTGCAGTTCTCCCTCGCCCACCCGGTGACCGCCGCCGTCGTCCCCGGCGCCACCAGGCCCAGCCGCATCGCCGAGGACCTCGCCGCGCTGAACGAGACCGTCCCGGCCGCGTTCTGGCAGGAGCTGCGCGCCGCCGGCCTCGTCAGCCCGGCCGCCCCGCTGCCCAACGGCGCCTGAACCTCCACCCCGCACCCCCACCGCAGTACAGGAGAAACGATCATGGCCTCCACCTCCGTCAGCCGCATCGTCCCCGCCTCGCCCGGCCAGGTCTGGAACCTCATCGGCGGCTTCGACGCCCTGCCCGACTGGCTCCCCTACATCCCCGAGAGCACCGCGTCCGAGGGCGGCCGGGTCCGCAGCCTGAAGAACCCCGAGGGCGACGTCATCGTCGAGCGCCTCGTGGACTTCAACGAGACCGAGCGGCAGTACAGCTACGCCATCCTCCGGGCCCCCTTCCCGGTCACCGGCTACGTCTCCACCATCCGCGTCCACGCCGTCCCCGGCCGTGACGACGTCGCCGAGGTCCAGTGGTCCGGCCGCTTCAACCCCGACAACGCCACCGAGCAGGAGGTCGTCGACCTGTTCGCCGGCATCTACGCCGACGGCCTCGACGCCCTCGACAAGACCCTCGCCCAGGCCCTCGCGGGCTGAGCGGGGCACCCCGCCCCGGCGCCGCGGCCCCACCCCTCGGAGGCCGCCCGGGCTGCCGGCCCCGCGGGCCCGTACGGGCGGCGGGCGTAGGCTCCGACCGGTGACACCGAGACCGACACCGCCCGCCGCGCCCGGCCCCGTTTGGGCCCCGCTCACCTCCGCCACCGACGTCGAGCGCGCGACCGGCCTCGCCTGGCTGTCCGGGCTCGGCCACAACCGCGCGGCGCCCGCCGACCTGCTGCTGCGCCTCCTGGACGCCGGCACGCACGACGTCCTGCACCGCGACGACCTTCCCGAGGAGGTCGTGGACGCCGCGATCGCCCACCCCGGCCGACGCGTGCGGATCGCTGTCGCGGAGAGCGGCCGACTGACACCGGCGCAGTGGGACAGGCTCATCGCCGCCACACCCGGGTCGGGCCTGCGCGGGCTGTTCACGGAACTGGCCGGCGCCGCCCGGAAACCGTCGCCGGGCGACGCCCTCCCGCCCGCCGACCCCGCCGACCCCGCCGAGCTGGCGGCGACGGCCGCCGCGACCCCCGACATCGGCCCCGGCAGCGGGAGCGCGGAGCTGCGGTGGGTCACCGCCCTGCACGCCGATGCCGAGGCCATGCGCCTGCTCGCCGCCTCCCCGAAGCTGCTGGTCCGCCGCAGCGTCGCCAGGGCGCCGCGCCTGCCCGCCGACGTGGCCGACCTCCTCGCCCGCGACGAGGACCGCGTGGTGCGGATCTTCCTGGCCGAGTCCTGCGACGACGCCCCGCCCTGGATGCTCCTGGACATGGCGGCGTGGTGGGACGGCACCTTCTCCTTCCCCGGCCGCCCGCGCAACCACCCCAACTTCCCCCGCGAGGGCCTGCTGCGCCTCGCCGCCGACCCGAACCCGCGCCTGCGGGCCGCCGCGCTCGACGACCCCGCCACCACCTGCGCCGACGTCGAGCGGGCCGCCGCGGACCCCGACCCGGTGGTCCGCCGGGCCGCCGCAGGGCACCGCCGGCTCGCCCCGGCCACCGCCGCCGCGCTCACCGCCGACGACGACCGCGACGTGCGGTGGCTCGCCCGGACCAATCCGGCCCTGCCGCCGGAGGACCTGGTGGCGCTGCTGCTCGATCCGCGCGGGGCCGCGACCGGCGCCCGGAATCCCGCCGTTCCCGGCGTCGTCATGCACCGCATGGTCGATCTCGCCCTCGCGCACGCCGGGATCCCGCCGGCGCCGTGATCCGTCGTCCGCCCGGGCGGCGAGGGCGCCGGTGTCGGTGCTGGTCAGGGCTCCTCGGCGCTGTATAGCCTGACGGGGCGTCGGGCCGGACCGGGAAACGGAAGTTCGATGACGAACTCCCTCGGCGGCGGAAGCGGCACCTTGCCGGTGCCGAACAGTGCGCGGACATGCGAGCCGCGCGGCCGGAAGGGGCAGTGGCGTGGACTACGGACTGATGTCGTTCGGATCGGCCCTCGGGGAGCCCGTCGCCGTCGCGGACGTGGCGTCGGAGTACACCGAGGACGTCGAACGCGTCCTGGCGTACGGCTACCGCGCCGTCCACCGCAGCCCGGCCGGGGTCGGGCTCACCGACCTGGCCGTCGACGCCGCCCGGGCGGCCCTGGACGAAGCGGGCACCGACCCCGCCGAGCTGGACCTGGTGGTCCTCGCGATCACCGACATCCCCGAGTACCTGTACTGGGACGCGGCCGCGAGCCTCCAGGACCGGCTGGGCGCCCGCCGTGCCGAGGCGGTCCTCGTCGGCCAGGGCTGCGTCAGCGGCATCACCTGCTTCGACCTGCTCGCCGGCCGCTTCGCCACCCACCCCGAGTACCAGCGGGCGCTGGTGGTCGGGGCGAACCGGACGTGCGAGCCCTACTGGAACCGGATGCACACCAACTCGCTGCTGTTCTCCGACGGCGCCGGCGCCGCGGTGGCCGGGCGCGGCCACCCCGAACTGCGCTGGCGGGCCAGCGAGACGATCAGCGACGGCCGCTACGTCGACCTGTTCCGGATGGACCAGGGCGGGGCGGCCGACCCCTTCCGCGGCGGCCGGACGCCCCCGCCGGCCCGCGACGCCTGGGGCCTGATGGAGTTCTTCGACTACGACACCGACCGCTTCCAGGAGTTCGCCGGCCTGATGGGCGAGCGGGTGCGCGAGGTGGTGGCCCGGGCCTGCAAGCGGATCGGCGCGTCCGTCCCGGACCTGGCCAGGGTGGTGCTGCTCAACGACAACCTCGGCACGCTGACGAAGCTGGCCGACCGGCTCGGCGTCCCGGTGGAGCGCACCAACCTCGAAATCTCCCTGGAAAGGGGCCACTTCGGGGCCGCGGACCACCTCCTCGACCTCCATCACCACCGCGCGTCCGGGCACTTCGGCGACGGCGACCTGATCGCCCTGGCCGGCATGGGGCGCGGCATGCACTGGAGCTGCACCCTCCTGGAGTGCTGACACCACGAACTGACGTGAACAGCCGGAAGGTTGGCCGTGCACACAGGCTGTTGCGGGTGGCCGAACCGTCCCTATACTGCCGTTGCCCGTCGACCAGAACCGGCCACGGGCATCCGCTGCCGCGCCCGGTCAGGGCGGCCGGCCGGCCCGTACGAGGGAGAACCGATCATGGTCAAGCACTACCTCAAGTACGCCTTCAGCACCCTCACCGCCGCCATGTTCCTCCACATGGTCTGACCTGATCGGGGCCTGATCCGATCGACCCCGGCCGGGGCCGGGTGGCGTACCGTCCGACCCTGGCCTGGGGAGTCCGCTTGTTCGCGACCGCGCTGAGCCAACTGCGTTACGGCGCAGCAATCCTGACGAACCGTCGAATACGTCCGAACGACCTGGAACGCCTCGCGCGGGACCTGGTCGCCACCATCGCCGAGTTCGGCGAGCCCGGCGAGGACTCCGCCCTGCTGCCCGGCCGGGCCGGACACGTCGACCCGCAGGTGCGGCGCGAGGTGGCCCGGCGCAGCCTGCGCGCCACCGCCCGCGCCGCGGCCCGGCACACCGCCCACTACCGCCGGCAGTTCGCCGAACTCGACCTCGACCCGGCCCGGTTGGAGCCCGAGGACTGGTCGCGCGTCCCCGTCACCCCCAAACAGGCGCTGCGCGCCCTGCCCGCCGCCTTCGTCTCGGACGCCGCCACCCCCGTCCTGATGGCGCTCACCACCGGCACCAGCGGCACCCCCACCGCGGTGTGGTTCTCCCGCGCCGAACTCGAGTGCGCCGTCGCCTTCAGCACCATCTCCGCCGTGCTCGGCCTCGGCCTGCGCCCCCGCCACACCGTCGCCTACGCCGGCTGCTCCCGCGCCACCCTGCCGCTGGTCAACGCCGAGGAGTCGGCCACCCGCGCCGGCGCCGGGTTCGTCCAGTTCGGCACCGTCGGCCCCGCCGTGGCCCTCGACCGCCTCGCCGCCCCGCTCGGCCTGCCCGGCAAGGACCCCCGGATCACCCACCTGACCACCTCCGCCTCCTACCTGGCCGCCCTCGTCCAGGAAGCCGAACAACGCAAGTGGCGCAGCACCGACTTCGGCCTGCGGTCGATCAGCGTCGGCGGCGAGGTGCTCTCCGCGCCCCTGCGCCGCCGCGCCGAGGAGGTGTTCGGAGCCACCGCCACCTCCGCCTACCTGATGACCGAGATCCTGCCCTCCGGCGCCACCCCCTGCACCCGGGGCCACCTCCACCACACCACCGAGTTCGGGCACCTCGAAGTCCTCGACCCGCTCACCTGGCAACCCACCGCCCCCGGCGCCACCGGCACCGTCGTGCACACCCCCTACGTGCCCTACCGCGACTGCACCCTGCTGCTGCGCTACGCCACCGGCGACCTCGTCCGCCTCCCCGCCGAGCCGCCCACCTGCGAACTCGCCCACCTCCCCGCCACCTCCGAGATCCTCGGCCGCTGGAACGGGCCGCTCAGCCGCACCGTCACCACCCGCGAGGTGCTCGACCTGGTCGAGGCCGAACCGGAGGTCCCGCTGCCCGCCCGCCACGCCCTCACCGAAGGCCCCGACGGCCCCCACGGACCCGCCCGCCTGCACCTGCTGGTCGACCGCCTGCCCGCCACCGCCCTGCGCGGCCGCCTGGAGGAGCGCGCCCACGCCGCCGGCCTGCGGCTGTCCGACATCGTGCTGTACGAGGACCGCGCCGCCATGCCGCCCACCGCGCCCCTGCGCGCCGACCTGCGCGAGCACACCTTCGACACCCTCGACACTCCCGACACCGCCGGCCCCGGCGCCCCCGGCACACCACCGGCGCCCCCGGCACCGTCGACGGCCCCGGCCGCGGGAGGAACCGCATGACCGTCAGCCCCGCCGCCCTGGCCGCACTGAGCGCCGCCGTCGCCGCCGAACTGGCCCTGGCCGCCTGGTACCTCGCCCGGATCCGGATGCCCCGCCCCCCGGTCGGCGTCTACACCGGCGGCGACATCGCCGTCCTGTGCGCCGGCGTCGTCCTCGCCCCGCTGCTCTACACCGCCCTGCCCGGCGCCGCCGTCTCCGCCGTCTTCGGCCTCGTCGGCTGCCTGGCCGTCCAGTTCACCCTCGCCCCGCTGCTCGCCGCCACCCGGCTGCGCGCCACCCCCTGGTCCTGGGCCGCCGCCCTCACCGCCACCGCCGCCACCACGCTCGCCGCCCTCACCGGCCACCCCGGCGCCGCCCGGGCCGGCAGCGACCTGATGATCGCCGCCGCCGTCGTCGGCGTCGCCAACCTCTGGACCCAGAGCGGCCTGCGCTCCGTCCACACCGCCGCCCTGGCCGCCGTCCTCACCGCCTACGACCTCACCGCCACCACCCTCACCGACACCACCGCCCGCTTCTTCGAACAGGTCCAGGACCGCCCCTTCGCCCCGATGCTCGCCCTCACCGGCGGCCCGGCCCCCGTCGCCGTCGGCCTCGGCGACCTGCTGCTGCTCGTCCTGTACCCGCTGGTCGCCGCCAAGGCCCACGGCCGCACCGCCGCCGCCGTCGCCGCCCTCCTCGGCCTGCTGACCACCAGCGCCGTCAGCGCCTGCTTCGCCCTCGGCTGGCTCACCACCGGATTCCCGCTGCTCACCGCGCTGGGCCCGCTCATCGTCGCCCAGCACCTGTACTGGCGGCGCCGCTCGGGCGGCGAGCGGACCACCGCCCAATGGCGCGAGGGCCACCCGCTCCCGCTCCCCGCCCGCTCCGGCACCGAGCCGGACGCCGCCCTCGCCGCCCCCCTCCCCGAGGGCACACCCCCGGGCACTTACGACCTGGTGCGTGATTGCGGCGGCGATGTGACCAGCAGTGTTACGGGCGGCATCATTTGACGATGTGACGATCAAGTTGAACCATGCGGTCCT
>NZ_JBHVRT010000022.1:0-143511 GCF_042885555.1 Kitasatospora sp. NPDC058048 | reverse complement strand
TCGTCGTTCATCGCATCCGTGTGTGAGCGCCCTCACCGGCCGGGATCCGACGGCATCGCTGACGGACCCACCACCGTCACACCGGGTCACCACCGACCGGCCGCCGTTGAGACCCCCGCCACACCCCGCAGACGCGGGCGGCCGACCGGCGAAGGCCGGAGCGGCCCCGGGTCCTGCTCGCCGACGACCAGTGCATGGTCCGCACCGGCTTCCGCTGCATCCTCGACGCCGAACCCGACATCGATGCCGTCGCCGAGGCCGGCGACGGTATCGAGGCGGTCCGCGCCGCCGCCCGGGGTGAGGCCATGGGCTCCCCGCAGGTCACCGTCCGCCTGCTGCGCCACTTCACCTCCCGCCGGGCCCGCCCGCCACTGCCCGGTGCCGACCGGCACCCGCTGTCGGACCGCGAGCCGGCGACCGTCCGGGCCGCCGCCATGGCCTCACCGACCACGGGATCGCCGACCGCCTGTACGTCTCCCTCGGGACGGTCAGGACGCACCTTGCCGCCGCACGGCTGAACTCGACGTTCGCGACTGCGTCGAAGTCGCCGCCCGGGCCGGGAGCCGCCGGGTCAGGCCCAGGTGCGGGCCGCGGCCAGCAGGCGCTCGCGGACCAGGCCCACGTGCGGGTTGGCCGAGCCGGCCGGGCGGCGGACCAGGTACGCGGTGTTGATCGGCGGATCGGCCGGCTCGTGGAGCAACCGCAGGGCGCCGGAAGCGAGTTCGGCCCGGCACAGGTAGCCGGGCAGTACGCTCCAGCCCGCGCCCGCGGTCACCGCCGCGAGCACCGCCCGCAGGTCCGGCACGGTGACCGCGGCCCGGGCGTGCAGACGTCGGTCGAAGACGTGCCGCCAGTAGCGGCGGGCGATCGGCAGGTCCTCGGCGTAGCTGAGCAGCGGGACCTCGGCCAGCGCGCCGGGCAGCTCCCGGCCGGCCAGCCGCTCGGCCCAGAGCGGGGCCGCGACCAGGACGAACTCCTCGTCGGCGAGCGGTTCGGCGAGCAGCGTCCGGCCGGGCGGCCGCCGAGTGGCGACCACCAGGTCGTGCTGCCCGGCCCGCAGTTCCGCCAGCAGGGGGTCGGTCAGCCCGCTGGTGATCCGCAGCTGGATGCCCTCCGCGACGAGCGGGGCCAGCTCCGCCAGCAGGACGGTGCCGAGGAACTCGGCCGGCCCGGCGAGGTGGACCGGCTCCGGCGCGCCGCCACCGCGCCCGTCGGCGAGGCCCGCGAGCCGGTCCAGCGGCCCGGAAAGCCGGGTGGCGAGGTCGTCGGCGTACGGCAGCGGGCTGACCCCGCGCGCCCGGCGCTCGAACAGTTCCCGGCCGAGCCGCTGCTCCAGCGCCCGGATCTGCGCGGTCACCGTGGACTGGGACAGGCCCAGCAGATGCGCGGCCGCGGTGAAGGAGCCCGCCCGGTGCACGGCGAGGAAGGTCCGCAGCTGGTTGAGGTCCAGCGGGCCGGAGCCGGTGGTCGGCCGATCGCTCATGCCGGCGAGCCTACGGGATTCCGATGGCCGGCCGGCGGGCTCGACGGTCCGGGTGAGGTATCGGAATTCCGATGCCCGGTATCGCGTGGCCCATTGGTTCCCGCAGGCAGGGCGCGTCTAGCGTCGACGGCGTGAGCGCCGCGGCGGACCGTCGCGGCGAGGACCGCGGCACCCCTGGAGGCACACCCCATGGCCGACATCCTGTTCGTCGTGACCGGCTCGAAGGTCTGGACGCTGAACGACGGCACCGAGCATCCGACCGGCTTCTGGGCGGAGGAGGCGGTCGTCCCGTACCGCGCCTTCACCGGGGCGGGCCACCGGGTCGCGGTCGCCACCCCGGGCGGCGTCGTCCCGGTCGCGGACCGGGCCAGCCTGGCCGACCCCGAGCTGGCCGAGGAGCTGGCGAAGATCGCCGAGTTCCGGCAGCCGCTGGTGCTGGCCGAGGTCGACCCGGCCGACTACGACGTCGTGTTCTACCCCGGCGGCCACGGCCCGATGGAGGACCTGGCGGTCGACGCCGACTCCGGTCGGCTGCTCACCCGGGCGCTCGCCTCGGGACGCCCGCTGGGCGTGGTCTGCCACGGCCCGGCCGCGCTGCTCGCGGCACGGACCGATGACGGCGGCTCGCCGTTCGCCGGGTACCGGGTGACCGGCTTCACCAACGCCGAGGAGGTCCAGGCGGGCCTGGCCGACCGGGCGCCGTGGCTGCTCCAGGACCGGCTGGTCGCGCTGGGCGTGGACTTCGAGGAGGGCGAGCCCTGGGCGCCGCACGCGGTGGTCGACCGCAACCTGGTGACCGGCCAGAACCCGGCCTCCTCGGCCCTGGTGGCCGCCGGGCTGCTGAAGCTGCTGGCGGACTCGGCGAAGTAGCGGCCGGGGCGGGGCCCGGTGCGGTGGTGCTGCGGCGCGGCGTCCGGCGCCGCCGGGCGGGCTCCTGCCGTGCCGGGCCGCCGTCAGCGGAGGTCGTAGGCGGTGAGGGGGTGGCCCGCCCAGATCCGGTGCGTGGCCTGTTCCGGGTAGCGGACGGTCTGCGAGCGGGCGTCCAGGACCCGGGTGAGCTGCCCGTCCGGTTCGAAGGCGGGCCACCCCGGGTCGCCGGTGGTGGCGAACCGGACCCAGGCCCGCCGCAGTTCCGCCGAGACCCGGACCGCCTCCGGCGGGGGCCGGTCGCCGAGGGACTGCCGTGCCAGCGGGCTGTCCAGGCTGCCGAAGGCGAGCGGCACGTCCAGGCCGTGGCAGGCGCCGAAGGCGCCGTCGAGAGCGGGCGCGGGCAGGGCGAGCTCGAAGAGGTACGAGGTGCCGCCGGCGGCCGCGTTGGCCTCGGCCAGTCGGACGGACGGCACCCGGAACAGGGCGTCGGAGCCGACGGTTTCCAGGAGTTCGGAGGGCGTCGCCCCCGGGAGGGCGGCCCGGTAGGCGTCCGGGCCGCCCGGCGGCGGGGCGAACAGCTCCAGCATCAGCCGGGCCTTCTCCTCGGTGAAGCCGCCGTGTCGGCCGCTGAGCACGCTGAACAGCCGGAACTCGTCCCGGGTGTGACCGACCAGCAGGTCCACGCCGGCGGTGAGCGCCGACCAGGGAGAGCCCGGCAGGACCTCGCCGTCGACCACCGGGACGGTGGCGATGCCGCTGTGCGCCAGCCGGCCCCAGCGCGCGAGGTGGGTCGGCAGTGCGGCGCCCAGGTCGGTGACCGCCGAGGCCAGGCGCCAGGGGTGCACCTCGGCCAGCGCGGTGGCGGTGGGGGCCGTGCCGAGCAGTTTCGCGAGTTCGGCGGTGACCTCGGCGGCCAGCGCGGGAGTGCAGTGGTTGCCCGGCACCGAGTGGGCGACGGCCCGCCGGAAGAGGCCGCGGGCCCGGTCCGTCGAGAGCAGGGCGGCGACCGAGCCGGCGCCCGCGGACTGCCCGGCGACGGTCACCCGGGCCGGGTCCCCGCCGAAGCGGGCGATGTTGCGCCGAACCCAGTGCAGGGCGGCGATCTGGTCCAGGAAGGCACGGTTGGCGGGGACGCCCGCCAGCAGCGCGAAGCCCTCGGCGCCGACCCGGTAGTTGATGCTCACCACGACCAGCCCGGCGGTGGCCAGGGCGGTCGGGTCGTACAGCGGGTCGCCGGCGGTCCCGGAGATGAACCCGCCGCCGTGGATCCAGACCAGCACCGGCAGTCCGGCCGCGCCCGGATCGGGCGTGCAGACGTCGAGCGTCAGCCAGTCGGTGTCCTCGGACGTTCCGGACGCTCCGGACGCTCCGGACGTCCTGGCGGGCATCGGCCCGGACTGCGGGACGACGGGTCCGAAGGCGGTGGCCTCGCGGACGCCGTCCCAGGACTCGGGCTCGACGGGGGCGGCGAAGCGGAGGGCCCCGACGGGCGGTCGGGCGTAGCGGATGCCGCGGAAGACCGCGAGCTCCCGGCCCCCCGGCCGCGCGTGCTCCTCCTGCTGCTGTTCCTGGCAGTGCCGCGGTGCCCAGCGGCCGCGGACGAGTCCCTCGGTGGTGCGGATGACGGGCTGTTCCGGCATGTGCGCGCTCCTCCCTCGGAAGGCTTCCCACGTTATAGGTCAGCTGTATTATGTCAAGTGTATGGAAAAGGCTCCGCGGCGCGCGGAGCGAGGACGAGGAGCCGCCGCCGATGCCGAAGCAGGTCGACCACCGGGAACGCCGGGAGACGATCGCCCGCGCGCTGTGGCGGGTCGTGGAACGGCGCGGCGCCACCCACCTGACGATGCGCGAGGTCGCGCAGGAAGCCGGCATCTCGCTCGGGCAGCTCCAGCACTACTTCGGCTCTCGGTCGCAGATGCTCTCCTTCGCGATGGATTTCGCCGGCGAGCAGAGCGCGCGGCGGGTCGGCCTGGCGATGGGAGCGCTCGGCGGGCGGCCGCATCCGCGCGACGTGCTGCGGGCGATGCTGGTCGAGCAGCTGCCGCTGCACGCCGACGCGCGGGCGACCAGCCGGATGAGCGCCGCCTACGTGCTGGAGGCGCTGCACGACGAGGAGGTCCACGCTCGGGCGCGCGGCGGCCTGCTCCAGGGGCGGGCGATGGTCGAGCAGGTGCTCCGGCAGGCGATTGCCGACGGGCAGCTGGCGCCCGACCGCGATCCGGTGGTGGAGACGGACCTGCTGCTCGCGCTCACCGGGTTCGCCACGCTGCTGGAGCTGGACGTGGTCGGGCCCGACGCCGTGCTCGCGGCCGTGGACCGGCACTTGGACCGGCTGTTCGCGGCGCCGGGAGACGTGGGCGGGGACGTCGACGGCAGGTGACGTGGCAGGCTACCCGGGTACCGCAGCCGCCCGCGACCAGGAGCCCAGCCCATGGACCGACCCGCCACCCTCCGGCCCGCCGCCCCCCGACCCGCTACCCTCGGGCTCGACGCCACCGCCTCCGGGCACCCGGCGGGCATCCTGGACGCCGCCGAGCGGGCCGAACGCCGGGGCATGGACCGGCTGGTGGTGGCCGAGACCGCGTACGACCCGTTCCTCCAGCTGGCCCGCGCGGCCGACCGGACCGAGTCGATCGAGCTGGCCACCGGCATCGCGGTGGCCTTTGCCCGGACCCCGATGACCCTCGCCTACCAGGCCTGGGGACTGCACGCGGCCTCCGGCGGACGCGCCGTCATCGGGCTGGGCTCGCAGGTCAAGCCGCACATCGAGAAGCGCTTCGGAATGCCCTGGGACCGTCCGGCCGCCCGGATGCGCGAGTACGTGCACGCGGTGCGGGCGATCTGGCACAGCTGGCAGACCGGCGAACGGCTGCGCTTCCGGGGCGAGTTCTACACCCACACGGTGATGACGCCGGTGTTCTCCCCGGACCCGGTCCCGTCCGGCGTGCCGCGCATCCTGCTGGCGGGCGTCGGGCCGCTGATGACCCGGACCGCCGGGGCGGTGGCCGACGGCTTCCTGAGCCACCCGTTCTCCTCCACCGCCTACCTGACCGAGCAGGTGCTGCCGGGCCTGACCGAGGAGCGCGCCCGGGCCGAGGCGGAGGGCGCCGCATGGACGGAGCGGCCGTTCGAGATCGTCGGCAGCGTGCTCACCGCCACCGGCCGCACCGAGGAGGAGCTGGCGGCCAACCGGGCCGCCACCCGTGAGCGGCTCGCGTTCTACGCCTCCACGCCGGCCTACCGTCCGGTGCTGGCGCAGCACGGCTGGGAGGGGCTCCAGGAGGAGCTGCACACCCACTCGGTGCGCGGCCGCTGGGCGGAGATGGCCGCGCTGATCGACGACGAGGTGTTCGACGCCTTCGCGGTCTGCGGTCCGGTCGAGGAGGTCGCCCGGGAGATCCACCGCCGGTACGCGGGTCTGGTCACCCGGCTGTCCGTCAGCCTGCCCGAGGACGCCGACCCGGAGCTCGGCCTGGACGTCCTGGCGGCCGTACGGGCGCTGGGCCGACCGGAAGCGGACGCCGGATGATCGTGACACGCGGCCGACCGGACAAGGGATGACGAAGTCCGGGCAGATTCGTGCAACGCGTTTCCGGTGGTGAGGAGGCGCGGCATGATCGCGGTGGCAGGCCGGGTCGTCCGGTGGACGGGTCGCCCTGGCCTGCCGCGTTGTGGGGCCTGTCGCGCCGTACGGACCGTTGCGCCGTCCGGCCTGTCATGCCTCGGCCACCCGTTGCCGACCATGGGGGTGCCCGCGTGCCCGTGTCCGACGACCACCCGGCCGACTACGACCTGGCGGAGTGCTGGGACCCCGTCGCGAACCAGTACGTCGACGCCCTGGCCGACCTGGACGAGTTCCTGCGCGTCTGCGCCGAGCTGACCGGATTCGACGTCCCCGAACTGCGCTCCACCGGCATGGCGGACGAGCACCACCGCACCACGCTGGCCCACCAGGTGCGCGACGAGCACGCCCTGGTCCACCTCTGGTACGTCGGCGCCTGGCCCGGCGAGGCACCCTCCTCCGCCCGGGCCCACGACCAGGGACTGGTCTGGCGGACCTTCCACGCCGTCCCGCCCGGCTCCGCCGCCCCCGGCCACGGCAGCTGGGCCGAGGCACCCCGAAGCGCAGTGGCGCCGGACAACGGCGGTGAGCGCCGATGAGCGCCCGCTGGGACGCCGTCGTGGTCGGCGCGGGCTTCGCCGGGACCCTCGTCGCCCACCGCCTCGGTGCGCAGGGCTGGCGGGTCCTCGTCCTGGAAGCCGGACGGGCCGCGCCCACCGGCGCCGAGACCGCCACCGCCCACCGCGCGGCCGGCGGCGGACCGCCCACCTCGCCCTACCCGCACAGCCCCGAGGCCCCGTCACCCGACGTCACCGACCTCGCCGGAAACCCGGACGGCGGCTTCACCGCCACCGGCCACCTCCGCCAGGACGGGCCGCTGCCCTACGCCAGCGGTTACCTGCGGGCCAACGGCGGCACCGGACTGCTCTGGACCGGGCTCACCCCGCGCATGCACCCCGAGGACTTCCGCACCGGAGACCTCGGCCACGGCCGCAACTGGCCGATCGGCTACCACGACCTGGAACCCCACTACCGCGAGGCCGAACGGGAACTCGGCGTCGCCGCCGACACCGAGGAGCAACGCCGCGCCGTCGGACTGCCCATCCCGGACGGCTACGACTTCCCGATGCGAGCCGTTCCGGCGAGCTTCCTCGACCGGCAACTGGCCCGCGCCCTCGACGGACGGACCGTCCGCGACCCCGCCGTGCCAGGCCCCGCCCGGCTCGCCGTCACCGCCACCCCGCACGCCCGCAACGGCGTGCCGACCAGGCCCGGATCCGCCGACGGGCCGCTCTGCGCGGGCAGCGCCAGCTGCGTCCCCGCCTGCCCGACCGGCGCCAAGTACACCCCGCTGCGCACCCAGGCCCGCTGGGCGGCCGGGGTCGAACTGCGCACGGAGGCCGTCGTCAGCCGGGTGCTGGCCGACCCGGAGACCGGGCGGGCCGGGGGAGTCGAGTACCTCGCGGGCGGGACGGCCCACCGGGTGGAGGCGGACCTGGTCGTCCTCGCCGCGCACGCGATCGAGAACGCCCGGCTGCTGCTCCTGTCCGGCCTGGCCAACCGCAGCGACCAGGTCGGCCGGAACCTGATGGACCACCCGGCCCTGCTCACCTGGGGGCTGATGCCCCGCCCGGTCGGCCCCTACCGCGGACCCGGCTCCACCAGCGGCCTGGAGGCTTTCCGCTTCGGCCCCGGGCGGGAGCGCCGGGCGCCGTTCCGGATCGAGATCGGCAACTGGGGCTGGTCCTGGGCGGGCGGCGCGCCGGAGGCCGAGGCGGCGGCGCTGCTCGCGGCGGGCCTGCGCGGCAAGGAGCTCCGCGACCGCCTCGGTGACCGGCTGGGCCGTCAGTTCTCGCTCCAGTTCGAGCTGGAGCAGCCCGCAGACCCCGCCAACCGGGTCACCCTCGACCCGGACCGGCGCGACCCGCTCGGTCTGCCGGGCCCGGCCATCCGCTACGACCTCTCGGAGTACGTCCGCGAGGGGATGACCTCCGCCCGAGCCGTCTCCGACCAGCTGTTCGCCCTGCTCGGCGCCGAGGACCACACCGCCTACCCGGCGGCCGGATGGCCGGGACGGCTCGAACACCGGGGAAGCGTCCACGGCTACCGCGGCGCCGGCCACGCCGGAGGCACCCACATCATGGGCGACTCGCCCGCGACCTCGGTGGTCGACCACTGGCAGCGCTGCTGGGAGCACCCCAACCTGTACGCCGTCGGCTGCGGCTCGATGCCCTCCCTGGGCACCTCCAACCCCTCGCTCACCATGGCCGCCCTCGCGCTGCGCAGCGCCGAGCGGATGCACCACGACCTGCTGGAGCTGCACCGCCCGGCGGCCGTGGCACCACCGGCCGCCCCCTGAACCCTCGTACCGCCCCCGCCGTTCCCCCGTCTCTCCTGTCTCTCCCGTCCTCGGAGTCCTCATGACCGGCCTGCCGCTGCCGCCCGTACCGGAGCCGTACCACCTGCCCTTCCACTACGGTGCGCTGCACAACATCGGCGTCGACTACCTGGTCGACCGCGCGCGGGCGCGCGAACTGCTCGCCAAGCGCCACCCCGGGCTGAACGTCGCCGCCTTCGACGGCGGGGCCTGCGTCTCGCTCAACTACCAGCTCTACTTCGCCCAGTATCCGAACGGCGGCGGCATCACCCAGGAGCTGGAGATCAACCTGATCGCCCACCCGCTCTTCGCCGAGGAGCGGATGCCGGTGGTCGACTACGGCCAGTACGCCCGGGGGTACGACCAGACCAAGCTGCTCGGCATCGCCCGGCTGCACGTCCTCTGCGACAACCCGCTCGCCATCGACGCCGGGCGCCGGCTGTACGCCGAGCCCAAGCACCCGGGCTGGTTCGAGACCACCCTGCCCTCCCTCAACGCGCCCGACGTGCGCGAACGCTGGACGGTCTCCTGCCGTCGGGCCGGCCTCGGGCAGGACGGGCTGATCCGCCACGACGAGGAACTCCTCGCCCTGGACGTGAACCTGGTCGGCCTCACCCCCGAGTCCGTCAACAACACGCCGATCACCGGCTACGGCACCGACGACGAGGGCAAGCTGCTGGCCGGGCCGCTCAACGTCTACCAGCCCTACCGCTACTACGCCCTGGACGACCGCACCGCCGACCGCGTCCGGCTCGACCTCGGCAACCCCGCGGAGGAGTCGGCCCGCGACCTCGCCCACCTGATCGCCGACGCCCCGGCGGCCGGGGTCTGGACCTACCAGTCCCCGCCGGTCGCCGCCCACAACCGGGCCTACTACATCCGATGACGGCCCCGGCCTTCTCCCCGGTCTTCGCCCCGGGCGGCACCGCCGTGCGACGGGACGTCGCCCACGGCAGGGTCTGGTCGGCCATGCCGTACACCGTGCTCGCGGACGACGGCGCGACCCTGACCCTCACCGCCCGCCCGGGGACGGAGACCCTGGCCCCGGCCGGCTGGACCGCCGCCGCCCGCGCGGGGGACGACGCCGCGCGGCTGGACTGCGTCGAGGACCTCGCCGCCGGCCGGTGGGAACTCGATGACTGGACCTGGCGCGACACGGTGGTGCTCAGCCGCTTCACCGCCGGAGCGCCGTTCAGCGTCCACCGCTTCCTGACGCCCGACGGCCGGCCGCTGTACTGGTACGTCAACTTCGAGCGCCCGTACCGGCGGACGGCCATCGGTCTCGACACCCTCGACCTCTTCCTGGACCTGGTGATCACCCCCGATCTCTCGACGTACAGCTGGAAGGACGAGGACGAGTACGCCCACGCCCGGCGCCTCGGCGTCATCGACGAGGCCACCCATCGGTGGATGGACCGGGCACGGGACCTCGCCCTCGTCCAGCTCCTGGACCGAGTCGGCCCGTTCGCCCCCGACCCGGCGGTCTGGGAGCTGCCGCCCGCAGGTCCGCTGCCCACCCTCCCGGACACCGCCCTCAGCACCCCCGTCGAAGCGGAATGAAGACTGATCACCCGGCGCCGACCTGCTGGGGTCGCGCCCCTGTGCGAACGACAGCGAGGGGGTGGACATGACGGTGACGGCAGACACGACGGACGACGTGGAGGCCCTCAAGCACCTGCACGACGGCGGCGACTACCGGCGGCTCGCCGAACGGACCTCGAACCCCGAGGTCCTGCGCCAACTGGCGATCGGGGAGTACCCGTTCGTCTGGCATGCGATCGCCCGCAACCCGGCCGCCCCCACCGATCTGCTGGCCGCACTGGCCGGGCGCCGGCAGGTGGTGTGGAACGACAACTGTCTCCTTCAGCTGCTCGCGGCCCACCCCGCCCTCATGGGCGAGGCCTTGGAGGGGCTGGTTGATCTCGTGGGCGACCGCCTGCGGGAGGGCGACCGGCCGTACGCGGCCGTCCTGGAGCTGGCCGGCAGGCCGGAGCTGCCGGTCGAACGGCTGCACCGGCTCGGCCGCCTCCCGGGGGCCTCGGTCAGGCTGCGCCGGGGGATCAGCCGGGTGCTGGCGGAGCGCCCGGACCGGTGAGCGCGGCCGGGACCGGGCCGGGCGCGGCGGCGGCCGTGGGAGCCCGTGACCAGCGTCCGGCGAGTACGGTGCCGACGATCAGCTGGAGCTGGTGGTAGAGCATCAACGGCAGTACCAGCAGGCCGGCTTGCGCGCCGAACAGGACGGTGGCCATCGGCAGGCCGTTGGCCAGGCTCTTCTGCGAACCGCAGAGCACTGCCGCGATGGTGGCCGACCGGTCGAGCCCCAGCAGCCGCGCGCCGAGCCCGGTGGCCGCGAGGGCGGCGGCGAGCAGGGCGAGCAGCACCGCGAGCAGCCCGAGCAGCGCGAGGGGAGTGGCCAGGCCCCAGATGCCCTGGGATACCGCCGCGCTGAACGCCGTGTAGACGACCAGCAGGATCGAGCCGCGATCCACCGGGGTGAGCACCCGTTTGTGCCGGGACAGCGGACCGCCGAGCCACGGCCGCAGCAACTGCCCGAGCAGGAACGGCGCGAGCAACTGCAGCCCGATCCGCAGCAGTCCGTCGGCGGACAGCGCGGTGTGCGATCCCAGCAGCCAGGCCGCCAGCAGGGGCGTGAGCACCAGCCCCGCCAGGCTGGAGTAGGTGCCCGCGCAGATCGCCGCCGGCACGTTGCCCCCGGCGGCGCCGGTGAGCGCCACCGAGGACTGCACCGTGGAGGGCGCCAGACAGAGGAACAGCACCCCGGTGTGCAGCTGCCCGGTCAGTGGGACGGGCGTGAGCAGTGCGGTGGCCACGCCGAGCAGGGGGAAGAGGACGAAGGTGGCGGCCAGTACCAGCCCGTGCAGCCGCAGGTGCCGCAGCCCGGCCAGCGTCTCGCGGGTGGAGAGCCTGGCACCGTAGAGGAAGAACAGCAGCGCCACCGCGAGGTCGCAGGCCACCCCGGCGACTCGTGCCGAGGTGCCGGAGGCCGGGAACAGCGCGGCCAGTCCGACGGTGCCGGCCAGCGCCGCCATGTACGGGTCCAGCCAGCGCGGCAGCAGCCTGCGGGAGCGGGGCCCGGGGGCGCGTTGCGGCTGGGTCCGTTCCCCGGGTGCCTGGTCCCGGTGCCCCCGGGCCGCGCGCCCCGGTTCGTGTCCTTGCGCTGTGTGCTCCCCGGCCATGCGCGCCCGGAGCCCTGGTGGCTGCTCCGGGCGCGCCGGACGGTCGGTCACGGGCCGCCTTCCGCCATCGGGCGGACCGAGGGCCTGGAGGAGGAACCGGGCCCGAGCAGTCCGCCGACCAACGAGCCGGCGCCGTCGTGGTCGCTGCCCGCCGAGCCGCTGCCGTTCTGGAGGTTGGCCGTCCGGTCGATCTCCAGCCAGGAGTCCGCGTTCGAGTTGTCCACGACCGTGATCAGCCCGCCGCCGGCCGTCGCGGGCGACGCGGCTCCCGCGAGCAGGGCGCAGGCTCCGGCCAGCCCCAGCACGGTGGCCCGCAGGGCGGTGGTCGGCAGGGCAGTGGCCGGCGAGGGCGGGGCGGCCCCGCGCAGCCCGGTCCTCATGCCGTCACCGCCATCAGCCCGCTGGGGCGCGAGATGTTCCGCTCCAGCAGCTCGGTGGACTCCCGCACGCCGACCTGCTCGCGCCCCCCGGCCGGGGCCGGCAGCCGCCCGTCGGCGCTCTTCAGCCCGGCCAGCGCCTCGTCCATCGCCCGGTGCGCGGCGAACAGGCACGGCGTGCTGTAGATGGCCACGTCCACCCCCAGCTCCGACAGCTCCGAGAGCGACAGCCGGGGCGACTTCCCGCCCGCGATCTGGTTGAACAGCAGGGGCTTGTCGCCGACCACCTGGCGGATCCGGCGGATCCACTCCTCGCTGCGTACACCGTCCACCAGTACCACGTCGGCGTCGGTGGCGGCGAGCGCCCGGGCCCGGCGCAGGATGTCGTCCTCCTCGGTGGCGTCGGTGCGGGCGACCACCACCAGGTCCGTCCGGTTGGCGAGGACGAGCTCCAGCTTCTCCAGGTACTCCTCCAGCGGCAGCACCAGCTTGCCGTCCGCGTGCCCGCAGCGGCGCGGCCGCTTCTGGTCCTCCAGGATCACGCCCGACGCGCCGATCCGTTCGAGCCTGCGCACGACGTGGCAGGCCACCTCCGGATCGACGTACCCGTCGTCGATGTCGACCAGCAGGTGGTGCCGGGGGAAGGCCCCGCGCAGCCGCTCGACGAACCCCACCATGTCGGGCCAGGCGATGAAACCGATGTCGGGCAGCCCGTAGTAGGAGGCCGCGAAGCCGAAGCCGGAGACGAACATGCCGTCGTAGTGCTCGGCCGCGATGGAGGCCGAGTACATGTCGTGGACGCCGATCAGGGGCGTCGTCCCCGGGCCCGCGATCTCCGCGCGAAGCCGCTGCCCGGGGCTGTCCGATGCCGTGTTTCCGTAGTACAAGGCCTACTCCTTGCTAGGGATGACTTTGCCTGAACTTGGTTTTCATCAGACCGAACTGAGGTGTCATCACTATGCGCCCTTTAATGTTCCGTGGGCAAATCTTTAAGAGAGGTTCCCTCATTAGAGTGAATGCAGGCGGACAATAGGAACGCCCGCAAATATGCTGATCCGACAAAGAGGTCGGCGCGTCGGCACGATGGAGGACGGCCGGGGTGACGTCACGGTCGTCGAGAAGGCGGAGAAGGCGGAGACCTGGAAAGCGCGGAAGGCGTGGAAGGCCTGGAAAGCCGCCGGGGCCCGCCGTGGGGGCGGGCCCGGTGAGGGGTCGGGCGCTCAGGCGCTCGGGACCGGGGGGACGGCTCGGCGTTCGCGCAGCGTCCGGAGCATCCGGCGGGTGGCCTTGGTCGCGACCGGGGGCAGGAGTTCGAGGGCGAGCCGGCGCGGCGTGGACCGCTGGACCGGGGCCTTGACCTGGTAGTTGAGACGCAGCACCTTGGCGTCGGCGATGGTGTCCTCGTCGACGGTGTACCCCTCGGCCCACCAGTCGCGCTCCTTCAGGACCGCCTGGACGGCCGCCGCGTCTCCCCAGGTGCCGTAGAACTTCATCGGGGTGAGCAGGACCGGCCGCAGTCCGCCGGTGAAGACCGCCTCCCAGACCGCGGCGGAGACGCCCGGGGTGTGCTCGGAGCGGTAGTCGTCCAGGGCGACCACGCCGTTCTCGGCGAGCGCGGCGCGGGCCACGGCGATGTCCCCGGCGACGTGCTCGTAGAGGTGGGAGGCGTCGACGTGGACGAAGCGGCAGCTGTGCGCCCGGACGCGGCCGTCGGCCAGCGCCGAGGTCGGGGCCTGCACTATCTCGGGCAGTTCGCCGTGGAAGGCGAGGTAATTGGCCTCGAAGGCGCTGCGGGTGAGGGTCCTGCGGTAGGACATGTTCATCTCGGCGGCGTTCTCGGCGTCGCCCGCCTCGGAGTCGAACAGGTCGCAGACCGTCAGCCGCTCGCCCGGCCGCAGGTGGTCGCCGAGCAGGACGGCGCTGCGGCCGAGGTAGCTGCCGAGCTCCAGGACGTCGCCGGTGACGCCGGCCGCGCTCTGGGCGGACAGCAGGTGGCTGAAGGCGGCCCGGTCGAGGCTGAAGAACCAGCCGGGAATGTCGTCCCGCTTCAGCGGCGCGGAGTGGACTGCGGCCTCGACCGCGGTCTCGGAATCGGGCACGGCGGCCTCCAGGGGGACGGCGGGGCGCGGTGGCGGATCACGCCCGCGGAGGGGGACGCCGAGGACGTGAGGCGGATCATCATAGCGACGCCGGGGCCGGGGGGAACCCGGTGCGGAACGGCCTGAATTCGGATTTTCGCTCCGCTGTTCGGCAGGGGCGTGCGCCTTCGGTTCCGCTCTGGATTCGCCTGGTCGGCCTAGCGTTCCGAGGACTGCGGCTCCGTCGGTGAGCCGGGGGCTTCCGAGGGCTCCGCCCCGGCCGCCCGATCCAGCTCCGCGACGGTCTCGGACAGCCAGGCCCGCTCGGCCGCGGTGGAGGCCCGGGCGACGAGCAGCATCCCGCGCCGGAAGGGGTTCGGCTCGCGCTCGGCGGTCACCGGCTGCCCCGTCCCGTCGTAGAAGAAGCTGCTCGGAGCGTCCAGGAAGGCCAGCCGACGGCGGAGCACGGCGGCCTGCCGGGGCGGGTCGGCGAGGTGGTGCAGGAACGTGGTGACGGTGAAGAAGCGGATCTGGTCGGTGATCTCGGCCTGCTCCGGGTCGGCCAGTCGGCGCAGCAGTTCGGCCCGCCCCTGCGCCGTCAGCTCCAGCGTCTGCCGCGGTGCGGCGCCGCTGCCCGGTTCGGTGCGGCGGTGCAGCAGTCCGGCCTTCTCCAGCCGGGCGATGGCGGGGTAGAGCGCGCCGTCGCTCACCGGTCGGACATGACCGGTCAGTCCGGTGATCCGGGACTTGAGCTCGTAGCCGTGAAGCGGCTGGTCGTACAGGAAGCCGAGGATCGCGAGCGTCAACACGGCTGGAGCCCTTCGGTCGGAGTGCGCCCTGCGGAGTCGTCATATTACCTCTTGTCGATGTGCCTCGAAACGATGTATCTCTATTCGAGGCAGGTCGAGAGGGCCGCAGCCGATCGAGGAGAGCCGAGGCGGGCCAGTGCCGCGCCGGGGCTGGTCCGGTCACGCACGAGCACCACAGCGGAAGGGAGAAGGGCATGCGCGGCCAGTTGCGCCGACTCACGGCATTGGCGGTACCCGTCTACGCGGAGCTGCTGTCCGGGGTGATCGCCTCGGTGATCGGGGCCCTCTGGGTGGCCGGTCTCGGCGGGGCCGCAGTAGCCGCCGTCACCCTGGCCGGCACCGTCGAGAACCTGCTGCTCGGTCTGGTCCTGGTGGTCGCCTCCGGCACCAGCGTCAGGCTCTCCCACGCCCTCGGTGCGGGCGACCACGCCGAAGCCGCCCGGACCACCTGCGCGGCCTGGCGGCTCTGTGCCGCCGTCAGTGCGGCGCTCGCCGTCCCCGGCTTCCTGCTGCGCGACCGGCTGGCAGGCGCCTTCCTGGACGGCGAAGCCGCCGAACAGGCCGCCGGTTACCT
This sequence comes from Kitasatospora sp. NPDC058048, assembly GCF_042885555.1. NCBI lineage: Bacteria > Bacillati > Actinomycetota > Actinomycetes > Kitasatosporales > Streptomycetaceae > Kitasatospora > Kitasatospora sp. NPDC058048. The sequence goes on along the minus strand of NZ_JBHVRT010000022.1, from coordinate 128,184 downwards.
CGCCGTCGCGTTCCCGGCCTTCGCGCTCTTCGTCGGCCAGCGCGTCGCCGACGAGCTGTTCAAGGGCGCGGGCGACACCCGCACCCCGATGCGGATCGCCCTGCTCTCCAACGCGCTGCTGCTCCTCCTCGACCCCCTGCTGATCCTCGGCCCGGGGCCGCTGCCCGCCCTCGGCGTGCCGGGCGCCGCCCTGGCCCTGGTCCTCTCCCGGGCGATCGCCCTCGCCGCCACCCTGCGCGTGCGGCGCGTGCGGCGACTGCGGCAGCCGGTACGACACACGGAGTCGCAGCCGGGGCGGCACGCGGAACCGCAGCCGGTGCGACGCACAGAGCCGCGGCCGCAGGACCCCGGCGGCACCGGGGGAGCGGGTGCGGCGGCGGTACGGATCCTGCGCGCGGGCGCACCGTTCGGTCTGGACTTCACCGCCCGGATGGCCGTCGGAACCGCCCAACTCGGCCTGGTCGCGGGCTTCGGCGTCGCGGCGGTGGCCGGCTACGGCCTCGGCTACCGCGTCCTGCTCGTCGTCACCATGGCCTTCTACGCGCTGCGCCAGGCCGCCGCGATCGAGGCGGCACGGCTGACCGGCGCGGGAGAGGGCGCCGCGCTGCACACCCTGCGCCGCGCCACCGGACGCCTCGCCGCGCTGCTCGGTGGGGTGGCGGCGGTGCTTGCCGTCACGCTCGCGGTGCCGCTGACCGCGCTCTTCACCGAGGACCGGGCGGTGGCCGCGCAGTCCGTCGGCTTCCTGCGCTCGGCGGCCCTCTACCTGCTGCCGTACGCGCTGGTGGTGGCGGTCGGCGGAGTGCACCAGGCGGCGGGCGCCGGGCGCCCGATGGTGGTCTCCGTCCTGCTCGGTCTCGGGGCCCAACTCGCCGCCTCGGCGGCCCTGTCCGGGCCGCTGGGGGTGTCGGGGGTGTGGCTCGGGCCGGCGGTGGGCGCGGCCGTGCAGCTCGCGCTGCTCGCCGCACTGACACGGTCGCGGAGTCCGCGCGGGGCCGCAGCGGGCGTGTGCCGGAGTGGGGGCCATGGCACTCACCCCGGACGGGCGGCCGATCCCGCCCCCGCACGCCGATGAACGCGCCATGCTGGAGAGCTGGTTGGACTTCCAGCGGGCCACGCTCGCCCGCAAGGTCGACGGGCTCGACGACCGGCAGGCGCGGCTGGCGTCCGTCCCGCCGTCCACGATGACCCTGCTGGGGCTGGTTCGGCATGTCGCCGTGGTCGAACGCAACTGGTACCAGCGGGTGTTCGCCGGGCAGGACGTCCCGCCGGTGTACGGCGTGGACAACGCCGACGGCTACGGTCCGGACCCGGTGCGCGGGATGGCCGAGGCGCTGGTGGACTGGAGCTCCGGCCGCGCGCCCGACGTCGGACCGGCGGCCCGATCGGTGGCCCCACCGGCCGTCGGTCCAGCCGCCCGTCCGGGCAGCCGCGCGGCGAGCAGTGTTCCCGCGCCGGCCACCGCCGTCATGGTCAGCGCGGACGGCGCGAGCGCCGCGCCGGGGTCCGTGCGGCCGGCGGCGGTGGTGGCCAGGGCGATGCCCAGGGCCGGGCCGATGTTCAGGACGGTCTGCTGCAGGCCGCCCGCGACCCCGGCCCGGGCGGCGGACGCACCCCGGACCACCATCGTGGTGGCGGTGGCCATCACCGCACCGAAGCCGGTGCCGAGCAGTGCGAAGCAGCCGCCGATCGCGAGCGTCCCGGAACCGGTGCCGAGCCCCGCGGTGAGCAGTGCCCCCGCGGTGATCAGTGCCATCCCCGGCAGCACCACCGCCCGTTCGCCGTGACGCTTCGCCAGCCGGGCGGAACCGGGCGCCGCGAGGATCATCGCCACCGCGAGCGGCACCGCTCGCAGGGCGCTCTGCAGGGGGTCGAGCCCGAGCACGTCCTGGAGGTAGTAGGCGGCCGGGAAGAGTGCGCCCTGGAGGGCGGCGGAGGCGGCGAGCAGGACGACGAGCGGCGGTGCGACGGCCGTGGAGCGGAACAGCGCGGGCGGCAGCAGGGGATCGGCGGTCCGGCGTTCGTGCCGGACCAGGAGGAGGGCGAGGACTCCGGATGCGGCGAGGCAGAGCAGTGGGACGGCCGGCGGGCCGGTGTCCGGCAGCGTCACCAGGCTCTCCACCAGGAAGGCCAGCGCGAGTGCGAGCAGGGCCGCGCCGGGCAGGTCGAGCCCGCTGCCGTGCCGGCCGTCGTGCTCGCTGTCGTGCCCGCTGCCGCGTCCGGCGGCCGGGGACCGGGTGTCGGGCGATCCGGCCCGGGCCGGCACCGCGAGCGCCGCCAGGAGGGCGGCCGCGGCGGGCAGCAGGCCCAGCAGGAAGACCGACCGCCAGCCGAGGTGCGTGGTCAGCGCCCCGCCGACCAGCGGCCCCGCCGCCGCCGCGAGCCCGATGGCGGCGGTGCGGATGGCGATCGGACCGGCCAGGCGGTCGGCGGGCCAGGCGGTCCGGAGCATGCCCAGGGTGGCCGGTTGCAGCAGCGCGCCGGCCGCGCCCTGCAGGACGCGCAGGGCGACGACCCAGCCGATGCCGGGCGCCACGGCGATCCCGAGCGAGGCGGCGGCGAAGCCGGTCACGCCGAGCGCGAAGACCCGCCGGTGCCCGTACCGGTCGCCGAGGCGGCCGGCGAAGACCAGCAGGGCGGCGACGGTGACCAGGTAGCCGGTGCCGGCCCACTGGACGGCGGCGACGGAGGCGTGCAGGTCGTGCTGGAGGGCCGGCCGGGCGACGGTCAGCGCGGTGCCGTCGACGGCGACCAGGACGGCGCCGGTAATGCTCGCGGCCAGGACGAGCCCCCGGCGGTGCCGCGGGTTCACCGCGCGGCCGGGCCGAGGTGGGCGTCCAGCGTCGCGCGCAGCAGCGGCTCGATGGAATCGTCGCCGGTGATGAGCCGAAGGCTGCCCCAGGTGCGCAGCTGGGCGAGGCCGTGCAGGTTGGACCAGAGGGCGGCGGTGGCGGCGGCCGGATCGTCGGACCGCGGGTGCACCTCGGAGACCAGGCCGACGAAGGTCAGGAAGAGCGGCAGGGTGGTGCGGCGCAGTTCGGCGCCGCTGCCCTCCAGCAGGTCGTGACGGAACATCAGCTCGAACATGCCGGGGTTGGCGGCCGCGAAGCCGAGGTAGGCGCGGGCGAGCGCGTCGAGGCGGGTGCGGGCGTCGGCGCCGGTGGTGGCGGTGAGGGCGTCGGCTCCCGCGAGGGTGTCGGTGAGCCTGCCGAAGCCCTGCTGGGCGATGGCGGCGAGCAGCTCGCGGTGGGTGGGGAAGTAGCGGCGGGGCGCGCCGTGCGAGACCCCGGCGCGGCGGGCGATCTCGCGCAGGCCGAGCGCCTGGACGCCGCCCTCGGCCACCAACTCGACGCCGGCGGCCACCAGTCGGGCCCGTAGGTCCTGTTCCTGTTCGGTCATGAAGACACTGTCTACCAGGTGTTCGTAGACAGTGTCTACTCGCGTTCGCGGGAACGCCCCGGGCAGAATCGACCCCATGGACGAAGGCGGCGAGCCGGCCTGCTGGCTGGAGCTGGTGTGCCCGGAGTGCGGACGGCTGCGCGAGCGGCCCGGACCGGGACCCTGCGAGAACTGCGGCGCCGACGGTCAAGCCGACGGCCAGGGCGGAGGCGGCCCGCCGGACGCGGCGGAGCCCCCGAAGGCCTGACCCGGGCGCCGCATGGGTCCCGGGTCGGACGGCCCGCGGGAGGCAGGAGCCGCTACTGCTGCGGCGGCTGGTCGCGGAACTGGTTCTTGAGCTGCTCCTGGGCGTCGTCCACCTGACCGCTGTACTTGCCCTGGGTGCGCTGGTCGACGGTGTCGCCCGCCTTGTCGACGGCCTTGTCGGCCTGCTCCTCGTGGCCCTTCAGCAGGTTCTTGAGCTTATCCATCATGGACATCTGGTCACACTCCTGGATGAGACGCCCCCACCCCTCCAATATCACCGCGCGCGCCACGACCCGCATCTCGCAAGGTCTGCGTAAAGGCTTGGCAACGGGATTCCGGTCATGTCAAATCATGACCCTCATGACCTTCACGGCCCGTCGGATGGAGCTCCCTTGATGCTGCGCACCCGTCGCCCCACCTCCCCGCTCGACCGCTCCGTCCCGGAGGACCCCGCCACCTCCACAGGGCGCCCGCGAACCGCCGTCACCCGGCGTGGCGCGGGCGCCGCCCTGACCGTCGCCGCGCTGGTCGCCCCGCTGCTGCTGGCCGGCGCCGGCAGTGCCTCGGCCGACCCGGACCCGGCGCGCAAGGGCGCCAAGCTGGCCTCCCGGCTGGTCGAGGCGAGCAGCGCCCGGGACGCGCGGGCCACGCTGGCCGCTCTCCAGTTGATCGCGGACCGCAACGGCGGTACCCGGGTGGCCGGTTCGAAGGGGCACGACCAGTCCGCGCAGTACGTCTACGAGCAGGCGCGCCGGGCCGGGCTCAAGGTGTCCAAGCAGGAGTTCGTCTACACCTTCTTCGAGGCCCGCTCCGAGCGCCTCGACGTGGTCTCCCCGAAGGCCGAATCGGTGCCGGTGATCGCCATGACGTACTCGGTGGGCGGCCCGGAGGCGGGCCTGACCGCGGACCTGGCGGTCGCCCCGGTCGGCGCCACCACCGGCTGCACGCCCGCCGACTACCCGTCGGGCGCCTTCACCGGCAAGATCGCCCTGATCCGGCGCGGTGGATGCTCCTTCGCCGAGAAGCAGGCCGCCGCGGCCGCCGTCGGCGCGACCGGGGCGATCATCTACAACAACACCGAGGGCACCCTGAACGGGACGCTCAGCGAGCCGACGGCGGGGCGGATCCCGACCGGCGGGATCACCCAGGCCGCGGGCGAGGCCCTGGCCGCCCAGGCCGCCGCCGGGCCCGTCCGGGTGACCCTGGACATCCGGACCTTCATGGAGCAGCGCAAGACCTGGAACGTCATCGCCGAGACCCGCGGCGGCGACCCGGACCACACCGTGATGGTCGGCGCGCACCTCGACTCCGTCCCCGAGGGGCCGGGCATCAACGACAACGGCTCCGGCACGGCCGGCGTCCTGGAGGTCGCGAAGAACCTCAGCGTCCACCCGGTGAAGAACAAGGTCAGGTTCGCCTGGTGGTCGGCCGAGGAGTTCGGCCTCAAGGGGGCCGAGGCGTACGTGAACTCCCTCTCCGACGCGGAGAAGAAGAAGATCGGCCTCTACCTCAACTTCGACATGATCGCGTCCCCCAACTACGCGCAGTTCGTCTACAACGGCTCGGGCAGCGCCGGCGGCGACGCGGGCCCCGAGGGCTCGGCGCAGCTGGAACGGGACATCAACGGCTACCTGGACGGCCGGGGCCTGCCGCACGACCCGACCCTCTTCGACGGCCGCTCCGACTACGGTCCGTTCATCGACGCGGGCATCCCGGCCGGCGGCACCGACACCGGCGCCGAGAAGGTCAAGTCCCCGGAGCAGGCGGCCCGTTACGGCGGCACCGCCGGCGCCGCGTACGACGGGTGCTACCACAAGGCCTGCGACAACCTGGGCAACATCGACATGGGCGTCTTCGACGTCAACATCGACGTGATCGCGAACGCCGTCGGCACCTACGCCTGGGACCTCTCCTCGCTCCACCGGCCCGTCCCGGTCCAGCGCCCGGCCGCCAAGGCGGTGCCCGGCGCCGCGGCGACCGGTATCAGCGGCACGAGCGACACCCACTCCGGCGGGGTGGCGGCCTGACGCCCGGGTGGGCCCGCCGCCGCTCCCGGCCCGCGGGCCCACCCGACCGCCGTACCCGACCGCTCCGTCCGGGACTGCTCCATCCGGGACCTCCCCGCCCCATCGCCCCTGGTGGCCGTGGGTGCGGTCACCGTAGCGCAGGACACTGACAATCCGGTCGCGGACCGGTACGGTGCCGCGCGGAGCGCATCCGCCGAGACCCGGTGGGTGCGCCGGGTCCGGTCCTGACACCATGGGACCGAGATCACGACACGGTGACATCCTCGGAGGAGTCAGCAACATGAGCACGCACTACGACGTCGTCGTCCTCGGCGCGGGCCCCGGCGGCTACACCGCCGCCGTCCGCTCGGCCCAGCTGGGCCTGAAGGTCGCGGTCATCGAGGCCAAGTACTGGGGCGGCGTCTGCCTCAACGTCGGCTGCATCCCCTCCAAGGCCCTGCTGCGCAACGCCGAGCTCGCCCACATCTTCACCAAGGAGGCCAAGACCTTCGGCATCAAGGTCGAGGGCCAGGTGACCTTCGACTTCGGCGAGGCCTTCCGGCGCAGCCGCTCGGTGGCCGACGGCCGGGTCAAGGGCGTCCACTACCTGATGAAGAAGAACGGCATCACCGAGTACGACGGCTGGGGCACCTTCGTCGACGAGCACACCCTCCAGGTCGCGCTGAGCGGCGGCGGCTTCGAGGTCGTCACCTTCGACCACTGCGTCATTGCCGCCGGTGCCACCACCCGCCTGCTGCCCGGCACCAGCCTGAGCGACCGCGTGGTCACCTACGAGGAGCAGATCCTCACCGAGCAGCTGCCGGAGAGCATCATCATCGCGGGCGCCGGCGCGATCGGCGTCGAGTTCGCCTACGTGCTCCACAACTACGGCGTGAAGGTCACCATCGTCGAGTTCCTGGACCGCGTGGTGCCGCTGGAGGACGTCGAGGTCTCCACCGAACTCGCCAAGCAGTACCGCAAGCTGGGCATCGAGGTGCTGACCTCCACCCGGGTCGAGTCGATCGACGACAGCGACCCGAACGCCAAGGTCCGGGTCACCGTCACCAAGGACGGGCAGCAGCAGGTGCTGGAGGCCGACAAGGTGCTCCAGGCGATCGGCTTCGCGCCGCGGGTCAACGGCTACGGCCTGGAGAACACCGGGGTCAAGCTCACCGACCGCAACGCCATCGCGGTGGACGGCCGCGGCCGCACCAGCGTCGAGCACATCTTCGCGATCGGCGACGTGACCGCCAAGCTGATGCTCGCGCATGCCGCCGAGACGATGGCCGTGATCGCCGCCGAGACCATCGGCGGGGCGGAGACCATGGAGGTCGACTTCGTCATGATCCCGCGCGCCACCTACTGCCAACCGCAGATCGCCTCCTTCGGGTACACCGAGGCCCAGGCGCGCGAGCTGGGCCACGACGTCAAGGTCGCCAAGTTCCCGTTCACCGCCAACGGCAAGGCGCACGGCCTCGGCCACCCGATCGGCTTCGTCAAGGTCATCAGCGACAACACGCACGGCGAGCTGCTCGGTGCCCACCTGATCGGCCCCGAGGTCACCGAGCTGCTGCCGGAGCTGACGCTGGCCCAGCAGTGGGACCTGACCGTCAACGAGGTCGCCCGCAACGTGCATGCCCACCCGACCCTGGGCGAGGCCGTCAAGGAGGCCATCCACGGCCTGGCCGGCCACATGATCAACATGTGACGACCGGCCCTCGGCACGCGCCGCGCCCCCGTCGGGCGACTGCCCGGCGGGGGCGCGGCGCGGTTCCGGGCCGATCGGCGGGAGCGGCGCCCGGGCTCCGGTCAGGGCGCCCGTCAGACGTGCCCGGCGATCAGGCCGAGCCGACCGTCGAAGCGGCGGTAGAGCACCCGGCCCCGGCCGGTGACCGGGTGCGCGAAGAACAGGAACGGCAGCTCCGCGCCCGCCAGCCGGTCGACGGCCTGCGCCTGCGTCAGCCGGGGCGCGCCGTACGGGCTGAGGGTGATCGGCGAGGTCCGGCGGCCCGCCGGTCCGGCCGGGACGGTACGGGCGAGGCGGTAGCCGGTCGGCCCGACCCGGTAGACCACGGCGTCGGTCTCGGTCGCCGGATCGGTGAACAGGTGGATGTCGTAGTCCATCGCGTCCATGGTCCGGGCAGCGGCCTCCGGCGAGCACCAGACCAGCGAGGGCTCCTTGTGCCGGACCACCCGGAGCTCGCGCAGCTCGCCGCCGTCCGGGCCGGTGGGGGCCGCGGCGCGGTGGCCCGGCCACGGTCGCGGCGCCCAGGCCCCGGTGACGGCCCTGATCCTGCCGCGCAGCGCGTCGCTCACCCGGTCGAGCGAGTCGCCGAGCCCGGCCGCGGCCTCCTGGACGCGGATCCGCCGGCCGTCCACCTCGGCGTTCACCTGCGCCAGCACGCCCCCGGCCACGGCCGCGAGCCGTACCCGCAGGGCCTCCACCAGCGTCCCCACTCCCGGAGCCGCCGCCGCGGCGCCCACCCGGGCCCGCGCCTCGGCCAGGACCTCGCAGGTCAGCCCCTCGAACGCCCTCACCGTGACCAACTCGCCCATCCCAGGCCCTTCCACTCCCAGCCGGCGCAATACCGGCGACCAGGATTCCCGCCCCCGCTCCGCGCGGCCAGGGCCCAACGGCCCCACCGGGAGGGCCGGGCGGACCAGCCGCGGTCCGGGGACGGGCCCGTCGGAGGGGCCGGTGGGGCCAGAAGGGGAGTGGTGGGGCCAGGAGGGGAGTGGGGGCGGCCCCGTCGCGGAGCATCGGGCACTCACCCGCCGTGCCGGCCGCCCTCGCCCCGGTCCTGGCGCCGGCCCTGGTCCGGTCGGCGACCGGACCGGTCGCCCGCCGCGAGGGGCCGCGTCCCCGAGCCGCCGGATGCGCCACGGGAGCGCAGCTCGCCGAGCACCGCCCAGGCGACCGACACCACCGGCACGGCCACCACCGCGCCCAGGATTCCCGCCAGTACGGTGCCGCCGGCCACCGACACGGCGATGGCCACCGGGTGGATGCGGACGGACCAGCCGAGCACCAGCGGATGCAGCAGGTGGCCCTCGATCTGGCCGATGACCACGATCAGGGCGAGCACCAGCAGGGCGATCACCGGCCCGCGGGCGGCGAGCGCGACCACGGAGGCGATCGCCAGGGCGATCGGGGAGCCGATCAGCGGGACGAGCGTCGCCACGAACTCCAGCAGCATCAGCGGCATGACCAGCGGCACCCGCAGGATCGCCAGCGCGATGCCCACCAGCACGGCGTTGGAGGCCGCCACGATCAGCACGCCCCGGGTGTAGCCCGCGAAGGTGCGCCAGGCGGTACGACCGGCACGGTCCCAGGCCGACCGGCTCCGGGCCGGCAGCTGCCGCTGCGCCCAGGACCACATCCGGTCGCCGGAGTGCAGGAAGAACACCGAGCAGAAGACCGCGAGCGCCAGCCCCGTGACCAGCTCGACGATCCGGCCGGCGCCGCTGAGCGCGGTGCTGACCAGGGCGGAGCGGTGGGCCGAGACGAACGCGCCGATCTTGGCCCGCAGGTCGGTGACGGTGCCGGGGCGCAGGTGGAAGGGGGCGCCGGTGAGCCAGCGGTCGATCCGGGAGAGCCCGCCGCGCAGCTCGTTCCCCAGCCGGGTCCACTCTTCGGCGACGGTCGTGCCGACCAGCGCCAGCACCCCGCCGACGAGCACGAGGGTGCAGAGGAAGGCGATCACGACGGCGAGCGGGCGCGGTGTGCCCCGGGCCAGCAGGTCGACCAACGGGCGCAGCACGGAGGTGATGACCAGGGCCACGAACAGTGCGACGACCACCAGCTGGAGCCGGGCGAGGACGTCGACGACCAGGTAGGCGAAGAGTCCGAGCAGCGCCAGCCGCCAGGTGTACCCGGCCGCCGTTCGCAGGCCGGAGGGGACGTGCTCCGCGGACGGGGACGGGCCCCGGGCCGGCGCCCCCGCGCGGGTCCGGCGGGCCGGCACCCGGGGACGGCGGCTGCCCAGCGGCCCGGGCCGCCGGTCCGGTTCGGCGCCGTTCACTCCCACGGGCGGTCTGCCGGGTGTAAACACGCGGGGCCGGGGCAGGCGCGAAGCGGCACCGGTCTCCCTCGGGAGGACAGTGGTCCTCCGTGTACAAGCGGTTGGATGTGGGGAGAATCGATGACGCAGGGTGGGGGGAGAAGGAGGCAGACATGAGAAGCCTCACGCGCCGTTGCGCGGTGACGCTCCCCGGCCCGATCGGCGGGCACGCCCCGCTCTGCTCGGTCATCGTGCACGAGACGCAGATCGTGGGCCCCGACGGGGGCCTGGTCTGGGAGAGCGCGGACGGCGACCTGCGGGTGGAGATCGCCAGCGGGGTGGCCACCGTCCTGGAGTCTCCCGGAACCGGCAGCCGGCACCCGTGCCTGATGGCGGTGCCGCTGCCCTGAGCACGCGGCCGGGACGCGTGCCGTAACGACGTGTGCCGCAACGAGGACGCGTGCCGCAACGAAGGCGATGGAGGAGCGGAGGCGACGCGGGCGGACGTCGCGACGGACGGTCACCGCGTGGTGGCGGCCAAGGCCTCGCGCACGGTGACCAGGCAGGGGTCGCAGTACCGGTCCGGCCCGGCCGCACCGGCGCCGTCCGCTGCCGGGACGACGCGCTGGGAGGGCTCCAGGAAACGCCCGCAGAGTGAGGACGACGCGTCGTCCTTCGCCACCACGTGCCACACCACGGCGGGCGGGGAGACCGCCGGGTCGTGCTCGGCCCACATCTCGTACACGGCGCTACCTCCGGATCGCTGGGGGCTCGGTGAATCCATGCAAACCCGGGCTCTGCCGAACGGCCACCGGGCCAGACCCGGTGGGATGGTTGTGGGCCGGTGGTGGTCGGGCCCGGCGCGGGCACCGGCTCACTCCCGGCGGTCGGAGCCCCTCACTCCCGGGGGTCGGAGCCCCGGCGGTCGGCGCCCGGGCGCCCCGGGGCACCGGTCCGGTGGCGGCCCTGGCCGGCGGCCAGCCGGCGCCGGATCACCAGCAGGTCGAGTCCGGCGAGGGCGGCGAACCCGGCGCACAGGGCGGCGAAGAAGGCATAGGTCCCCCGGTTGGGCGCGGGGCCCGGGCCGGCCAGCGCGGCCAGCACGGCGAAGGCCGCCGTCCCGCCGACGAACAGGACCAGGAAGACCCGGGACAGCAGCCGCCGCAGCTCCAGGTCCGAACGGGCGGTCACCGGCTCGGTGCCCCGGCGCACCGATTCCTCGGGCCGCAGCTGCGGCGTCGTCCGGCCGGGGCCCTGCGAGGTGTGCGGGAAGTCGTGGCGCTCGCCGCTCCGGCGACGGGCCCCGCCGCCGTGCTGCACGCTCGGTCTGCGTTGTACGGACATGACGACCCCCGAACGGAGTCGATCGGTGGTGTTCCGTCGACGCGCCTACCCGCGCCCGGCGCCGGTACACGTCGGCGGGTGCGGGCAGGCGCCGGTCGAGCCGCAGTCGGACCGCCGGCCGTCGGCCCGGCCGGAGGGCTCAGGGGGTGACTGCGTACTCGGTGAACCGGCCGCAGGCCTGGAATCCGAGACGGCGGTAGACGGGCTCCCCGTCCGAGGACGCCTGCAGGACCGCGGTGCGGTACCCCGCCTCGTGGGCCGTGCGCAGGGTGGCGAGGGTGATGGCTCCGCCGTACCCGCGGCGGCGGTCGGAGGCGAGGGTCGCGATGTTGTAGATCCCGGCGACACCCGCGAAGAGAAAGACCTCGGCCGAGCAGACCGGTCGTCCGTCCGCGTAGCCGATGAGGTAGCGCGCCGGGCAGTCGGGGGCCAGGGCCCGCTCGGTCGCATCGGCGTAGAAGCGGCGGACGGTGGCGGCCGGCGGGTCCCAGTTCGCGGCCAGGACCATCGCGTAGTCGGCGAGTTGTTCGGGAGTCGTCACGGGGCGGATCTCCAGGCCGTCGACGTGGGGCTCCGGTGGGGCGGTGCGCAGATCCGTCCACATGCCGGTCTCGGTCTCGGAGGCCTTGAGGCCGACGTCGGTCAGGAGCACGGCGATGTCCGGGGGTGCGGTGGCGGGGCCGACCCACCAGGAGAAGGGCCGGCCGGTCGCGGTCAGCGTGCGGACCGTCTCCGTCACCCGGTCGCGAGCGGTGCCGTCGGTGAAACGCGCGGCCGCCACGATGTTGAAGGTGTCGTCGTCGAGCCCGCTGTCGGCGATCACGAGATCGGCCGTCTCGGTGACGGTCGAGTGCTTCGTGCGGCGGTGCAGGTGGCAGGCGTGTTCGGCCAGGTTCTGCTCCATCCTGGCCAACAGGTCGGAATCGTCGGACGCGGTATGTCCTGTCTCATTCACGTCCGACACGATCTCACCCGTACAAGGGGCCGCCGAGTGAATAAGGGCGGGGTAAAGGTTGCCGTTGCCGGCCGTCCGGCGACACCCGCTCCCGGTGGATTCGGCCGCTGTTCAACGGGGCGTGGCCCGGCCGATGATCCACGACTGCTCCCGGTGCCTACCGTCGGGGCCCACACCACTTCCGGGAGCGAACATGCACGACATCCAGGCGACCGAGCACGAGTGCGGCTGCCCGCGGACCGCCGACCTCGACGGGGAGGGGACGGCCGCGGCCAGTCGGCGCCGATTCCTGCGCGGGGCCGGTCTGGTGGGCGCCGGGGTCGGTACCGCCGGTCTCGGCCTGCTCGGTGCGGTACCCGCGCAGGCGGCCGGGCCCGAGCAGGGCGGTGGGGCCGAGCAGGCCGGCGGCGCCGGGAAGAAGCCGAAGAAGGCCGGGGGGAAGGGGCGTTGGCAGCCGGACCCGGACGCCCGGCAGTTCACCGTCGTGGTCATGCCGGACACCCAGTACCTGTTCGACCAGGACCGGATCCACCCGGCGCCGCTGGAGGCCTCGGTCCGCTACGTACTGGACGGCGGGGTCAACCGGGAGGACGGGACGGACGACAACATCGTCTTCCTGTCCCATCTCGGGGACGTCACCGAGAACGGCCTGGCCGTCGAGTTCGCCGCCGTCACCAAGGTGTTCGGCCTGCTGGACGAAGCGGGCGCGGCCTACGGAGTGCTCGCCGGCAACCACGACGTCCGTTCCTCGACCGACGACCAGCGGGGCAGCACCCCGTACCTGGAGACCTTCGGCAAGGCCAGGGCCGCCCGCACCGCCGGGTACCGCGGCTCCAGCCCGGACGGCTACAACACCTGCCACGTGCTCCGGGCGGCCGGCCGCGACTGGATGGTGCTCTCGCTGGACTGGCGGCTCTCCGACGCGGGCTTCGCCTGGGCGAACGGGGTGATCGCGGCCAACCCGAAGGTCCCGGTGATCCTGACCACCCACGACCTGGCGTACGCCGACGACAGCGGCCGCGCCGAGCTGTCCGACAACGGGAAGCGGCTCTGGGAGCGGCTGGTCGACGGCAACGACCAGATCTTCCTGACCGTCAACGGGCACTACTGGCCGCCCGGCCGCACGGTGCTGAAGAACCGGGCCGGCCACGACGTGCACGTCCACATCACCAACTACCAGGACCGCTACTACGGCGGTGCGGCGATGATCCGGGCGTACCGCTTCGATCTCGACCGCAACACCGTCGACGTGTCGACCTTCTCGCCGTGGATCCAGCAGATCGCGGCCGAGGAGCGCAACGCGCTGGCGGCCCAGCACGTCGAGCTGACCTCGGACGTGGACCGCTTCTCGCTCGCGATCGACTTCGACCGCCGGTTCGCCGGCTTCGCGCCCGTCCCGCAGCGCCCGGCGCGCCGGGCGGGTGAGCTGCTGGTGCGCGACACGGCGGCCTACTGGCGGTTCGACGGCGGCGGCGGGGACGGCACGGTCGTCTCCCCGCAGCAGGTCGTCAAGGACCTGAGCGGGCAGGGCAACGACCTGCTCTGGCAGGGCGCCCCCGGCACGCCCGAGGGCGCGCTCAGCTGGTCCGCCGAGCACCACCCGGACCAGCCCGGCCACGGCAGTCTGCTGTTCAAGGGCACCCGCTCGCCGGTGCGCGGCGGCTACCTGCAGACCGTGCCCACCGCGCCGCTGAACCGGGAGGCCTTCGAGCGCGGGTTCACCGTCGAGGCCTTCTTCAAGCTGCCCGCCGACTGGGACTCCGCGCAGAGCCGCTGGTCCGCCCTGCTCAGCCGGTGGGGGACGGCCGGCGAGGCGGGCAGGAGCGGGCCCGGGACGGACGCCGACGAGCCCGTCGCCACGCTCAGCGTCTCCGAGGCGCCGGCCCTCCAGTGGTGCGTCTACCCGCTCAACCAGACCGGGGCGTCGACCTGTTGGGGCCACCAGCTGCCGCTGGACCGGTGGTGGCACGTCGCGGTGGTCAACGACGGGAAGCTCAGCCGGATGTACGTCGAGGGCTGCGAGGTGGCGCGCAATCCGGCGACGCCCGCGGTGGGGCTGGCCACCCTGGGGCGGCCGTGGATGCTGGGCGGGTACGCGTACGCGGGGGTGCTGGACAAGGTCTTCCACGGGTACGTCGGGGACGTTCGGATCGTGCGGCGGGCGCTGCGGGTGGGCGAGTTCATGACCGCCTGACCGCGCTCCACGGCGCTCGACCGCGCTTCACCGCACTCGATCGCGCTCGACCGCACCACGTCGAAACTCCTCCGAAGCACGGACACCGCCGGGCCCTGGTACGGGCCCGGCGGTGCCGTCTCCCGGTACGGCGCGCTGCGGCGGGCGCCGGTGCGCGACGGCGGGGCCGGAGCCGTCAGCGGAGCAGGGTGGCCTCGACCCCGGCGAGGATCGCCGCCAGGCCCTGTTCGTAGCCCTCGTCGAAGTCCTGGAACATCACCCGGCCCGACTCGGCGGCCAGGGGGTGGGCGGCCAGGCGCTCGGCGCGGGCGTCCACGTCGTAGCCCTCCTCGCCGTCGAAGGGGTTGGGGCCCATCGCCTGCTCCTCGATGACGTAGCCGATGGTGAAGCTGTAGGCGGTCTGCCAGGCCCGGGTGGCGGTCGTCGGGGTGAAGCCGGCCTCGACCAGCACGCGCAGCGAGGCGTCCAGGCCGGCCGCGTAGCTGGTGTCGGTGAACCGGGCGCCGCTGTAGACCTTCGCGCCGTCGCGGTAGCGCAGCAGTTCGGCGCGCAGGGTGCGCATCGCCCTCAGGTAGGTCTCCCGCCAGTCGCCCGCAGGCGGGCCTTCCCCCGCCCGGCCGGTCATGCGGCGCATCATCTCGGTCGCCATCTCGTCGAGCAGCGCCTGCTTGTCCTTGAAGTGCCAGTACAGCGCGGGTGCCTTGACGTCGAGCCGGGTGGCGATGGCGCGCAGTGTCAGGCCGTCCAGGCCGGCCTCGTTCAGCAGGTTCAGCGCGGTGTCGACGACCTGGGCGCGGTCGAGCTTGGGGGTTCTCTGCGGGGTCACGATTGACAGTTTAACGCCGTTAAGTGCAGGCTGTCGGCAGCGGCTACTTAACAACGTTAAGGAGGTTGCCGTGACTTCTCGCGGCATGCACACGGACGTCCTGGTCGTCGGCGCCGGGCCCACCGGACTCGCCCTGGCGCTGGACCTCGCCCGGCACGGCGTCGCCGCGCTGGTGGTCGAGCGCGGCGCGGAACTCTTCCCCGGCTCGCGCGGCAAGGGTCTCCAGCCGCGCACCCTGGAGGTGTTCGACGACTTCGGCGTGCTCGACCGGGTCCGCGCGGTGGCGGGGCACTACCCGCCCAACCTGATCTGGCAGGACGGCGAACCCCAGGGCGAGCACCGGATGTACGACCCGACCGAGCCCTCCGAGGGCGAGCCGTACACCGAGACGCTGATGCTGCCCCAGTGGCGCACCCAGCAGGTGCTGTACGGGCGGCTGCGCGAGCTGGGCGGCGAGGTCGCGTTCGGCCGGGAGCTGGTCGGCCTGACGCAGGACGAGGAGGGCGTGACCGCCGAGTTCGCCGCCGGCGGCCCGGTCCGGGCGCGGTACGTCGTCGCGGCGGACGGCGGGCGCTCGACGGTGCGGCGGCTGCTCGGCATCGGGATGACCGGGGAGACCGTCGACCCGGACCGGATGCTGGTCGCGGACGTCCGGATCGACGGCCTGGGTCGCGAGCACTGGCACGTGTTCCGGTCCGCCGAGGGGCTGCTGGCGATCTGCCCGCTCGGCGGCACCGAGGACTTCCAGCTGGTCGCCCAGTTCCCGGAGGGCACGGCCGTCGACCTCACCCTCGACGGACTGCGCGAGGTGGTCGCGGCCCGCTCCCACCTGACCGCCGAGCAGGTCACCGAACTGCGCTGGATCTCCGAGTTCCGCCCGCGCGCCGCACTCGCGGACCGCTTCCGCGCGGGCCGGGTGTTCCTCGCGGGCGACGCCGGGCACGTCCACTCGCCGGCCGGCGGGCAGGGCCTGAACACCAGCGTCCAGGACGCCTACAACCTGGGCTGGAAGCTGGCCGCGGTGCTGGCCGGACGAGCGGGGGAGGAACTGCTCGACAGCTACGAGGAGGAGCGCCGCAGCAACGCGGCGGCGATGCTGGAGCTGTCCACCCGGGTCCACCGCGGCGAGGAGCGCCGCGGTCGGGCGACCCAGCAACTCGGCCTCGGCTACCGGGAGTCCACGCTCTCGGTGGAGACCCGCCGGAACCTCCCGGCGGACGCGCTGCGGGCCGGCGACCGCGCCCCGGACGGCCGGCGGGGCGACGTCCGGCTGTTCGACGCCTTCCGCGGGCCGCACTGGACGCTGCTCACCGTCGGCACGGACGCGCCGCTGCCCGCCGTCACCGCCCCGGTGGTCCGCATCCCGGCCTACGAGGCGTACGGCACCGGCGTTTTCCTGGTCCGGCCCGACGGCTTCGTCGGCTGGGCCGGTGCGACGGCCGACGGCCTCGGGGAGTACGCGGGCCGGCAGGGGCTGCTCGCCCCCTGAGCGGGCGGACCGCTGGTCACCGTGCGGGCCGCGCACCGTAATTGCTCAGTCCGGTGGCTCGTGCGGGTCCGGGTCGTGGGCCGGCGCGGTGGTCTCGGACTCGGCGCCCCGCCGAGGCCGCTTCTCCTCCTCGTGCCCGGACCGCGGCGCGCTTTCGCCGGTCATCCGGGACTCGGGGGTCTCGACCGGGACCGGGGAGTCCCTGGGGACGGGTTCGTGCTGGTCGTTCACGGGATCCGACTCCTCTGCGGGGTGCGGTGGATGGGCGGACACCCGGTGGCCGCCCGGGGCGACCGCCGGGTGCCGGGTCAATGCCTGCCCGCGTCCTTGACCTTCTCCGCGGCCTGCTTCAGGTCGCTCTTCACCTGCTCGGCCTTGCCCTTGAGTTCGGTCGAGCGGTCGCCGGTGGCCCGCCCGGCGGTTTCCTTGGCCTTGCCGCTCGCCTTCTCCGCCATGTTGTGCAGCTTCTTCTCGGTACCCACGGCGGGTGCCTCCTCTCGTCGACGGGGGCGAAGTCCGCCCCGGGCGGCGTCTGCCCCGGTCGGGGGCTTCCATGCGCGGCCCGGGGACTTCCGTGCGTGGCCGGGGTCTTCCGGGTCCCGATCCCGCGCGGGGAAGCCCGGCGGATCGCCGGCGCCGCGGTGCTACCGGGCGGAGCCGGCCTCGGCGGCGGTCTTCAGGTCGTGCAGCCAGCCTTCGAGGCCCTGGCGGAGGATGTCGGTGGCGGCGGGGACGTTGGCGTCGACCTGGGGGCCGGTGTGGGTCTCCTCGGTGCGCACCAGGACGCCGCCGGGCACCTCGGTGAAGTTCCACACGTGCACGCCGTCGATCCTCAGGCCGGTCGCGACCGCCGGGCCGGTCCAGCGGATGCAGGAGCCGGGCCGCAGCTGCCGGACGGTGGAGGTGATCTCCAGGACGGGGTCGGCCGAGGCGGGGTTCGGGGGCAGCGGGGTGGTCCAGTGGAACACCGAACCCGGGTGCAGCGGGCCGCCGTCGAGGCGCTCGGCGCTCTGCACCGGGGCCTGCCAGTCGGGCCAGCGGTCCACGTCGGTCTGGAGCCGCCAGACGGTCCGCAGCGGCGCGTGGATCACGGTCCCGGTCCGATAGCGGACCCGGGCGTCGGGATCGACGCCCGCCCCGCGGCAGGTGAGCGAGGAGTCGGGGCGGTGGGCGGTGGCGGCCCCGGCCGGCGGGGCGACGGCGCCGAGCAGGCCGAGGGCGAGCGGAACGGTCAGGAGGGCGCTGCGGATGCCGGTGGTGCCGGTGGCGCGGGTGCCGCGGATGCCGGACATGGAACTCCCCATTCACTGGTCGGCCGTCGGGAACGGCACGGTTGCCGCGAGCTAGATGCTCACGCCTTCGTTAGAAGTTGTAACTCCCCGAGTCCTGAGAGGTCAACAGGTTCCGTGATACCTTCTAACGGAAGCGTGAACATGTAGTCGGGCGACTCGGGGAGCGGGGCGAAGCATGGCCGGGACGGGCGCGGACACCCCGCGCGAGCGCTACCGGGCCCAGGTGCGCGAGGAGATCAAGGCGCACGCCTGGGACCAGATCGCCACGGCCGGCGCCTCGGCGCTCTCCGTCAACGCGATCGCCAAGCGGATGGGCCTGAGCGGCCCGGCGCTCTACCGCTACTTCGCCGGCCGCGACGAGCTGATCACCGAACTCGTCCGGGACGCGTACCGCAGCCTGGCCGACACCCTCGGCGCGGCCGCCGCCGAGGGCGCCGACCTGGCCGGGCTCGCCCACGTCCTGCGCGAGTGGGCGCTGGCCGACCCCCAGCGGTACTTCCTGATCTACGGCACCCCCGTGCCCGGCTACCGCGCACCGGAGGACACCACCGCCATCGCCGACGAGGTGATGCGGACGCTGGTCGACGCCTGCGCGGTGCTCGCCCCGGCCGGGCCGCAGACCCCGCAGGCGCCGTTCGCCACCCACCTGCTGGGCCGTCGGGGCTGGGCGGGCGATCAGCCGGCCCCGCCCGAGGTGCTGCACCGCTTCCTGGCCTTCTGGACCCGCCTGCACGGCGTGCTGTCACTGGAGCTCGCCGGGCACTTCACCGGCATGGGCTTCCGGCCCGCACTGCTCTTCGAGGCCGAGCTGGAAGGCCTGCTGGCGCCACGCTTCTGACCGCCCGCGCTTCTGACCCGCCCGCGGTTCGCCGTGGCCTCAGCCCTGCCCGGGGTTCGGCCGGGGAAGCGACGGCGGGTCGGGGTCCGGGAGCGGCTCCGGCGGCGGGAACGGCGGGAACGGCGGCGGCGCGGGATCGGGCTCGCCCGGCCGAGGCGCGGGATCGGGCCCGGGGCCGGGGCCGGGGGTCGGCCGGGTGTCCGGATCCGGGGGTATCGGGACGGTCATCGGGGCACCTCCTGGGGTGGCGCGCGCCGCTCAGCGGCCGAGCGCCTGCGCCAGCCGGCTCTTGTTCATCGTGGAGCGGCCCTTGATGCCGCGCTGTCTGGCCTCGTTGTACAGCTGGTCGTAGGTCGGGCCCCGGGCGCCCCGGTGCGAGCGCTGTCCGCCGCGCCGGCCGGAGGACATGTCGTGGGTCGAACTCCGGCTGGCGGTCCTCGACTCGCCGTGCCTGGCGCGCTCCTTGTTCACCGTCCGGGCGGCGATCTCCTCGGCCCGCTTCTCGCTCTCGCCCCGGTCGAGCGCGCTGTCCTCGATGTGCTCGTACTGGCGCTCCCGCTCGGGGCTGGATCCTCGGGGCATGGCCGGAGCCTCCGTTCCTTGCTCGGGGTCGTCGTGCCGCGGCGTGTACCCGCGTGCGCCGCCGCGAATCCGCCGGTCGGGGGTGGTGCGCGGGGCCGTCCCGGAGCCCGGCGGCCGGTCGGCCCCGCCCCCGAGGTCGGCACGCGCGGGGCGACGGGGCGTGTACGGCGGGTCGTGCTCCGGTCCGTACGGGTGTGCCGGGTGTGGCGCGTTCGCCACAGCATCACTCCGGGTAATTGAACGGCTGCACGTTGTTGGCGGAGGGGGTGGGGTCAGGGAGTCGCGATGACGGAACACGAGCAGCTCGGCGCGCCCGCCGGCCCGGAAGGGCGGCCCACCCGGCCCGAACGGGTGCCGCCGCAGGCTCCCGCGCCCGGACGGCGCGAGACGGGCGCCCGGTCCGGACCGGACGGCGACGGCACCGCGGCCCCCTGGCCCGACATGATGCTGCCGCTGCTGCGCACCCCGACGGCCGATCGGCAGCCCGGGCCGGAGGGGGCCGGCGCGGAGCCGCCGGAGGGTGTCGAACCGGCGCAGGTGCTGGACCTCGCGCTGCTGGTCGGCGAGCTGCTGCTGGCCAGCGGCGAGGCCGCGGAGGACGTCGAGGCGGCCATGCTCGCGGTCGCGCACGCCTACCGGCTCCACCCGTGCGACCCGCAGGTCACCTTCACCCGGGTGGCGATCTCGTATCAGCCCGGCCCGTCGGAGCCCTCGCTGACGGCCGAGTGCTCGGTCCGCCGTCCGGCGGTCGACTACGCGCGGCTGGCGGCCGTGTTCCGGCTGGTCATCGAGATCACGGTGGGCGGGATGGCCGTCCGGGAGGCGCACGGCCGGCTGGTGGCGGCCCGCCGGCACAGCCGCCGCTACTCGGGCCGGCTGTTCGTGCTCTGCTGCGGGGGGATGGCCGGGGCCGCCACCCTGCTGATCGGCGGCCGGGCCGACGCCCGGGCCTGGCTGGTGTTCGCCAGCGCCGTCGTCGCCGCGCTGGCGGGCGAGCGGCTCTCGGCGCTGGTGGCGCGCCACGACCTCCCGGCCTTCTACCAGTTCGTGGTGGCGGCGGTGCCCGCCGCCGTGATCGGCATCCTGCTGTCGTTCAACGGGCTGCACCTGCGTGGATCGGTGGTGATCACCGGGGGGCTGTACGCGGTGCTGCCGGGGTGGCCCATGGTGGCGGCGGCCCAGGACGGCCTGGCGGGCTTCTACCTCACCGCCGCCGCCCGGTTGCTCGAAGCGCTGTATCTGATGGCCGGGGTGGTGATCGGGGTGATGACGGTGCTCTACGTCGGCGTCAACAACGGCGCCGACCTGGCCGCCCAGGACGTCCCGACCGGGGCGGTGAACCCGCCGCTGCAGTTGGCCGCCGCGGTGCTTCTGACGCTGGCGTTCGCGGTGCTGCTGAACACCGAGCCGGGCACCCTGCCGGCGGTGCTGCTGAACAGCGCGGCCGGCTGGACCACGTACGGGGTGCTGGTGAACGCGGGCGGCGAGCCGATCCTGGCCACCGGCCTGGCGGCGGGGCTGGTGGGACTGTCCGGCCAGCTCATGGCGCGCTGCCGGGGCAGTTCGGCGCTGCCGCACATCACGGCCGCGCTGGGGCCGCTGCTGCCCGGCTCGGTGCTGTACTTCGGGATGCTCGCCTTCGTGCGGGGCGAGCCCGAGGTCGGGCTGAGCGGCATCGGGCGGGCCGGCGCGATGGCGATGGCCCTCGCCATCGGCGTCAACCTGGGCCGCGAGCTCGCCCGGCTCTTCCTGCCCGCGCCCCGGGTGGCCGCGCCGCCCCGCCGCCGGCGCGGCCGCCACCGGCGCTGAGAGGGAATGACGGGCCGGTTGTTTGCCCGGGCGGCGGCGCGGTACACGCGTGGGGTGTGGAGCCGGGCCGGGCGAGACCGGCCCGCTCCCGGGGAAGGCCCAGGCCGGTTCGAACCGACGAGGCCGCCCCCGTCGCCAGCCACCCGTCAACCCTGGAGACCCTCGTGATAGTCCTCGGTGTCATCCTGCTCATCATCGGCTTCGTCACCGGCATCTCGATCCTGTGGACCATCGGCATCGTGCTGGTCATGATCGGTCTGGTCCTGTGGGTCGCCGGGGCACTCGGGCACGCCGTCGGCGGCCGCCGGCACTACTACTGACCCGGGCTGACTCCTGTTCAGTGCCGTGCGCCGACCGCCCGACGCACCGGACCGCCCCGCTCAGGGGCGGTCCTCGTGCAGTCCGCAGAGCCACGCCAGGGCCCGGTGGACACCGAGCACGTAGCTGTGGTCCGACCCCTGGGCGCGGACCCGGTGGAGGTGGACGGCGGCGGCCTGGCACTCGGCCAGCAGCTGGGCGTGGCACGGACCGGTGGCGCCGGCCGTCGCGGCGGCCGTGGCCGCGGCGGTGACCGGGGCCGCGACCTGGGCGCCGGCGGCCCACCGGTAGGCGCCGAGCACGCCGTGCTCGAAGCCGGTCCAGGGCCGCGGGCGCCGGTTGACCTTGTCGATCGCGGCGAACACCTCGTCCAGCGGGCGCACTCCCACGCCCGGGACGGTCTCGTCACTGGTCATGTCCGCAACCTACGTCCGCCCGCCACGGCCCGCCCCCGGGGACCACGGCCCGGTACGGCGCCGCGGCCCCGCGCCACCCGAGCGGCGGAGGCGGTCGCGCCCGCAGGACCCGGGCCCGGCCGGGCGGCGGGGCCGGGACGGGTAGGCTGACCAGGACGTGTCCGGCCGGAGAGGTGGCCGGGCCGGAGGAACGGTGCGGGCCGGCGGCCCGCCGGTGGAGACCCCTGATGACTCGTCGTTTTGACTGCTCGAACCCGTCCGAGCGCGCGGCCGGGCTGCGCGAGGCCGTGGCCGCGGTGCGCCGCGGTGAGCTGGTCGTGCTGCCCACGGACACCGTGTACGGCGTGGGCGCCGACGCCTTCGCACCGGAGGCGGTCGACCGTCTGCTGCGGGCCAAGGGCCGGGGCCGGAACATGCCCTCGCCGGTGCTGGTCGGCTCCCCGGAGGCGCTGGACGGGCTGGTCGAGGTGACGGAGCGCGCCCGGCAGCTGGTCAAGGAGTTCTGGCCGGGCGGGCTGACCGTGGTCGCCCGCCACCTGGAGTCGGTCGAGCTGGACCTCGGCGAGACCAACGGGACGGTCGCGGTGCGGATGCCCGCGCACCCGGTCGCCATCGAACTGCTCAACGCCACCGGGCCGTTGGCCGTCTCCAGCGCGAACCTGACCGGGCACGACTCGCCGCAGGACTGCGACGCCGCCCAGGGCATGCTCGGCGACTCGGTGGCCGTCTACCTCGACGGGGGCCCGACCGCGGCCGCCGTGCCCTCCTCGATCGTGGACGTCACCGGCGAGGTGCCGGTCCTGCTGCGGGCGGGCGCGCTCGGCGCCGAGCGGCTGCGCGAGGTGGTCCCCGACCTGCGGGAGCGCTGAGCCCGAAGCCCCGGACGGCGCTGAGCCCGAAGCCCTCGGACGGCGCCGCGCCCGGTCGAAGGGCCGTACCGCGTGGCGCCCCGGCGGCCGGGGCCGCCGCCGCTAGGGTCGGCGATGGCGTGCGAGGGCGGGCCCTCCGCCGGGCCGGGGAGGGGATCGGCGCCGCGACCGGGGGCGTCACCGGCTCCGCTGCGGAGGTTCCATGAGCGCTTCGTCCACCGCGCCGCCCCGGGCGCAGGACCGCACCCGGGCGCGGGTCCGGCAGGGCAGCACGCTGCTGCGCTGGCTGTTCACCACGGACCACAAGGTCATCGGGAACCTCTACCTGGCGACGGCCTTCGGCTTCTTCCTGGTCGGAGGCGTGCTCGCGCTGCTGATGCGGGCCCAGCTGATGGGGCCGGACACCGGGCTGCTGTCGAACGAGCGGTACAACCAGCTGTTCACCATGCACGGCACGATCATGCTGCTGCTGTTCGCCACCCCGACCTTCGCCGGGTTCGCCAACGCGATCATGCCGCTGCAGATCGGCTCGCCGGACGTCGCCTTCCCCCGGCTGAACGCCTTCACCTACTGGGCCTTCCTGCTGGGCGGGCTGATGGTGCTGAGCGGCTTCCTCACCACCGGGGGTGCGCCCTCGTTCGGCTGGTTCGCGTACGCGCCGCTGAACGGGCCGCTGTTCTCGCCCGGGGCGGGCGGGGACCTCTGGGCGCTCGGGCTGGTGGTGGCCGGCCTCGGCACCATCCTCGGGTCGGTCAACTTCATCACCACCATCACCTGCCTGCGGGCGCCGGGCATGACGCTGTTCCGGATGCCGATCTTCACCTGGAACGTGCTGTTCACCTCCGTCATGGTGCTGCTGGCCTTCCCGGTGCTGACCGCCGCACTGCTCTGCCTGGAGGCGGACCGCAAGTTCGGCGCGCACGCCTTCGACGCGGCGAACGGCGGGGCGCTGCTGTGGCAGCACCTGTTCTGGTTCTTCGGCCACCCGGAGGTGTACATCGTCGCGGTGCCGTTCTTCGGCATCATCAGCGAGATCGTCCCGGTGTTCAGCCGCAAGCCGCTGTTCGGCTACTACGGCATGATCGGCGCGACCATCGCCATCACCGCGCTGTCCATGTCGGTGTGGGCCCACCACATGTTCGCCACCGGCCAGGTGCTGCTGCCGTTCTTCTCGATGATGTCCTTCCTGATCGCGGTGCCCACCGGGGTGAAGTTCTTCAACTGGGTCGGGACGATGTGGAACGGCTCGCTGTCCTTCGAGACCCCGATGCTCTGGTCGATCGGCTTCCTGGTGACCTTCCTGTTCGGCGGGCTGAGCGGGGTGCTGCTGGCCGCGCCGCCGATCGACTTCCACGTCACCGACAGCTACTTCGTGGTGGCCCACCTGCACTACGTGCTGTTCGGGACGGTCGTCTTCGCCACCTTCGGGGGCTTCTACTTCTGGTGGCCGAAGCTCACCGGGAAGATGCTCGACGAGCGGCTGGGCAAGGTCCACTTCTGGATCCTGTTCACGGGGTTCCAGACCACCTTCCTGGTGATGCACTGGCTCGGCGCCCAGGGGATGCCGCGCCGCTACGCGAGCTACCTGGCGGTGGACGACTTCACGGCCCTGAACGTCTGCGCCTCGATCGGCTCGTTCCTGCTCGGGATCTCCAACCTGCCGTTCTTCTACAACGTCTGGCGGACCACCAGGTACGGCGAGAAGGTCGCCGAGGACGATCCGTGGGGCTGGGGCCGGTCGCTGGAGTGGGCCACCTCCAGCCCGCCGCCGTCGCACAACTTCCACGCGCTGCCCCGGATCCGCTCCGAGTCGCCGGCCTTCGACCTGCACCATCCGGAGGTGCCGGCGGAGGGGTCGTCGAGCGGCAACGCCGGTGTGCCGCAAGGCCGTTCAGGCGGGCGGGGGAGCGGGCGGTGAAGGCGGAGGGATGGCTGTTCGCCGTCATGACGGCGTTCTTCGCGGTGACCGGACTGGTCTACGGCCTCTGGGCCCGGGAGCCGGCCGGCAAGGCGATCCTGGCGGTGGCGTTCCTGATGTCCGGCCTGATCGCGCTGTTCTGGTTCGTCCAGCACCGGCGGCTGGGCGGCGGCCGGGCGCAGGACCGCAAGGAGGCCGAGATCGCCGAGGCCGCCGGGCCGGTGGGGTTCTTCCCGGCCCGCAGCGGCTGTCCGGTCCTCGCGGCGGTCGGTGTGACGGTCTTCGCCCTGGGGCTGGTCTTCGCCCGGTGGCTGATCGTCGTCGGCGCCCTGGTGCTCGCGTTCGCCGTCGCCGGCTTCATCTTCCAGTACCGCGACCACGACGCGGGCTGAACCGGCGCAGCAGCCGCCGGAGCGGGCCGCCCGGGGCGGGTTCGGGCGCCCGGACGGCCGGGGGAGCGGGGTGCGCCGGGGCGGTGAGGACGGCCGCCATCCGCTCCGACTCCCGCTCGGTGGAGGGGAGTTCGACCCGGTCGCGATGGAACCAGGAGCTCGCCGCGGCCCGTACCCGCTCGTGCCGCGGCGCCCCCTGCAGGGCCGTGACCGGATCCGCCGCGGAGCGCGCCAGCAGCACGTACCGCTCGGCCTCGGGCACCGGGCGGTGGTGGCCGGAGAAACCGCCGTCGTGCGACTGGTCGATCCGGCCGGTCTCGTCGCCGTCCAGCAGCCGGGAGCGGTCCCGGGCCTGCAGGGCCAGGCAGAGGCGCCGGGTGAGCACGAAGACCACCGGCGGCAGCACCACCAGGGCCGTCCGCAGCACCACGGTGAGCGCGTTCACGGAGAGCTCGAAGGCGTACGCGATGACGTCGTTGCCGCCGGCGATCAGCAGCACCGCGAAGACGGTGATCCCGGCGGTGCCCAGCGCGGTGCGGGTGGGCCGGTTGCGCGGGCGGTCGCACAGATGGTGCTCGCCGGTCCCGGGGTCGAGCCACCGTTCGGCGAAGGGGTAGGCGTACAGCGCCGCGAACAGCAGACCGGGCACCACCAGGGCGGGCAGGAACACGTTCCACGACACGGTGTGCCCGAGCAGCCTGGTCTCGGTGGCCGGCATCAGGCGCAGCGCCCCCTCGATGAAACCGATGTACCAGTCCGGCTGCGCGCCCGTCCCGACCACGTCCGGGCGGTAGGAGCCGTACCGCCAGATCGGGTTGACCTCGGCGAGGAAGGCCGACAGCGCCATCACGCCGCCCACCGCGAACATCAGGCCCACCGTGCGGGTGAGGAACTGGGGGAAGAACGGCATCCCCACCACGTTGCGGTTGGTGCGGCCGGGGGCGGCCCAGTGGGTGTGCTTCAGCACCACCACCAGCGTCAGGTGCGCCCCGAGCAGGGCCAGCAGCAGTCCCGGGACCAGGAGGACATGCACGGTGAACAGCCGGGGGATGACCTCGTGACCGGGGAACTCGCCGCCGAAGGCGAACAGGGTGAGGTAGCTGCCGACCAGCGGCACCGACAGCAGGACGCCCTCGGCGATCCGCAGGCCGGTGCCGGAGAGGGTGTCGTCCGGCAGCGAGTAGCCGGAGAACCCCTCCAGCAGCGCGAGGTTGAACAGCGTCACCCCGATCACCCAGTTGAGCTCGCGCGGGCGGCGGAACGCCCCGGTGAAGAACACCCGCAGCAGGTGCACACCGATCGCGGAGGCGAACAACAGTGCCGACCAGTGATGGATCTGACGGATCATCAATCCGCCCCGCACCTCGAAGCTGATCCGCAGGGTGGACGCGTACGCCTCGGACACCCGTACGCCGTCGAGCGGCAGGTAGGCGCCCCGGTAGACGACTTCGTTCATGCTCGGCCGGAAGAAGAGCGTCAGGTAGACGCCGGTCAGCAGCAGTACCACGAAGCTGTACAGCGCGAGTTCGCCGAGCAGGAAGGACCAGTGGTCCGGGAAGACCTTGCGCAGCAGTTCCCGGCCCGCCTCCGTGACCGGCAGCCGTGCGTCCAGGCGGGTCGCGACGCGCTCGCCGGCGGACGGCTCGCGCCCGTTCGAAGCCCTGGTTTCGTCCACGGCAGGAACCTAGTGGGCCTCGCGGCGCACGGGGCGGCCGAGCGTCGCGGATGTCGCGGCGGGTGGAGGCAGAGCACTCCAACGGCGGAACGGGCAACGGGTGCCCGGGCGTCCGCATCGAACGAGCCTCCGGTGGCGGTGGCGATGATCCCCGACTCCACCAGGGCGGAGGCGTTCGGCGGCTACCCGGACGGCCGCGGCTGCGAGGAACCCCGGGGCGGACACTGGCACCCACCGGGCGCGCACCGCACGGCAGTTGACAGCGGGCGGTTGCGGCGGACCGCGCGGGAAAGGATCATGGCCGGCATGGTGCGACCGAGGAACGTCGTCGACCGCGGGTCCTTCGCGCTGCGGCGCTGGCAGGGACAACAGGACTTCGCGGCGGCCTTCACGCTGATCGAGGAGTCCCTGGCGCACCTGCGGCCCTGGGAGCCGTGGGTGGCCCGGCACGACGAGGAGCACACCCGCGCCCTGCTCAACCGGTGCGACACCTGGTG
Organism: Kitasatospora sp. NPDC058048; assembly: GCF_042885555.1. Taxonomy (NCBI): domain Bacteria; kingdom Bacillati; phylum Actinomycetota; class Actinomycetes; order Kitasatosporales; family Streptomycetaceae; genus Kitasatospora; species Kitasatospora sp. NPDC058048. The sequence goes on along the minus strand of NZ_JBHVRT010000022.1, from coordinate 101,118 downwards.
GGCGAGCGGCGAGGTGTACACCTACGCGATCACCGAGGACGGCGCCCCGGTCGGCATGTGCCAGGCCGTCCGCGCGGGCGAGCCCGGCGGCCGGCGCGTCGGCTACTGGCTGCACCCGGCCGCCACCGGCCGGGGCCTCGCCACCCGGGCGGTTGCGGCCCTGGCCGAGGAGATGTTCGCCCTGCCGGAGGTGGACCACCTGGAGATCGTGCACGACCGGGCCAACACCGCCAGCGCCGCCGTCCCGCGCCGCCTGGGCTTCACCGAACTCCGGCGGGAGCCGGCCGCGCTGCCGCTGGCCCCGGCCGGCAGCGGGACCGCCGTGGTCTGGCGGCTGAACCGCCCCCAGGACGCCACCGGAGCGTGAGCCGGCCCCCCGGGGGTGCTGCCCGGGGCCGGTTCACCGAGCCGCGGTGCTCAGCCGACCGGCCCCGTCGTCGCGTGCGGCGCTACCGCCGGTTCGAGCAGCGACAGCGTCCGCCGCTGCGCGTCGAGGCCGACACGGATGCCGACCGGCATCGGCAGATTCGGGCCGGCATGCCCGAAATCGACGTTGCCCAGGACCGGGATGTCACGGTCCCCGAGGACGTCGAGGACGATCTCGCGCAGGGTCGGGGAGGCGCCGGGTTCGAGTCCGCCGATCTCGCGCGGAACACCCACGACCATGCCGGCGATCCGATCGAGGATGCCGCTGTGCCGCATCACCTGCAGATAACTCCACACGTACGACGCCAGGCCGCCCATCTCCTCCCAGAACAGCACCGCACCGTCGAACCGTTCGAGCGGCAGCGCGAAAGGCGTCGCCTGCGCCAGCACGATGCGATTGATCAGCCCGCCGATCAGCCGCCCCTCGACACGACCGGGACGCCAGCACTCCCACGACGGGCTCGCGGGCAGCGCACCGATCGGCTCGGTGCCGGTCAGCAACCCGAAGTAGAGCTTCTCGAGTTCCGCTCGGCGCGCCACGGGCACGGACTGCCAGTGTCCGCCGAAACCCGGGACGGCCATGTCGGCGTGGAACCCGACCAGACCCGTGCGCGCATGGAGCACCAGATGCAGCAGCGAGATGTCGCTGTAGCCGAGGATCGGCTTGGGGTCGGCCCTGACCGCCTCGACGTCGATCAGGTCGAGATAGCCGAGCGCCGTCTGACCGCCGTCACTCGCGACGATCGCGCGCACCTCGGGATCACGCAGAAGACCGTTGAGCTCCCCGGCGATCTCCGCCGGCGTGGCCGCGCTCCACCAACGGCGGCGTCCCGCTTCGAGGAGCGGAGCCCGACGCACGCGGAACCCCATCCGCTCCAGCACGACCACCGTCCGCTCGACGTTGGGCTCGTAAGCGGCCGGCAGCGGACCGGACAGCGATGCGATGACCACGAGATCCCCGGGCCCCAGGGCACGCGGTCGAAGCAGCTGAGGCAGGGCAGGACCAGTCATGGCGCCAGTGTCGCCGTTGCCCTGGGCAGGGTCACGCGATTTTCGCCGGTCGTCCGGCTCCACGCACGACCGCCCGGAAGGCCGCTACCCGAAGCGGGACACCGCCGCAATGACGACCTCCGACAAGTGGAGGCCGCATCTTCCGTGACGGCATGGCAAAGGCGGTGCCCCCCGGCGCGGATAGGCTCCGGACGACCGACACCTTGATCACGATCTCCGGATCGGAGAGGGCGCCAGCACGTGAGCATCCAGCAGATCACCCCCAAGCAGCGGGGCTACCTGATCGTCAACTCCCACCCGGCCGGCAGCGCGGCGACCGTCGACCGCCAGTGGCAGCGCATCGAGCCCGCGGCGCCGACCGGCCGGGCCCCGGTCGCCCTGGTCCTCGGTGCCAGCGCCGGATACGGCCAGGCGCTGCTGCTCGCCGGACTGCGCCGCCAGGGCATCCGCGGCATCGGCGTCGGCTACGAGGCCGCCGCCACCGAGCGGCGCACCGCCACCGCGGGCTGGTACCGCACCGCCGCGACCTCGGCCCTGGCCGAGCGGAGCGGGGGAGACCTCACCTTCGTCAACGCCGACGCCTACGCGGACGCCACCCGCACCGAGGTGCTCAAGCTCCTCGCCGAGCGCTACGGCCCGGTCGACTACCTCGTCTACTCGCTCGCCTCGCCCCGGCGCACCGACCCGGCCACCGGCGAGGTCCACCACTCGGTGATCAAGCCCCTCGGCTCGCCGTACACCTCGCCGTCCCTGCTCTTCGAGGACGGCGCCCCGCGGATCGGCACCGTCGACCTCACCCCGGCCGACGAGGCCGAGCGGGCGGCGACCGTCAAGGTGATGGGCGGCGAGGACTGGCGGCTGTGGGTGCGGGCGCTGGCCGACGAGGACCTGCTCGGCCCCGGCTTCACCACCGTGGCCCTGTCCTACGTCGGCTCCGAGATCACCGCGCCGGTCTACCGGCAGGGCACGATCGGCGCCGCCAAGGAGCACCTGGAGGCCACCGCCCGTCAGCTGCAGACCGAACTGCTCGCCGACCGCGGCCGGGCGTTCACCGTCGTCGCCGGCGCGGCCGTCACCCAGGCGTCCACGGCCATCCCCTCCATCGCCCTCTACACCTCGCTGCTGCGCATCGTCCTCGGCGAGGACGGCTGGCGCACCACCGACGACCAGGCCGTGGACCTGTGGGAGCAGCTGACCGGCGCGAAGGAGCTCACCCTGGACGGGCAGGGCCGCATCCGCCTGGACGGCTGGGAGCTCGACCCCGCCGTGCAGGACCGGGTGCGGGAGCTGTGGGCCGACCCGGCGGGCGCGCTGGCCGCCGGGCCGGACGGCGCCGCCTGGTTCTACAACCAGTTCCGGCAGCTGTACGGCTGGGACGTCCCCGGCGTCGACTACACCACCGGCGTCGAGACCTCGGTGCCCTGGCCCGAGTGACCCGACGGTGTGTCCACGGCGGCCCCGATGCGCTCCGGGAGCTGCTCGTAGGCGACGGGTTCGCCGCACAGCCGCCGTACGGAGGCCAGCCCCAGGCCGGCCTGCCCGGTGGCCTCCACGAGGGCGCGGGGCGCGACGTAGAAGTCCCACTGGCCGATGTCCAGCGGGTCGTAGTCGGCGTGGGTGCGTGCGGTGTGGAGGGCGAAGACGTAGACGTCGGCGTTGTAGGACTGCTCCGCCGCGACTCCGTCCTCGGGCGTCCAGGTGCGGCCGCGCAGCCGGGAGAAGCGGATCTCCGACAGCCGGCGCTGACCCCAGGCCTGGAGGTAGGCGCTCGTCTTCACCTCGATCCTGAGCCCGTCCGGCGCCAGGACGTCGAAGCTCTCCCACTCCGCGTTGCGCCGGACCGCGCCCACCGCCCGGTGGACCAGGAACTCGGCCAGCAGGCCCCGGGTGGTGTTCGTCCGGAGGTCGGGCATCGCGTAGCGCCAGAATTCCAGCACCGTCCCGGCGTCCGCCCCCCGGAAGGCCTCACAGCCCTGGAACGGTGTCGGCTCGGGCGGGGTGTGCCAGCGGGCGGGCGCGGCGGCGGGGTCGGAAGTCATCGCGCCAGCCTGCCACCCGCCGGGCCGGGGGCACTTCCCCGGGCCGGGGCGTGCCGACGGCGGTGGGTCAGCCGGGTTCCTCCAGGAGCAGTTCCAGCAGCGGCAGGGCCGCCTCCAGCGCACGGCACTGATCGGGCGTGAGCCGGGAGCTGCGCCGGGCCGGCAGGGCGGTGCGCTCGCGGCGGATCCGGGAGAGGGGCTCCAGCCCGAGCGGGGTGGGGCGAGCAGCTGGGAGCGTCCGTCCTGCGGGTCGGGGCTCCTGGCGACCAGGCCGTCGGCGACCAGCGGGGCGACGGTGCGGACCGTGGACGGGACCGCCACGCCCTCGCGGGTGGTGAGTTCGCCGAGCCGCAGCGGCCCGTGCTGCTCCACCCGGGAGGTGGGAGAGCTGGGCGGCGGCGCGGTGGGGGAGCGGGACGGCGCGTGCGGCCGCCGTCCGTCAGCCCGCCGCCGTCCGTCAGCCTGTCGCCGTCCCGGACCGCTGCCGCCGGCCGCGGACCCGGTCCAGCAGCAGCACGAGGAGCACGGCCAGCAGGGCCGCGGCCAGTGCGTACACCGGCAGCCAGAGCGTGGTGGTGGCGGACAGGCAGTCCGCGACGGCGTGCCGGGCCTGCTGGTCCTGGGCGGTGGCGAGCGCGGCGCCGTCCCCGGCGGCGAGGCCGCCGAGGGCGGCCTGCGCCTGCAGCCGCGCGTAGTCGCCCAGGTGGGGGCAGTCGCGGCGGGTGCCGGGCATCGGGAACAGCCAGGACCAGCGCTGCATCGCGGGGGCCAGGGCGAGGGCCACGGTCAGGCCGATGACCAGCGCGTAGGCGGCCAGGCTCCGGGCGTAACCGGCTCCCGCGTCCGTCGCACGGGTCGGCGGGCGGGTGGAGGAGAGGACCACCGCGAGGAGGGTCAGCCCGATGTAGGTGGAGAACCACTGCCACGAGCCGGAGGAGAGCGAGAAGGCGAGCACGGCGGCCAGCGCGGTGCCCAGGACACCGGCCCGGGGGCTCACCGCGAGGGTCGGAGCGGGCCCCGGGCCGGCTCGGCGGCTGCGGTCGTCCATGCGCTTGCTCCCCTGGCCGGATGCGGGCCACCAGTCTCCGGGCGCGGTCGCTCCGGGGCCCCCGCACCATGCCGGTCCGTCCGCCGCCTCGCCCGGTTGGCGGGCGGCAGCGGCCGGCGGACCGTACCCGGGCGCCGCCCAGGGACGGCCCGGCCCGGTCCGAGGCTCAGGCCGGCTCGGAGATCAGCCCGGCTCGGGGCTCAGCCCGGCTCGGGGCTCAGCCCGGGTCGGGCGGCCACGGGCCGTGCGCCGCCACCTGGGCGCGCAGCCCGCGCAGCGCCTTGGCGGAGGCGATCCCGACCGCGCCGGTGACCAGGCCGTCGCGGACGCAGACGGCGGCGAAGCGGTGCTCCTCCAGGCTGCCGTCGACGACCTCGAACCGTTCGGCGCCGCCGGGCCGGCCGAACACCTGCACCCGCAGTCCGTACTGGTCGGTCCACAGGTACGGGACCGGCCGGTAGGCCTGCCGGGCGCCGTCCGGGCCGGCCAGCAGGTTCCGGGCCGCGTGCGTGGCCTGCTCGGTGGCGTTGGTGCGCTGTTCGAGGCGCCGGTGGCGGCCGGTGCGCGGGTCGGGCCAGGCGGCGGCGTCCCCGGCCGCCCAGACGCCGGGGCCGGCGGCGCAGTAGGCGTCGCAGACCACGCCGTCGTCCAGCGGGACGCCGCTGCCGGCCAGCCACTCGGTGGCGGGCTCGGAGCCGACGGCCATCAGCACGGCGTCGGCGGCCAGTTCGGTGCCGTCGGCCAGCCGGACGCCGGCGGCCCGGCCGCGGTGTTCGAGCAGCCCGGTGGCCACGCCCCGGTGGAGCCGCACCCCGTGCTCGCGGTGCAGGCCGGCCAGCAGCGCGGCCGTCTCGGTGCCCAGGACGGCGGCGAGCGGCGCGGCGGTGGAGGTCAGCCAGGTCACCTCGGCGCCGAGGCCGACGGCGGTGGCCGCCGCCTCGGCGCCGAGCAGCCCGCCGCCGACCACCAACAGCCTTGTGCCCGGCCGCAGTTCCTCGCGCAGGGCGAGGGCGTCGGCGAGGGTGCGCAGCACGTGCGCCCCGGGCCGCGGTGCGTCGGCGCCGGGCAGTCGGCGCGGGCGGACCCCGGTGGCCACGACGACGGCCTCGCAGCGCACCCGCCGGCCGTCGGAGAGCCGGATGGTGCGCTCCCGGCGGTCCAGCCGCTCGGCCCGGACCCCGAGACGCAGGTCGAGCCGGAGCTCGTCCAGCGCCTCGGGGCCGCGCAGGGCCAGGCGGTCGGGCTGCCACTGGCCGCCGAGCAGGTGCTTGGACAGCGGCGGCCGGTCGTACGGCGGATCCGGCTCGGCGCCGATCAGGGTGAGCCGGCCGTCGTAGCCGGATCTGCGCAGCGCCTCGGCGGCGTGCAGCCCGGCCGCGCCGGCGCCGACCACGGCCACTTCTCGCAGTGCGGTCACACCTGCTCCAGGTGGATCGCCGCGGCCGGGCAGACGGCGGCGGCGTCCTGGACGGCCCGGTGGAGCTCGGCGGGCGGTTCGGCGTCGAGCAGGACGACGATGCCGTCCTCGTCGCGCTGGTCGAAGACGTCGGGGGCGGCGAGCACGCAGTGCCCGGCGCCGCAGCACTTCTCCTGGTCGATCCGGACGAGCATGGTCTTCCTTTCGGAGCGGGTGCCCAGGGGAGGTGAACTCCTCGGAGGGGCAGGTGGGTTGACGGGGTCGTGGCGGCTCCCGGGGGAGCCCGGGTCACCAGGCGACGGGCAGCTCGTGGACGCCGTAGACGAGCATCTCGCCGCGGAAGCGGATCTCCTCGAACGGTACGGCCAGACGCAGTTCGGGCAGCCGCCGCAGGACGGTGGTCAGCGCGACCTGCAGCTCCAGCCGGGCCAGCGGCTGTCCGAGGCACTGGTGGCTGCCGAAGCCGAAGGCGAGGTGGCGGCGCGCGTCGCGGGTCAGGTCGAGCTCGTCGCCGTCCGGGAACTCCCGCTCGTCCCGGTTGGCGGTGTTGACCATGCAGATGACGCCCTCGCCCGCCGCGATCCTCACCCCGCCCAGGTCGACGTCCTCGGTGGCGACCCGGGTCACGCCGGAGTGCACGATGGTCAGGTAGCGCAGCAGCTCCTCGACCGCGCCGGGCACGGACTCGGGGTGCTCGCGCAGGTGGTCGAGCTGGTCGGGGTTGCGCAGCAGGGCGAGCACGGAGAGCGCGGTCATGTTCGCCGTGGTCTCGTGTCCGGCGATCAGCAGCAGCCGGCCCATGCCGCCGATCTCCTCGGTGCTCAGCTCGCCGCGCTCCACCAGGCGGCTGAGGATGCCGTCGTCGGGGCGGGCGCGCTTGGCCTCGGTGAGCTCGATCAGGTAGTCGACCAGCTTGGTCTGGGCGGCGGTGACCTCCTCGGCGGTGGAGTCGCGGCGCAGCAGGACGCGGCTGCACTCCTGGAAGAAGTCGTGGTCCTGGTAGGGGACGCCGAGCAGCAGGCAGATGACCAGGGACGGCAGCGGCAGCGCGAACTCGCGGACCAGGTCGGCGCCGGAGCGCCCGTCGGTCATCCGGTCCAGCAGCTCGTCGGCGATCCGCTGGACCTCGGGGCGCAGCGCCTCGACCTTCTTGATCATGAATTCGCCGGTCAGCATCCGGCGGAAGTGGGAGTGCTCGGGCTCGTCCATCCGGACGATGGTGGGCCGGCCGGTGTTCAGCTGCCGGGCGCCCGCGCTGATGAACGGGAAGCCGGGCCGGGTGGAGTCGGAGCTGAACCGGGCGTCGGCGAGGACCGCCTTGATGTCCTCGTGGCGGGTGACCAGCCAGCTGGTGGAGCCGTCCCACAGGGAGACGCGGCTGACCGGCTCCTCCTGCCGGGCCTGCCCGTAGGCGGGCGGCGGGGCGAACGGGCAGGTGCCGCGGGCGGCGGGGTGGGTGAAGCGCGGGGTCTTCTCGGCGGTGGCCATCAGTGAATCCCCTTCCGGGAGTTGAGCCGGGCCATATTTACGTGCCGAAAGCAACTAACTGAACGTCACGGTAGCTCGCGTTCCGTGGTGGCGGAAGGGCGCACCGGGCGTCGGCCGAATCTGTCCGAAATCCGGCCACGGTTCCACGCCCCGGCCACCGCCCGAACCGGATCGCTACAGTTCCCCCATGTCGGACGAAGAAGACGCCGAAGACGATCGGACCACCGCCCGCGGGCCGCAGAGCCCGGACGGCCTGGACGGCCTGGAGGACGTACTGGCCACACTGGCCTACCTGCTGACGCGCTCCCAGGAACACGAGCGCCGCACCGCCCGGGCCGGCATCACCGCCGCCCGATCGGACGTCTACCTGCTGCGCGCGCTCGCCGAGGGCGCGGGAGCCAGCCGGGTGAGCGACCTGGCCGACCGCCTGATGGTCAAACCCTCCCACGTCACCCGCCAGATCGACCGCCTCCAGGGCCAGCAACTGGTGGAACGCAGCCAGGACGCCCAGGACCGGCGGGCCCGCCAGGTCGCCATCACCCCCGGTGGGCGCGAGGTGCTGGACCGCCTGAAACAGGCCAACATCATCGGGCTCGCCGACGCGCTGGACGGCGTCCCCGAGACGGACGTCGTCACCACCGCCACCGTGCTGCGCCACCTGATCGACCGGTACGTGCACCGGGTGCGCACCACGGGAGCCGACGACGACCGGCTCCCGGACCGGGCCGACGCCGGCCCCGGCGCCCCGGAGGCGGTGGCCCGGCTCGGCGCCGATCCCGCCCCGGAACCGGTGGCCGGGCTCAGCACCGCCGCGTACGACGGCGGTTGAGCCGGGGGAGCACCCGGGTACGTCACCCGGCATGTCGGACGAGAAGAACCGTGCCGTGGCCGAGGCGATCCTCCCGCTCGTCGGTGGCGCCGCCAACATCCGCTCGGTCGCCCACTGCATGACCCGGCTGCGGCTGGGCCTGGCGGACCGCTCCCTGGTCGACACCGAGGCGCTCCGGGCGCTGCCGGCGGTCCTGGGCACGGTCGAGGACGACACCTACCAGATCGTGCTCGGACCCGCCGCCGTCGCCGGGGTCACCGCGCGGCTGCGCCACCTCCTGGAACCGCCCGGTGCGCCGGGCGGGGTGGGCAGGGCGGATGGGGCGGATGGGGCGGATGGGGCGCCGGCCGGGGTCGGCGCGGCCGGCGGAGCGGCCGGACGGGAGGCGGCCGCCGGACGGGACGGACCGGCGGCCGCCCCCACCGCCGAGGACCTCGCCGGGCGCGGCGAGCACATCCGGGCGCGCGCCCGGGTACGCAACGCGACCCCGGTGAAACGGGCGCTGCGCCGGATCGCCGACATCTTCGTCCCGCTGATCCCCGCCCTGATCGGATGCGGGATCGTCGCCGGTCTCGCCGGGGCCCTCGCCAACCTCGGCTGGGCACCGGCGCTGGTCGCCGCCCTCGGCCCGGTCTCCTCCGGGTTCATGTCCCTGATCGCCGTCTTCGTCGGCTACAACACGGCGAAGGAGTTCGGCGGCACACCCGTGCTCGGCGGAGCCGTGGCCAGCGTGATCGTCTACGCGGGGGTCACCAAGGTGGAGGCCTTCGGCCACCACCTCACCCCCGGGCAGGGCGGCGTGGTGGGCGCGCTCGGCGCCGCACTGCTGGCCGTCCACCTGGAACGCTGGACCCGCCGAGTGGTGCCCGCCGCCCTGGACGTGCTGATCACCCCCACCGTCACCGTGCTGCTCGGCGGGCTGGCCGCGCTCTTCGGCCTGATGTTCGTCGCCGGGGAGATCTCCACCGCCATCGGCCACGCCGCCACCTGGCTGCTCGCCCACGGCGGCCTGCTCGCCGGACTCGTGCTCGGCGGCCTCTTCCTGCCGCTGGTCATGCTCGGCCTGCACCAGGCACTGATCCCGATCCACACCACCCTCATCCAGCAGCAGGGCTCCACCGTCCTGCTGCCGATCCTCGCCATGGCCGGCGCCGGGCAGGTCGGCTGCGCCGTGGCCGTCTACCTGAGGCTGCGCCACAACGCCTCGATCCGGGCCACCATCAGGTCCGCCCTCCCGGCGGGCCTGCTCGGCGTCGGCGAGCCCCTGGTCTACGGCGTCACCCTGCCGCTGGGGCGCCCCTTCATCACCGCCTGCATCGGCGGCGCGGCCGGCGGCGCCTTCGTCGGGGTCGCCGGCCAACTCGGCAGCACGGTGGGCTCCACCGCCATCGGCCCCTCCGGCTGGGCCCTCTTCCCCCTGCTGGCCGGCCCGCACGGACTCCTCGCGGGCGCCGCCGTCTACGGCGGCGGACTGCTGACCGGCTACCTCGCGGGCTTCCTGGCCACCTACTTCTTCGGCTTCACCCGCGAAACCCTCGCCGAGTACAACGCCCCGGCCGCCGAGCCGGACCGGACGGTGGAGTAGCCCGCCCCCAGCCCCGCTCCTCCCGACGAGCCCCGGAACGGCGCCCGCCCGCCAGGACGCCTCCCGACGGGCCCACGCCGGGCAGTCGGACCGAGGCCGTGTCACGTGCCCCGAGCAGGACCTGCGACCGCACGGTGCCGGCGGAGTCCAGGAAGGCGGAGACGTCCCCGGCATCGACGCCCTCCCCACTCGGGCGAGCACCTCCGAGGGGGAGCAGTCCCCTTCCCGCCCCGGACGATGACGCACTTATGACGGCGGACAGGGGTGCGGTCCTTCCCTTTGTGTGATGCTGAGGGCTCCGTCGTGGAGGGCGAAGCGGCGGGGCGCATTGGCGTCAACCGTGACGCGGGGCCGGCTGACGCCTTGGAACGCCGCTGTCTGCAACTGGAAGTGGGCGGGGTCGGAGCCGTGCATGGCGCGCAGTCGCCACGGGGCGTTCTCGGCGTTCTGGGAGTGCGGCGGAACGGCCAGGTGCACGAGGGCCTTGGCGGCACGGTCTGCGCCGTAGCGTGTGTGTGCCGAGGTGTAGGCGGCCATCCGGAGTTCGACCTCTACCGGGCCGGGGACCGCCGCGGGGTTCGGAGCGGGCTGCTGCGGTGCGCCGGCGGCCAGGCGTCGTCGGTCCAGGTCATGACAGCCGTTGAGGAGATCCGGTCGGTGGACGGTCTCCCCGAGCTGCATGGTGAACCAGTCCGTGAGGGCCGGGCCGCCACGTCGGACCCAAGTCTCGATCAGGTCGCGGAACGCGGCTTCTCGCCGGTGGGACAGACGGTGGGCACCTGCGGCGAGGATCGCCGTGCCGGCTCCGGTGAAGGCTCGGTGGAAGTCGTGCACCGGGACCCGGTCCGCGCGCTCGGCGTCACGCACCATGCGGACGTGCAGCATGGCGCGGTGCAGGACGGTCGCTGCGGCCATGGCGTTGGCACTCAGGCGCCCCTCCTGCGGGGAGGTGGCGTGAGCAGGCCGCGCGTCGCGGGGTGGTGTGGTTGTGTCGGCCCGGCGCCCGGCCGAGGACAGGTGCCAGCAGTAGTCGTCCGGGCAAAGGTCGGCCATCACCGCGCTGATCACCCCTCGGGCCCCCAGCGTGATGGACACGCCGTCAGCGCGCGGCCGAAGGACGACACCCCGCGCGTCATGGGAATCGAAGCGGACCTCGGTGACGTCGCGCAGCCGTATGTCAAGCGTCGCGCTCTCGGGTGAGGTGCCGTCGTCGACGGGATAGGAACGGGTGACAACGAGTCCGAGCCGGCCGTCGAGACGGCTGCCGGCTCGTTCGACCTGCAGGCCGCGCACCTCGGCCGACGGCAGGTCGTAGTCGGCGGCCAGGCTCGTTGCGGTGTGCGTGGTCAGCGACATCACCGGGGCCATCACCCGCCCCAGATGGTCACGGCTCGGAGTGGACGGTTTCCGGGGTGCGAGAAGCCCGTCCAACGAATATCCGGCAGCCGTCGCCTGCTCGGTCATCCAGGTGCGCCGTTCCTCACCGAGGCCGGCCATCCATTCCAACGCTGCCAGCGCCCGACGCTCACGCGCGCTTCGCGTGCCGGCCGTCGCCGCCCGAAACAGCGGGAGGGTGTTGTTGTCCCACACGTCCGCTGCCGCACGGATCGCCTCCCGGTCGAAGCACCGGGCGTCGGCGGCAGCGTCGGCAATCTGCACCAGCGACCGGTCCAACAGCGCCCCCAACACAGCCAGGGCAGAGCTCCGGGCCGCTCCACCCGGCCTACCTGTACCCGCGCGGCGCTCGGCAGAGGAAGCATCAAGGTTCGCCATGCCGGGATCGTCGCACGAAACACGATCACATCGAACAGGGACCTCAGGCCGCCCTGCTGCCGGACATCGAGATCACCGGAAACCGACCGAGCAGCAGCAACTCAGCGGTCCAGCCCGTGTCGGACGTCGTCAGGTCGGGCCGCATTGACCTCGATGAGGTTCTCGTCAAGGCCGTTGACGATCCGCAGGCGGCCGCTGGCAAAGACGAATTCCACCGCCACCGTTCCAGCCGCCAGGTCACGTTCCGCCGGCCGCCGCTCAAGGAGCGCTACCTCCTGCAGTTCCTGGCCGACGAACGGTTCGAGGCGCTCGTCGCTGTGAGACCACTGCGGCGTGAGCTCGAACCCCTCCCACCCGGTGATGGTCGACGTGATGTCGATCGTGTCCCAGCCGATCGAGAGTTCGTCGAGCTTCCAGTGGCAGACCTCCACCTGGACACCGTCGAAGTCCAGCACCACCGGGCAGTCGGCGAACCAGTCCCCGTCCTCGACGAACCGCACCAGTGCGAACCCCGTCAGCCGTCTACCGGTCAGCGCCGCCAGGCGTGATCCGTGCGCCTGCCGAGTCGCGTCGACCCCGACCACGAACGACGGCTTGAAACCAGAAATCCCCATGTCCACAGCACCCGAGTCTCCCCGTTCTCGGGCCGGCCGGCCAACACATATCGACCCGGCGGGATTTACGGCTGCAGCAGGACCAGCCGGAGGTGCTCGGCGCCGGGAAACAACTCCTCGTCCGCAACGACCGACAGCGGGTCACCTCCGCGCTGGCGGAACGGACGCTGCCTGACCTGCGGCGCAGCATGGCCCCTGCCTCTTCTGGGTCGTGGTGTGGTGTCAAGGAGTGTGTTCGTCGTGTCACGGGCTGCGGACAGCGGTTCTCCGGGCGGTGGGCCGGTCACGTCGCCGGGAGCTCCGGTCGGCCGCCTGGTCGTCGCCGGTGACCCGACCACCGACCTGGTCGCCCTCCCCGATCCCGAGCGAAACCTGCGCCTCATCGTCAATGGCGGTGTCGTTCACAGAACCGACTCGGCTGACCGCAGCCGTCCCGGACGGGACCTCGCACGCGCCGGCCGCCCGCCGTTCGCACGTGAGCGCCACGATCGGGTGATGTCTCGGCCCGCCGGTTCGCACTCGGAGTGTTGCGGCCGGACGGGGGACGGGGGTCACTACGTTGAGGGTCCGGGTCATGCGGCCGTGTCATCGACAGGCACGGCCGGGAGGAGCTGGACCGGAATCGGCCGAGCACCGTTCCGTCATGACGTGATGCCACTGACAGTGCCGGGCCGCGCCCCGGGGCTTGCACGAGGGAGAATCCGTGATCTCGAAGACCAAGAGGGCCATCTGTTCCATGGCCATGGCGTTCGCCGCAGCCGCCACGGCCACCGTCGGCCTGCCGGGCGGCGACGCCTTCGCCATCGACCACGTCCAGTGCGACGGGGGCCGCAATGACTTCCTGAAGATCTGGTCGCACCTCGACGGCCGTGACAGCGTCGACTGCTACGCGAACGGGGGGAGGACCGACTTCGGCGGCTGGTGGGTCGACCGGATCTCCACGGGCAACAACGACCTGACCTACTACGACGTGAACGGTGACTCCGTGAGGATCGAACGCTGGACCGACATCACCTTCCCGAACCGACCGCCGAGGGTTGCCGCCATCCAGATCGGGTGACACGGGGCGCCGGTCGCTCCACATGCTGATGCCGGTCACGCCTCTCCGGGCGTGACCGGCATCAGCGCGTGCGGCAGGTCGGCCACTTCGCGGCCGACCGTGTTCCAACCCTGGTCCCGCGACCGTGGAGGTGGCCCGCTCCTGGCCCGGGTCTCGAGCGGCGCCTCGATGTCCGCTTCGTCAGTCCGAGTAGAGCGCTGCCAGGTGTGGCAGCCGACGGCTCAGCTGGTTGTCGTCGCCGAAGTCGAAGTTCCAGTCCGGGTCCAGGAGCGGGTACGAAATGGTGAAGGCATCGCCGGGAAGGTCTTCTCCGGTGGCTTCCTGGTAGGCATTCCAGGCGATGGTCAGGGTTTCTTCACATTCGACGTCGGTTCCGTCAGTGGCACAGGCCCGTACGGCCGGGAGTACGGCGAGCCGGTCCGGATCGGTGATGACGCTGTCGAAGGTCGTGCGGCCCTGGGTGATCAGCCAGCCGCGGAAGTAGTCGAATCCGTCATCGGAACAACCGCCGTTGATCAGGTAGGCGGCGCCCCAGAGCGGAGCCCTGTACGAGTGGGCCATCAGGTTCCACAGGACCTGCTGGGCCCCGACGATCTCCTCGGCGGGGCGAAGCGCGAGGAGCGCGCCGGCCCGGCGAGCGACGGCGTAGCCGTTGTCCGGAGCCGGCACCTGCGAGCGGGCTTCCTCGATCAGATTCCAGAACTGCTGGGTGTCCATGACGGCTGAGCATCGCACGGGACTCCGACAGAAGAGTCCAGGGACGGAACGGTGTCCGCTCCGCCCACGCGGAGCTGCCCCTGACCGCCGACCGGCGCGATCAGGCCCGGATGTCGGGGCTCGTCGCACAGGCGAGGAGATGCCGTGGCAGCCCTGTCCCAGCCGCAGCGATCAGAATGTCGAGCCGGCCGTCGGGTTGTACAGGTCGACCATCGTGCGTACAGGGAGCGGCAACCAGTCGCCGGCCGACGGATTCCGGGAGAGCAGTTCGAGTACGTCGGTGGCCGTCGGACGGCGCCGGGGATCGTGGTCGAGGCACAGGGTGATGACGTCGACGAACCGGGAGGGCAGCAGGCTGAGGGCAGACGCCAGGGATTCGCCGTCCGGGAGCGGCGCGGCTCCGGCGGCATGGCACAGCACCATGCCGAAGGCGTAGAGATCCACGGCATGCGTGATCGATCCGCCGATGAGCTGTTCCGGGGCGAGGAACCCCTGGGTGCCGACGACATAGTTGGTACTGGTGAGTCCGGTGCTGTCGAGGGCCCGGGCAATGCCGAAGTCGATGATGCGGGGTCCTGCACCGGAGACGATGATGTTGCCGGGTTTGAGATCGCGGTGGATGATGCCGCAGGCATGGATACGTTCGAGTGCTTCGGCGACGCCGACTGCGAGGGTGTGCAGAGTCCTCGGGGGCAGGGCACCCTGCTGCCTGAGAACGTCGTGCAGTGACGGGCCGGGGATGTACTCGGTGGCCAGCCAGGGCGGGTCGCCGTGGGGATCGGCGTCGACCACCGACGCGGTGTGGAACCCGCCGACGAGGCTTGCGGCTTCGATCTCGCGGGCGAACCGCCTCCGGAAGGTCGAATCCTCGGTGAGCTCCGACCGAATGACCTTGACCGCCACCAGGCGCTGCCCGGGAGACCGGCCGAGATAGACCGTACCCATCCCACCTTGGCCCAGCACCGCCGTCAGGCGGTAGCGGCCGATACGGCGAGGATCATCCTGCCGCAGCGGACGGTGTCCGGGGGCGAGTCCGGCCCGCACGGGCGACCGCGGTGTGCCACGTGCCCCTCCGTTCTCGCCGACCGGGACGACGGGACCCCCGTGCCGGTCGGCGCTGACCCGTTTCACCGTCGGGCTCTGGAGGGAGGCGGGTGGCGCGCCCACCTTGCACTCGACGCGGTGGACCCGGACACCCCAGCGGGCCGTGTCCCGGTCGAGCGCACCGCGCAGGGCCGCGATGATTTCCTCGCGGGAGGTCAGGGCCTGCTCCAGGTCCATGCCGTCGACCATGCCGCGCAACGTAGCGACCGCGAGTTGCTCGATTGCCTGAACGTAGCTGGTGACGTCGTAGGTGGCGGCCCTGGCATCGGACACCTGGTAGGAGACGGCGATGTCGATGTCGACGCGCCGGTTGTCCTGCGTGACCACCTGCTGCTGCGGAACCGCCATGACCTGTTCACGCAGGTCAACCCGGAATCGAAGGGTGTCGATGAACGGGACGATGAGGTGCAGACCGGGGTCGAGCGTGCGGGTGTAGCGCCCAAAGCGCTCCACGATGGCGGCGCTGGCCTCCGGAACGATCCGGATCGCTTTCACCAGGGCACTCAAGAGGAACAGCACCAGAACGATCAGAACGATCAAGACCGGTTCCACAGCGGCTCTCCTACCCATCCGGCTCCCCGACTCTGACACCGGTTCGCGCCGGGCAGCAGTCTTCCAGATCCACCCCACGGCGGACCCGTGTTCACCGCCACCAGGGCCGACACGGACGTCGATGGCCGTCACGGTTTCAGGCCTCAACTGCCAGAGGGCGGTGAGGATGTGGCGCAGATGGAGGCGGAGTTGGGCGGCCCGGACCTCCTCGGCGGTACTCTGACCGCGAATCGGGGGAGGGCGAGTAGGCAGGTGGACAGAGACCGGCGGCATGAAGCTGTCGTCACGCTCCGGGAACTCGGGCGAAGCCACGACTACCGTGACCGGGCGGATGCCGGTCACGGCCTGGCGGGCTTCGCCGAGATGCAGGAGGCCCGCGGGCCACTGCTGGAGCTCGTGCTCGACCCGGGTGACACCTTCGTCACCCGGGTGACTGCGGAAGCCGTGCTCCGGCGAAAGGACAAAGTGGGGTTGGCGGTTATTGCCTCGGCACTGGCAGTCGCCGACTCGAATCACAGCGAGTGGATCCACACCGCAATCCTCGATGTGTTCAGCATCTTCTCCGAGGACCGGGACAACGCGATGCGGCTGTGCGAGGAGATGTTGAGGGACACTGACGACCGCGTGGCTCTGGGGGCTCGTCAGCTGCACGAAATCCTTGCCGAGATCGACCCCGTTCTTCGCCCTGTGCAGTACGGGGCGAACACTCTCGTGAGAGTGCAAGCGCTCGAATCTCCATCCGGGCATCCTGCCGGGCCGGCTCCATGAGCGGACTGATGGGTGAGTCCTTCCTCGCGATCGTCCTCCTGCTGCCGGAAGGTCCCTGGGGGACTTTTCCGGGCGACTACCGACGGGATCTTGCGCTGGGTGCGCACTGGTGTGCTCTGGTGTGACCTGCCCGAGCGGTTGGGTCCGTGGAAAACCGTCTCTTGGGGCCTTGGTGCAACGCCGCGGCTTGCGGCGGGAGTCCGGAACGGCTGCGGGCCGCCGCCGATCGGGTCGGGGGCGGCCCGGGCGGGTGAGGGGCGGGGGCGGCGGGGGTCAGGTGGCCAGGAAGCGCTCCCGGTGGATCTGGTCGGACGGGACGCCGGCGAGTGCGGCGGTGTGCAGGACGGCGTCGACCAGGGGTGGCGGGCCGCAGACGTACAGGTCGGGTGTGGTGGTGCCGAGTTCGGGGAGGGCGGCGGCCAGGAGGTCGGCCGGGGTGCCGGTCGGTCCGGACCAGTCGGGACCGGGCTTCCGGACGCAGATGTCGTACCGGAAGCCGGGCAACTCGGCGGCCACGGCGGCCAGTTCGTCCAGTCCGAAGACGTCCTGCGGTTCGTTGACGCCGAGGAGGAGTCGGGCGGGCTGCGGGTCCTGCCATTCGGCCATCCGGCGGACCATCGCCAGCAGCGGGGCGAGGCCGGTGCCGCCGGCCACGAACCAGCGTGGACGCAGGCCGGTTTCGTGGAGGCCGAAGGCGCCCTGCGGGCCGTGCACGGTGAGCCGGTCGCCGGGGCGGGCCCGGTCGGCGAGGTAGGTGGAGAAGTGCCCGCCGTGCCGCAGTCGGACGAAGAACTCCAGGCGCCCCTCCCAGTTGCCGGTGTTGGCGAGGGAGTACGCGCGGCCGACCTCGCTGCCGGGAGCCTGGAGCTCCATGAACCGGCCCGGGTCGAACTGGCAGTCCGGGTCGTCGAGGCGCAGCTCCAGCCGTACGGTGTCCGGTGTCACCGGCTCCACCGCGGTGAGGGTGGCTTCGCGGACCGGGATGCCGCCGTACAGGATGCGGGACTGTTCGTACGGCAGGGCGGCGGTCAGCGGTCCGCACGGGAAGGTGCGGCAGAGCAGCACCTCGCCGTGCTCGCGTTCGCCCGGGGGGAGGGCCTGTTCGCTGTGCGGGCCGAGTTCGTACGGGCCGTCGGTGACCGAGGCGTGGCAGGAGCCGCAGGTGCCCCGGCGGCAGGAGGCCGGGAGGGCGGCGCCGGCTTCCGCCGCGGCTTCCAGGACGCTGCGGCCGGGGGCGCAGTCGAACTCCAGTCGGCCGCCGTCGCTGGTGGTGAGGGTGACGGGGTGCGAGCCGCTCGCCTCCACCGGGTCGGCGGTGCTCATGACGCCGTCCGTTCGAGGGCCGCGGCCAGGTCGGCCGCCGGGTCGCCGATCACCCGCAGGTCGAACCGCTTCACCAGCTCGTCGACCAGGGCGGGGGTCAGGAAGCCGGGCAGCGAGGGGCCGAGGTGGATGTTGCGGATGCCCAGGGCGAGCAGGGTGAGCAGCACGGCGACGGCCTTCTGCTCGGTCCAGGACAGCGCCAGGGTGAGCGGCAGGTCGTTGACCTCGCACTCGAAGGCGTCGGCCAGCGCGGTGGCGATCCGGATGGCGGAGTAGGTGTCGTTGCACTGGCCGAGGTCCAGCAGCCGGGGGAGGCCAGCGATCTCGCCGAAGTCGTGCCGGTTGAAGCGGTACTTGGCGCAGCCGAGGGTGAGCACCACGCTGTCCCGGGGCGCGCCGAGGGCGAAGTCGGTGAAGTAGTCGCGTCCGGGGGTGGGGCCGTCGCAGCCGCCGATCAGGAAGAAGTGACGGATGGTGCCCTGCCGTACGGCGTGGACCACCTGGTCGGCGACCGCGAGCACGGCGTCCCGGCCGAAGCCGACGGTGACGGCCTCCTCGCCGGTGGCGGTCTCCGGGAATCCGGGCAGGGCGTGGGCGGCCTGGATCAGTGGACGGAAGTCGTGGTCGGCGAGGTGCCGGACGCCGGGCCAGCCGACCGGTCCGGCGGTGTAGATCCGGCGGCGGTAGCTGACGTGCGGTTCGATGATGCAGTTGGAGGTCATCAGGATGGGGCCGGGGAAGGCGGCGAACTCCTGCTGCTGGTCCTGCCAGGCGCCGCCGTAGTTGCCGACCAGGTGCGGGTGGGCCTTGAGCAGCGGGTAGGCGTGGGCGGGGAGCATCTCGCCGTGGGTGTAGACGTTGATGCCCTGGTCCCTGGTCTGCACCAGGACGGCTTCCAGGTCCCGCAGGTCGTGGCCGCTGACCAGGATCGCCTTTCCGGCGACGGGGGTGGTGCGCACCGTGGTGGGCTGCTGGGGGCCGTAGGTGCCGGTGTTGGCGGCGTCGAGCAGTTCGATCGCGGCGAGGTTCAGCCGGCCGAGGCCGACGGCGCGTTCCAGTAGCTCGGCGGGGTCGGTCGGCTCGTCGGCCAGGTAGGCGAGGGCGTCCTCGACGCCGCCGAGGACCTCGGCGCTGCGGCGGCCGAGCACGTCGGCGTGGTGGGCGTAGGCGCAGATGCCCTTGAGCGCGTAGAGGTGGAGCGAGCGGAGCCCGACGACCTCCGGCCCGACCAGGGGGAGCCCGAGGTTGACCCGGACGTCCGGGGCCTGGCCCACCAGCGTCGCCGGGTCCGCCCCGGGGATCCAGGCGGCGGGCCCGGTGAGCGTCTGGGGCTCCTGGCCGGCGGCGCGCGCGGCCCGCTCGTAGCGCTCCTTGGCCCGGGTGCGGACGCCGATGGCCAGCTGGATCAGGGCGGCGAAGCGGGTGGGGTTGAAGTTGACGTTGGTGAGCGTGGTGAAGACCGCGTACAGGACGAAGGCGGCCGCCTCGTCGTCCGGGTCGCCGAGGGCGCGGGCCCTGGCGGCGTACTGGGAGATGCCCTTGACCGCGTGGACGAGCAGGTCCTGGAGGTCCGAAGTGGGGGAATCCTTGCCGCAGTTGCCGATCGGACCGGCGCAGCCGGGGGTGGCGCCGGTGCGGTCGGTCTGTTCGCACTGGAAGCAGAACATGCGGGTCCTCCGGGGACTCGTGGTGTCGTTCGGGCGAGGCGGCGGGTGGGCCTCGACGCGTCCAGGATGGGGGCGGCGCTGACGGCGCATCAGGGCCGGAGGACCCCAATCCGGGGCCGGGAGACCCTGCCGGTGCGCCGGCGCCGTGTCCGCGGGTCCTTGCGCGCGCGTCCGATCGGGTGCACCTGGCGCAGCGTTCAGACGAAAACACCGGTGGGTCGCCGCCGCTCGCGGCTTCGAGGAGAACACTCCGAGGGTTGTCTTTATGGTCATGTGATGAAAGGACTGACGTGAAGCCCAGTCAGCATCCGACAGCTGCCGTCGGCTGGGGACGAAAACTCGGCAGGGTGATGGGATCCGCCCTGGCCCTGACGCTCGTCCCCTTCGGCATGTCGCTCGTCGCACCGACGGCCGCCTACGCGGCCGGCCTCCCGGGAGGCCTCGGGCCCTGCCTGGGCGCGGACTGCCCGGCGACGTTCCCGCCGGTCAACAACGGGCCCTTCGCGGGGCGCGACGCCGGCGTGAACATCTTCGTCGGCGGCGACTTCAACGTCAGCGGCTCGGCCGCCGAGGCCGAGGGGCACGTGGTGACCCTCGGCTCCTTCAGCATGAACAAGGCCGCCGGAGTCAGCTCCGTCTACAACATCGGCATCGTCGGCGTCGGCTCGCGCGTCCCCCCGCCGGACGGGGCCGACTTCCTCACCGCCGGAGGCAACGTCACCGTGGCCCCGGGGCAGTCGCTCCTGGCCGAGGGAGGCGTCGTCCGGTACGCGGGCACGGCCACCGGCACCATCACCGGCACCAAGGTCCAGGACCCGCGGGCCGTGGCCGCCTACACGCCGCTGCGCGGCGAGCTGCAGACGGCCAGCGCCTGCTACGCCGGGGTCGGCACGCCCCGCCCCGCCACCGGAACCGCCGTCAACCAGGGGTTCCAGACCCTGTTCACCGGCGACGGCACCTCCGCCCTCCAGGTCTTCAACGTCGACTTCGACATCGTCGGGCGCGGCGGCTCCACCCAGGGCGTCGCGTTCGCCGGAATCCCCGCGAACGCGACCGTGCTCGTCAACCTCGTGGGCGGCGCCCGCACCATCAACACCTACAGCGGCAGCCTCCAGGACACCGACCCCTGGAACCAGCTGCGCGAGCGACTGCTGTGGAACTTCCCCACCGCGACGACCGTCACCCTCACGGGATCGGGGCAGTTCCAGGGCAGCGTGCTGGTCGGCAACCCGGCCAGCACCGCCACGATGAGCCTGCCCGGGCTGAACGGACGGTTCTTCACCACCGGCACCCTGCTGCACAACTCCGGTTCGGGCATGACCGGGACCGAGTTCCACGCCTACCCCTTCAACGGCGACCTCCCGGACTGCGGCAACCCCCCGGCTCCCACCGGGTCGACCAGTGTGACGAAGGTCGACTCCGCGACCTCGCAGCCGCTGGCGGGCGCGACCTTCCAGCTGTGGCGTGAGACCAACGGCGTCGCGGGCCTGCAGACCTCGGGGACCACCCCGGACACCGAGGTGGGCGCCCCCTGCACCACCGGGAGCAACGGCCTCTGCTCCACCGCCGACCTGCCGCTGGGCACCTACTACTGGCAGGAGACGGCGGCTCCGCCCGGCTACGACCTGCCGCAGCCCGCGGTGACGACCGTGGTCCTCGACACCAACGGCCAGAACGTCCCGGTCACCGCCCGGGACACCCGGAGCCCGGTCGTCGAGACCGGCTCCACCAGCGTGACGAAGATCGACTCGGCGACCTCGCAGCCACTGGCGGGCGCGACCTTCCAGCTGTGGCACGAGACCAACGGTGTGCCCGGTCTGCAGACCTCCGGGGCCAACCCCGACACCGCCGTCGGCTCCCCGTGCGTCACGCCGGCGTCGGGCGTCTGCTCGGCGAGCGGCCTGCCGCTGGGCACCTACTACTGGCAGGAGGTCTCGCCGCCCGACGGGTACGAGCTGCCCGAGCTCAACGTGACCACCGTGGTGCTGAGCACCAACGGGCAGAGCGCCCCGGTCAACGTCGCCGACACCGGGTCCACCGCCCCCACCGGGTCCACCACCGTGACGAAGACCGACGCCGGGACGGGGCAGCCGCTGGCGGGCGCGACCTTCCAGCTGTGGCGCGAGACCAACGGCGTGCCCGGTCTGCAGACCTCCGGGGCCAACCCCGACACCGCCGTCGGCTCCCCGTGCGTCACCCCCGCGTCGGGCGTCTGCACGGCGGACGGCCTGCCGCTGGGCACCTACTACTGGCAGGAGGTCTCGCCGCCCGACGGGTACGAGCTGCCCGAGCTCAACGTGACCACCGTGGTGCTGGACATGAACGGGCAGCACACCCCGGTCGGCGTCGCCGACACCCAGACCACCGCTCCCACCGGTACCACCGGCGTCACCAAGGTCGACTCCGTCACCGGGCGGCCGCTGGCGGGTGCCTCCTTCCAGCTGTGGCGCGAGAGCAACGGCGTGGCCGGTCTGCAGACCTCCGGGGCCAACCCCGACACCGCCGTGGGTTCCGCGTGCGTCACGCCGGCGTCGGGCGTCTGCTCGGCGGACGGCCTGCCGCTGGGGACGTACTACTGGCAGGAGACGGCGGCTCCGCCCGGCTACGACCTGCCGCGGCCCGCGGTGACGACGGTGGTCCTCGACACCGGTGGGCAGAACATCCAGGTGACCGTCCGGGACGGGAAGACGCCCGCTCCGAGCGGGTCGACCTCCGTCACCAAGGTCGACGCCGGTACGGGCCGGCCGCTGGCGGGCGCGGTTTTCCAGCTGTGGCGCGAGACCAACGGCGTGCCCGGTCTGCAGACCTCCGGGTCGAACCCGGACACGGCCGTCGGCGCCCCGTGCGTCACCCCCGCGTCGGGAGTCTGCTCCGCGAGCGGTCTCCCGCTGGGCACCTACTACTGGCAGGAGGTCTCCGCGCCCGAGGGCTACAGTCTGCCGCGGCACGCGGTGACCGAGGTCGGGCTGAGCAAGGACTGCCCGTGCGTGGCGATCACGGTGGAGGACAGCAAGTGCCCGCCGCCGCCGTGCCCGCCCACCCCCTGCCCGCCGGGCGACGAGTGGAGTCCGTACGTGCGCTACACGCCCGTGCCGGGCTTCCTGTGGGGCATGAACGCGTGAGCTCGTGACCGCGTGAGCTCGTGACCGCGTGAGCTCGTGACCGCGTGAGCTCGTGACCGTGTGAGATGACGACCCGGCCGGAGGAGCCCACGGGGGCCCCTCCGGCCGGGCGGTGCCCGGGCCGGTGCCGCGGCGCTTCGGCGGGCCGGTCCCGGGGCCCTACGATGGCGCCATGAGCGGGAGCCTTCGGATATCAGGTGCACACCATGCGCAGGAGCATCGGGACGACGAGCGGCTGGAGGCCGCGGCTGGCATCCTGGCGCTGCTCGCGGACCGCACCCGGCTCGCCCTGCTCCAGCGGCTGAGCGCCGGTGAGGCCGACGTGACCACGCTGACCGAGGCGACCGGGGCCCCCCGGACGTCGGTCAGCCAGCACCTCGGCAAGCTCCGGCTGGCCGGCCTGGTCACGACCCGCAAGGACGGCAGGCGCGTCGTCTACGCGCTGCGCCACGGCCACCTGCGCCGGCTGGTCGACGAGGCGCTGAGCGTCGCCGACCACCAGATCGGCGAGCTTCCCCCGCACGACTGACCCGTACCTTCCGGCTCTGCGGCCCGTGCCCTCCGGGGTACGGGCCGCCTTTTCGTCAACATGTGCACATGCGTGCACATGTTGACCTATCCTGGTCGTGTCGTCCTGCCGCGCCCAGTCCGAGCGGGGTCCCCCATGCTGTCCGTGCTGCGCAACCGCACCTATCTGCACCTGTTCGCCGCCCAGATCGTCGCCCTGGTGGGCACCGGCCTCGCCACCGTCGCGCTCGGCCTCCTCGCGTACGACCTCGCCGGAGCGGACGCCGGATCGGTGCTCGGCACCGCACTGGCGATCAAGATGCTCGCGTACGTCGGCATCGCCCCGGTGGTCACCGCGCTGGCCCACCGCATCCCGCGCCGACGCCTGATGGCCGCCTCCGACCTCACCCGGGCCGGCGTCGCCCTCACCCTGCCCTTCGTCACCGAGGTGTGGCAGGTCTACGTCCTGATCTTCGTGCTGCAGTCCGCCTCGGCGGCCTTCACCCCGGCCTTCCAGTCGGTGATCCCCGAGGTGCTGCCCGAGGAGCGCGCGTACACCCGCGCCCTGTCGCTGTCCCGGCTCGCCTACGACACCGAGAGCCTGGTCAGCCCGGTGCTCGCGGCCGCCCTGCTCGCGCTGATCAGCTACAACTGGCTGTTCTGGGGCACCGCTGCCGGGTTCCTCGCCTCCGCCGTCCTGGTGGTCTCCGCCGCCCTGCCGAAGCGGGTCCGGCCGGAGCCGGTCGGGCAGGGCGGCCCGGAGCCGTTCCGGTCGAAGCAGGACCGGGCGCGGCCCGGTGGGGGCGTCCTCGCCCGGTCCGTCCGCGGCACCCGGCTGTTCCTCGCCGTGCCCCGGCTGCGCGCGATGCTCGCCCTGGACCTCGCGGCGGCCGCCGCCAGCGCGATGGTGATCGTCAACACCGTGGTCTACGTCCGCGGCCCGCTCGGCCGCCCCGCCACCGACGTCCCGATCGCGCTCGGTGCCTACGGGGCCGGGTCGATGGTCGTGGCGCTGCTGCTGCCCCGGGTGCTGGACCGGCTGCCGGACCGGACCGTCATGCTCCCGGCGGCCTTCGGCATCGTCGGCCTCTTCGGCCTGCTCGCCGCGCTCACCGCCGCCGGACCCGGCGCCTGGCGCTGGCCCGTCCTGCTCGCCGTCTGGGCGGCGTTCGGCGCGGTCGGCTCGCTGATCCTCACCCCCACCGGCCGGGTCCTGCGCGACTCGGTGGCCGCCGAGGAGCTCCCCGCCGTCTTCGCCGCCCAGTTCTCCCTCTCCCACGGCTGCTGGCTGCTCACCTACCCCCTGGCCGGCTGGCTCGGCGCCACCCTGGGCCTCACCGCGGCCTCCGCCGCCCTCGGCGCCGTGGCCCTCGCCTCCGGTGTACTCGCCGCCCGAGCCTGGCGCGCGGTGCCCGGGACGACGGGCCCGGCCGCGGTGGCGGCGAGCGGGAAACGCGGTGGCGCCACCGTCCCCGGCTGACCGGACGGACACCTGGTGCGGGGGCCCCGACCCGGGTGTCCCGGAAGGCGGGCGGCGCCCCGCCGTCCGGTACGGCGGCCGTGGGCAGGATCGATCTCGTGGCGGGGCGGTCGCACCGGGTGTTCCGCGACCCGGCGAACGCCACCCCGCGCATGGTGAACGCGGGGACGCCGGCCTTCCCCGGCGCACGTGTCTGCGGGGCCTCGACGGGACGCCGGGCAGAACCGTCGCAGCGGGTGGCCGGGGCGAGGGTTGGTACGGCGGGCGCGGGGGTTCACCCGGGTGCGGCGCCGGGCTCGGGCGGTACGACGACGACGGGGAGGCGGGCGTGGTGGACGATCTCGGTGCTGGTCGAGCCGAGGGCGAGCCGGCCCCAGCGGCCGGCACCGCGGGTACCCACCACCAGCAGACCGGCGTCCTGGCTCTCCTCCAGCAGGACCTGAGCGGGGCGGCCGTGCTCGCAGCGCACCTCGACCTCGACATACGGTTCGCCGACCTGCTGCCGCAGCTCCTCGACCAGGTCCGTCACCTCGCGGGCGACGGCGTCGTGCAGATGCGGCTCCGGATCGCCGCTCGGGCGGAACCAGCCCGTCATGGCCCGGTCCGGCGGATCGGCGTGCCGGCCGCCGAAGGCGCAGACGGCCCGTACGCCGACTCTCCGCAGCTGTGCCTCGCGAAGGGCGAAGAGCACGGCCCTGCGGGAGGGCTCCGAGCCGTCCGTACCGACGACGATCGGCCCGGCGGGACGTGACGCGGGTGAGCTGTTCACGGGGACCTCCAGGAGGTGAGGCCTGGCAGCGGACCGACAGGCTCGGCGTATCCGGCGTATCCGGTGGATCTGCGACTCGGTGACTCGGCGACTCGGCGACGCGGTGAATCGGCGGATCCGGGGAGGCGCGGGGGCCGGCGCGTCCACTGCTTTCATGATCCTCCGGCAACGGCGCGGCGGCATGTCCGTACTCCTCCGTCGGCCGGGTCCGGCCGGGCCGGGCCGCGCTGCGCGCCGACCGCCCGCGGCGTGATCCCCCGGGCGGCGAACAGCTGCCGGGCGGTTGCGCGGTCGCTCGGCCGGCGGCGTCGGTGCAGCTCAGGGGCGTGGGCCGGAACCCGCCGGGGGCGGCCGGGCCCGTCCGCGCTCTTGTCATGCCCAAGTTTGACGGACTGTTACCAGCCGGTAGTCTCTGGGTGTCTCGTAGGCGAACAGCACAACGCCTGTCATGTTCTGAAGGATCCTCACGTGTACCGACCCGGCTCCCGCCGACCCCGCCGCGCTCTGCGCGGTGCCCTCGCCGCCGTCGCGGCCAGCACCCTGCTCACCGTCCTGCCGGCCGCGCCGTCCCACGCCGACCCCGCGCCCGCGCAGGGCACGGACACCGCCCACCTCGACGCCGTCGAGCAGGTGCTGCGCCAGGTGTCGCCCGGCCTGGAGGGCACCGTCTGGCAGCGCACCGACGGCAACGCCCTGGCCGGCGCCGACCGCGCCGGCGGCCCCGCCGACTGGCTGTTCCAGACGCCCGCCTGCTGGGGCGACGCCACCTGCACCGACCGGCCCGGCACCCGCGCGCTGCTCGCGAAGATGACCGCCGACGTCTCCGCCGCCACCCGGACCGTCGACGTCTCCACCCTCGCGCCGTTCCCCGACGGCGGATTCGAGGAGGCCCTGGTCGCCGGGCTCAAGGCCTCGGTCGCCGCCGGGCACCGCCCGGTCGTGCGCATCCTGGTCGGCGCGGCGCCGCTGTACAACGCCAACGTGCTGCCGTCGCGCTACCGGGACGAGCTGGTCGCCAAGCTCGGACCGGCCGCCTCCTCGGTCAGCCTCAACATCGCCTCGATGACCGCCTCGCGCACCGCCTTCTCCTGGAACCACTCCAAGCTCCTGGTGGTCGACGGGCGCACTGTCCTCACCGGCGGCATCAACGGCTGGAGCAAGGACTACCTCGACACCGCGCACCCCGTCTCGGACGTCGACCTCGCGCTCACCGGCCCCGCCGCGACCTCCGCCGGCCGCTACCTGGACACCCTGTGGGAGTGGACCTGCGGCCGGACCGGCCTGTTCGACAACGCCTGGTTCGCCTCCTCGGACGGCGGCGCCTGCCGCCCGTCGATCGAACGCGAGCTCAACCCGCCCGCCCCCGCCACCGGGAACGTCCCGGTGATAGCCGTCGGCGGCCTCGGCGTCGGCATCAAGGACGCGGACCCCTCCTCCCGCTACCAGCCCGGTCCGGTCCCCGGGGCGGCGGACGCCAAGTGCGGCCCGCTGACCCTGCACGACAACACCAACGCCGACCGCGACTACGAGACCGTCAACCCCGAGGAGAACGCCCTGCGCGCCCTGGTCGGCAGCGCCCAGCGGCACGTCGAGATCTCCCAGCAGGACCTGAACGGCACCTGCCCGCCGCTCTCGCGCTACGACTCCCGGCTCTACGACACGCTGGCCGCCAAGCTGGCCGCCGGGGTCAAGGTGCGGATCGTGGTCAGCGACCCGGCCAACCGGGGCACCGTGGGCAGCGGAGGCTACTCGCAGATGAAGTCCCTCGCCGAGATCAGCGACGTCCTGAAGGCCAGGCTCACCGCGCTCACCGGCGACCAGGGCAAGGCCGCCGCGGCCCTCTGCGGCAACCTTCAGCTCGCCTCCTTCCGCGCCGCCCCCACCGCCACCTGGGCCGACGGGCACCCGTACGCGCTGCACCACAAGCTGGTCTCGGTCGACGACTCGGCCTTCTACATCGGCTCGAAGAACCTGTACCCGGCCTGGCTGCAGGACTTCGGCTACATCGTCGAGAGCCGCGGCGCGGCCGCGCAGCTCGACCGTGACCTGCTCGCGCCCGAGTGGCAGTACTCGCAGGCCGCCGCGACCGTCGACTGGTCCACCGGGACCTGCCGCGCCTGACGCCTGACGCCTGACGCCCGATGCCTGACATCCGGCGTCTGCCGTCCGGCCGGCGGGCTCCCTGTCCCGGAATCCCGGGGCGGGGCGCCCGCCGTCCGCGCTCGCCCGCCGCGGGCGACGAGCGGAGATTCGACTTCCCGTTCGAGGGGTGGGGGAGCGGTGGCGGGATCGCCCATGTGTCATGGCGCGAAAGTATCTTGATGGATCGTCACAGCCGGTGAAAGCGTGGGCACGAACCGTGTTGATCGTGTGGCCGCCGGTGACCCCGCGGCCACCGGGTGTGAGGTGGAAGCTTGACGGAGACGCAGCACCTGGCGAAGGTCTACAGCGACCGCGCCTACGTGCACACCACGACCGTGCGGCACCAGGGCAGCACGGTCGCGTTCGCGATGGACGACCAACGGCGCATCGTCTACAGCGTCCTGGACCTGTCGCAGCACGACGAGGCGAAGGGCGAGGCCGACGCGGCGTACTGGTCGGAGGACCCGCTGCAACTGCGCTTCCCCTCCGAGGTGGCGCGGGTCGGCTACGCGGTGGCGGGCACGGTGCGGATGCCCGTCGTCAAGCGCGGCGGGCGGGTCGAGGCGGACGCGGCGGAGCGGCTGGACGAGCAGGAACTGGACCGGTTCCTGTCCAGCACCGCGCGGCTCGGCGCCGCCGCCCCCTTCCACGTCCTCTCCGACGGCACCCACCTGTACGTGCTGCGCCAGTCGGTGCGTGCCGACCACCCCGACGCGGTGTTCCGGCTCGCCGACGGCGCCGGTTCCTCGGGTGACCCGGCGCGCACCGACTACCTGGCCAAGGGCGGCGAGGCCAAGGCCCCGGTGGTCGACGCCACCCTGCTGTGCGACCGCTTCGTCCTGGCCGGCGGCGAGTTGAAGCCGGTGCTGGAGGTCCGCTACCGGCGCAGCCGGCACAAGGGCCGCCCGGACTCCGCCAAGGACAGTCTCGGCACCCAGGACATGGAAGGGCAGCCGTTCGTCGAGCCCACCCAGGAACTGTCCTTCGTCCGCAACCTCTCCGAGGGCCGCTTCACCGCCCTGCTGGTCCCCACCGCCGTGCACGGCCGGGAGCGCTGGCAGGTCTTCGCGCACAACGACGCCACCGGCCGGATCGACGGCTTCAGCGTCGAGCGCAGCCGGGACGGCCTGTTCAACACCCAGGGCACCCAGGCCTGGACCAGCCCCGACTCGCGCTACCGGAGCGCCGTCCACGAGGGTGCGCCCGGCACCTGCCCGTTCACCGGCAGGCCGCTGGTGCCCGCGGCGGGCGAGGGCGGCCGCGCCGGGACGGCGCTGCGCTTCGACGGCGACGACGACCTGGCCGAACTCCCGAACAGCGCCCTCGACCTGGCCGACCGCGACTTCACGGTGGAGTTCTGGGCCCGGCGCACCGCCACCGGCGGCCGCGAGGACTTCCTGATCGGCCACGGCGCCTCCAAGGGGGTCCGGCTGCGCACCCTGCACATCGGCTTCCGCGGCGACGACACCTTCACCTTCGCCTTCTACGGCGACGATCTGAACGTCCCGCCGCGCACCACGGACACCGACTGGCACCACTGGGCCTGCGTCTTCGTCCGGGACACCTGCGAGCAGATCGTCTACCGCGACGGCGTCGAACTCGGCCGCCGCACCACGGACATGCCGTACGCCGGCCTCGGCGGGCTCACCCTCGGACGCGGCATCCGCTCGTACGGGCGTGGCGAACTGGACGAGGTGCGGATCTGGTTCCGCGCGCGCGGCGGCGCGGAGATCGCCGCCGACCGCGGCCGCCGCCTGCTCGGCAACGAGCCGGGCCTGGCCGCCTACTACCGCTTCGACGAGGGCTCCGGCACCACGCTGCACGACCAGACCGACCACGCCCGGCACGCCGCGCTGAGCGGCGGACCCTCCTGGGTCACCTCCGAGGCCCCGGTCGGCGAGGACCCCGGGGTGAGCCGCAGCAGCTTCGCCTTCTCCGGGCGCCGGGTGCTCTCCGGCCTGTCCGCGCTGCTGCACCACCAGCAGGAGACCGCGCCCGCCGGTTACGACCAGGCGTCCAAGCCGGTCAAGCGCCAGGCCAGGGTGCTGCTCGCCTGCACCACCGGCGGGCCCGACCCGGTGACCGGCCAGGCCACCGACGAGGCCTACGTCGCCACCGTGGACCTCGGCGTGGGCCGGGACGGCCGGCTGGCCCAGGTACCGGAGGAGCTGTCCCTGCCGGTGCTGGCCGCGCCGGAGTCCAGTGGGAACGTGGAGGCGGCCGGCGAGGTGGACGCCCAGGTGGCTCGGCTGACCCGGGACATCGCGGGCACCGAGGCCGAGATCACCCGCCTCCAGCTGGAGACCGCCGAGATCCCCGACGTCGAGCGCCAACGCGCCGAGGTGCGCGCCGAGTTGGAGAGCGACGTCACCTACTGGCGCTACCGGCTGCGGTTCAAGCTGCAGAAGGACGGCAAGGACCAGTACCTCGCGGTGGAAGGCGACCGCAAGGACAGCGTCGCCCCGCTGGTGCGCACCGCCGACCGACAGGCCGCGTCCACGATCTGGACCTTCGAGCCGACCGGCACCACGCTCAACGGCTACGCCTGCTGTTTCGTCAGGAACGCCAACTCCGGACTCGACATGAACGTCGACAACCGGAGGACCGGCAACGACATCCCCCTGATCCAGTACCGCCGGGAGGCCGACAACGCCGCCACCCACTTCGCGCTCGACGGCTGGAACGGCAACAGCCTGGTGGCCCGGCACAGCTACCAGCTGGTCGCGGCCCGGGACAGCCAGGGCGACCGCATCGTCCAGTACGACTACGCGACGGCCAAGGACTCCGGCGAGGGCGTCCTGATCCTGGAGCGGATCGACAACTCGCTGAAGTCCAGCCCCACCACCGACCGGCTGAGCCGGCAGATCTCCGAGTTCACCCAGCGCCTGGAACTCCTCGGCACCAAGCAGGACCGGCTCGCCCAGCTGCGCCGCGACCTGGCCGCCCAGCAGGCCGGCCTCGCCGCCAAGCGGGAGGAGCTGGGCCGGCTCACCGGCGGCGTGCGCGGCTCCGACGACATCGCCCTGCCGGTGCCGCAGCTGACCGTCGACCGCACCGGGCTGAGCGGTTCCGGCGCGCTGCTGGGCTTCGCCCGCGCCGCCGACCGCCCGTTCCTGCTGGACAGCGCCACCGGCAACGTCGTGCTCTACTTCCGGGGCGGCAACGGCCAGTTCTTCGCCGCCTACTACGACAGCCAGGTGCTGCGCTCCTCCCGGCAGCTGGCCGCCGGCGGACGGACGGTCTCCTTCACAGCCCGGGACGCGGGAACCGACCTCACCGGCACCGGGATCACCGTCGAGGCCGGGGACGGCCCGACGCAGGTCACCCTCACCATCCGGCACGACGGGCAGACCGAGAAGTGGTCGCACCTGCCCCGCCGGGCCGAGGACTTCGCCGCCGTGGTGAACGGCGCGGCCGAGCAGCCCGTGACGATCGCCACCGTGCTGCGGATCGACGGCGACGTCGTGCAGTTCACCGAGGGCACCCTCGCCCCGCTGGCCGGCCCCGGCTTCGTGACCGTCGGCGGCCACGGCTTCCGCTTCGAGGGCAGCCACCCGGCCGGGTCGAAGTCGCTGCGCCTGGGCGCGGGCGCGGAGTTGACCCTGCTGAAGCCCGGGATGAGCGTGCAGCGGGTGCGCTACGACCACCGCTGGTCCGAGTCCTCGCAGCCCGGCAGCACCCTCGCGGAGGGCTCCCGGCTGATCACCGTCGACCCCGGGGGCCTGGCCGAACTGCCACTGGGCAGTGCGGACGGCCTGGCGCGCGGCCACGGCGGGCGCTGGCGGGCCGACATGCCGGGCCGGGCCTACGCCTTCGACGGCAAGGGCCGCTTCCTCGCCCTGCCCGCCGGGCAGCTGCCCCGGGCCACGACCCCGGGCGACCTCACCCTGGAGGCCTGGGTCAATCCGGAGCGGGCCGAAGGCCCGGTGCGGCTGCTGCACGCCAACGCCGGGGACACCCCGTACGGCCTCGGCCTGCTCGGCACCCAGGTGACCTCGGGGCTGGTCTTCGACGGCACGGACGACGCCGCCGTGGTGCCCGAGGCCTTCGGCTTCGGCGACGGCGACTTCACGGTGGAGTTCTGGGCCCAGCGAACCAAGATCGACAGTCGGCCGCACATGGTGCTCGGGCACAGCGGTGCCGAGGGCCGCGCCAACGAGACGCTTCAGATCGGCTTCCGCAAGAACGGCTTCTTCACGTTCGCCTTCTACGACGACGACCTGGACACCACCAAGCGGTTCTCCGACACCAAGTGGCACCACTGGGCCTGCGTGTTCCAGCGGGAGACCCGCCAGCAGGTGATCTACCTGGACGGCCAGGAGATCGCCCGGCGCACCGCCAACGCCCCGTACCGAGGGCAGGGACGGCTCTCGCTGGGCACCGTGCTGTGCTGGCCCGGCGAGTTCGCCGCCGTCCGGCTGGACGAGGTCCGGCTCTGGTCCAAGGCGCGTGGCGGCGACGAGCTGCGGGCCGGCCAGGGGCGGCGGCTGACCGGCAACGAGGCGGGGCTGCTCGGCTACTGGACGTACACGGCGCCCGTCCCCGGCACCGCGGCCGTCCTGACCGACCGCTCCGGGAACGACCGGCACGCCGAACTGCGCGGCATGCCGAAGCCCGTCCCGGCCCGCTCGCCGATCGCCGACGGCGGCCACCGGGTCGTCGCGGCCGTCGGCGACCGCCGGGTGGTCAGCCGGGAGACCTTCCCGCTGCGCGAGTGGAGCCACCTCGCCCTGGCCTACCAGCAGTCCTGGGCCGTCGAGTTGACCGGCGACGCCCACCTCGAAGTCCCGGACGACGACGCGCTGGACATCGCCGACGACCTGACCCTGGAGGTGTTCGCCCGGGTCGACCGGCTCGGCGAGACCCAGGGCCTGCTCTCCAAGGGCCGCACCGCCGACGGCGTCGGCGGCAGCGTGCCGTACCGGCTGGCCGTCCTCCCGGACGGGCGGCTGGAGTTCGCCTTCGAGGAGCCCGACGGCCGCGCCGTGCGCTTCACCTCCACCGAGGGCGTGCGGGCCGGGCAGTTCCACCGCATCGCCGTGGTCCGCAAGGGCGGCCGCTCGATGCAGGAGCAGAAGGGCACCCAGCAGATCACCGCCACCGGCGCCGACGGTAAGCCGGTCACCCGGAGCGTCGAGCTGGTCGAGTCGCTCGCCGTGCGCGAGTGGCAGGACATCCGCTTCCACCTGGACGGCCGGGAGATCGGCACCGGCCGCTACGAGGGGCCCGGGCCGCGCGGCAACGACGCGCCGCTGGAGCTCGGCCGGGCCCGCGAGGGCGCCACCGTCCAGCAGCTGACCGGGGTGCTCGCCGAGGTCCGGATCTGGGGCGCCGCCCGGGACGCCGCCCGGCTCGGCACCGCCGTCTCCGCCCGGGACCGCGGCCTGGTCGCGCACTGGCGCTTCGAGGAGAACGCCGGCGGCACCACGGCCGACGCCACCGGCTCGCACCCGGCCCGGCTGCGCGGCGCCCGCTGGGTCCGCAACCCCGACCCGCGCGGCAGCGTCTTCCGGCTGTACCGCAACGGCGTCGCCGTGGCCTGCGACCCGGCCGACACCGCGGGCCTGCCCGACACCGCCGCCTTCGCCGCCGCCGGCGACCCGCAGCTGACCCTGGGCGCGGTGCTCAAGCGGGGCAAGCCCGCCGAGGCGTTCGACGGCGTGCTGGAGGAGGTGCGGATCTGGCGCACCGCCCGCACCCACGAGCAGCTGCTGGACAACCTGTTCACCCGGCTCAAGGGCGAGAAGGAGGACCTGGTCGCCTACTGGCCGTTCGACCGGGACTCCACCGAGGCGGGCGCCGCCCAGGTCCGCGACGAGGGCCTGCGCGGCAACCACCTGGAGTTCGGCCCGGAGGCCACCCGCCCGCGCACCGTGCTGTCCAGCGCGCCGGTCTCCAACGACGCCGCCCAGGTCCGCTCCGCCCTGGCCGGCCTGCGCACCCCGTTCCACCAGAGCATCGGCGCCGCACCGGCCGTCGCCGAGTACGCCGACATGCAGTACGGCTCGCGCGGCGAGGCGTTCGGCGTCCTCAAGCGCGCCTACAGCTACCTCCAGGACGGCCGCTGGCACCTCGTCACCGGCTACAAGGTCGGCGAACTGGTCAGCGAATGGGTCAGCCAGATCCAGTTCGACCCCCAGCTGATCGGCTACGTCGAAGGCGCCCCGCCGATCCCCTCGGAGAACCTCACCGCGGGCCTGACCGACCCCGGCAGCGACACCTTCGAGGGCGCCTCCACCGTCAAACTCACCGAGGCCGAACAGGTCGTCCGCTCGCTGTCCTCCGCCAAGGAGCGCAGCGTGGACGCCGCCTTCGGCTTCGCGCTCTCCAACGAGGTCGACGTCGACGTCTGGATGATCACCGCCCCGCTCGGCTTCGGCATCGCCAAGTCCATCGCCAAGGGCGGCGTCTCGGCGAGCGTGCGCGGCAACCTGGAGTTCTCCAACAGCTGGGCCGAGGACACCTCCGTCTCCCAGGGCGAGAACACCGCCCGGACCACCAAGGTCGCGCTCACCGGCCACTGGGAGGACCCGGGCCGGGTGCTCAACCCCACCGCCGGGCGGCGGTACGTCCCGGCCAACACCGGCTTCGCCGTCGTCCAGTCGCAGACCGCCGACGTCTTCGCGCTGCGCCTGGCGCACACCGGCTCCCTCGTCGCCTACCGCATCCAGCCCAACCCGGACATCCCCAAGGACTGGAACGTCGTCCCCTTCCCGATCAACCCGCGCTACACCAAGCAGGGCACCCTGGACGGCACCGTCGGCTTCGACGAACGCGGCAAGGTCGCCGACCCCGACTACCAGGGCGCCCGCGAACGGGGCGAGTACAGCTACTTCAAGCCCCGCGAGGCGTACGCGCTCAAGCGCCGCATCCAGCGCGACCAGCAGCGCCTGCACAGCTACTACGACAGCGTCTCCACCGAGACCCACGCCCCCGACCCGCTCGCCCAGCGGGCCGGCCGGGTGCTCGGCGGCGCCATCGGCGCGGACGCCTCGCCGGCCCGCGGCCGGGACTCCGCCGACAGCGCCACCGGGCAGGGCTTCTCCCGCCGCGACCTGGTCAACACCTACGTGTGGACGGCCGCCGGGGGCTTCTTCGCCGAGACCACCGAGACCACCGACGTGGTCAGCGAGACCACCGCCGGCTCGTACTCGCTCTCCGGCTCCGTGGGCACCTCGATCGGCACCTCCTTCCAGATCGCCGGCATCGGCGTCGGCGCCCAGCTCGACGCCTCCGTGGGCGGCGGGATGACCGCCACCCGGGCCCGCGGCAAGGAGGCCACCCGCTCCTTCGGGCTGGAGGTGGAGGTCGCGCCCAGCGGCAACCTGCAGAGCTACGACACCGACCGCAACCCGGTCTTCGACCGGGACGGAAACCCCGTCAAGGTGCCGGGCAAGGTGGACGCCTACCGCTTCCTCAGCTTCTACCTCGGGGAGGACAGCGAGCACTTCGACAGCTTCTTCCACAAGGTCGTCGACCCGGCCTGGCTGGAGAACGGACACGACCCCAACGCGGCGGCGCTGCGCCAGGCCCGACAGGCCGACCGCAAGCCGCCGTGCTGGCGGGTCCTGCACCGGGTCACCTTCGTCAGCCGGGTCCTGCCCGACATCCCGCCGGCCGACGCGCCGGCGCTGGAGAAGGCCATGCGACAGCTGGACGTGGAGAGCAACTACGAACTCGTCCGCCGCCTCGACCCGTACGTGAAGTCCGCCGCCACCGGACTGCCCGAACTGGCCGAGGCCACCCGCGCGACGCTCGCCCGGGAACTGCCCGAGCTGCTCCCGCACGCGGACGACGTGATCGGGTTCCTCGCCCAGTACTACGGCGTGGAGGCCTGAGCCCGAGGTCCTGGTGCGGGCGGGCCCGTTCCGCGGCGCCCGCACCAGGACCGGACCCCGGGTCCGTCCGCCGCGCCGGCTCCGGCGCGCGCTATCGGCCCCCCGCGCGCCATCGGCCCCCGCGCCGGGCGCGTGCTCCCGGCCGGGCCGCGGTGGCGTGGGTAGCGTTGGCCGTCATGAACGAGGCGATGTCATGAGCCCCGCGGGGGAGCCCGCCGGGCCACCGGCCGAGGGGGACCTGCCGGGGCCCGGGCCGGACCCGGACGAACAGGCGGAGGGCGCGGCGGCGCAGCTGCGCGCCCTGGCGCGGTCGACGGACCGGCTGCAGGGGCTGCTGTCGGCGGTCCTGGCCATCGGCGGCGACCTGGACCTGCCCGCGGTGCTGCACCGCATCGTCACCACGGCCATGGACCTGGCCGGTGCCCGCTACGGTGCGCTCGGCGTCCTCGCCCCCTCCGGCGACCACCTGGAGCAGTTCGTCACCGCCGGCCTGACGGAGGAGGAGCGCTCGGCCCTCGCCGGAACCGGGTTCCCGCACGGGCGCGGAGTACTGGGCCAGTTGATCCGCCACCCCGAGCCGCTGCGCGTGGACGACATCCCCTCGCACCCGGCCTCGGTCGGTTTCCCCCCGGGCCACCCGCCGATGCGCACCCTGCTGGGCGTGGCGGTCACCGTCCGCGGCGAGATCTACGGCGACCTCTACCTCTCCGAGCGCGTGGACGGCCGGCCGTTCGACCAGGACGACGAGGAGATCGTGCGCGCCCTCGCGGGCGCGGCCGGCATCGCCATCGACAACGCCCGCCTGTTCGGCCAGCTGCGCGACAGCGCGGAGCAATTCCAGCGGCTGCTGCTGCCCACGCTGCCGGACCTGCGCCCGTTCTCCGGGGCCGCGGTCTACCGCACCGCCGCCGAACCGGCCGGAGTCGGCGGCGACTGGTACGACGCCGCGGTCCTGCCCGACCAGGCCTGCGCCGCCGTCATCGGCGACGTCGTCGGGCACGACCTGTACGCCGCCGCCGCCATGGCCCAGGCCCGCAACATGCTGCGCGCCCTGCTGTACGACCGGGGGAGCCCTCCCAGCTCGGTGCTGACCCGGCTCGACCTCACCGTGCGCGCCATCACCGACCTGCCCGTCACCACCGCCTGCCTGGCCCGGATCGAACCCGCCGCCGACGGCTGGACCGTCCACTGGAGCACCGCCGGCCACCCGCCGCCCCTCGTCCTCACCCCCGACGGCCGAGCCCGGTACCTGGCCGGCGAACCCGGCATCCCGCTGGGCATCGACCCCGAGCTCCACCGCCCCGACCACTCCGAGCCGCTGCCCGCGGGAAGCACCGTCGTCCTGTTCACCGACGGCCTCGTCGAACACCCCGACCATCCCATCGACCGCGGCCTGGACGCCCTCGCCGAGCTCGCCGCCGCCCACGCGGGCGAACCCCTGGACGACCTCGTCCGCTTCCTCGCCGACCACCACCCCAGCGACGGCCACGACGACATGGCCGTTCTCGCCATCCGCACCCCCGCCGAGGAGCGGACCGACCGGCGGCCGTAGCCCCGCCCCGGGGCCGACCGTCGACCGTCCGCTACTTCAGCAGGAAGTCGTACACCGCCTGCCGTCCGGCCGGGTTCGCCGCCCGGTTCTGCACCGAGTGCGCCGCGCCCGGGACGATCACGATCTGCGGATGGTGCGCGAACTCGGCCTGCTGGAAGAGCAGTTCATAGGGCGTGGCCAGGTCCCGGTCGCCGCCGAGCAGCAGCACCGGCACGTCGGGCAGCTTGCGGTGCGCCGGCGGGATCGGCGGGACGGGCTCGCGCGGCCAGTCCAGGCAGACCAGGAGGCTGCCGAGCCCGGTCGCGGTCGCCGGGTCGAACGGCCAGGTCTGCTCGGTGGTCAGCCGCTGCCGGGTGCGCTCCAGTGCGGCCGCCCGGCCCTCGACCGGGGTGTCGGTGGTGCCCCACGGGAAGCGCGAGTCGGCGCACAGGGTGGCGGAGTGCAGCCCCTGGCTGAGATCCTCGGCCGGGGCGGCGTCGACCTCCCGGTGGACGAGTTCGAAGAAGTCCTGGAGCTTCGCGGGCTGCCCGGCGGCGGCCTCGTGCAGGATGTCCGGGACCCCGCCGAAGTCCGGGTCGATGAACTCGTAGCCGGTGAGCGCACTCAGGACCTGCGCTCCGTTGCCGTACCGCCGAACGGTGGCGGCGAGGTCGGCGGCCGGGTCGGTGGTGCAGCCGGTGGCCCGGCAGGCGGCCCGCAGGATCCGGGCGCTCGCGGGCAGCGCGGCCAGGTCGAGGGGGTCGAAACCCTGGGGCGGCGCCACCGAGTCGAGCACCAGCCGGGCCACGTGCGCCGGGTGGGCGAGCGCGTACCGCTTCGCGACGATGGTGCCGTAGGAGACGCCGTCCAGGGTCAGGCGCCGGTCGCCGAGGGCGCGGCGCAGCAGGTCGATGTCGGCGACGGTGTCGGCGGTGCTGTAGTGGCGGGCGTCGGTGCCGAGGGCGGTGGCGCAGTCGGCGACGGACTGCTTGCGCGGCAGGGCGAGGTCGGAGGAGCCCATGTCCTCCTGGAGGCCGGGGCATTGGAGCGCGTTCCGGCCGGTGCCGCGCTGGTCGTACATGACCAGGCGGTAGTCCTTGAGGACGGGCTCCAGCTTGCCGGCGATCTGCTTGATCGCCGGGACGCTGGACTGGCCGGGGCCGCCGGTGAGGAACAGCAGGTCGCCCTTGGGGGCCTTGGTGTTGCCGGTGAAGGCGACCGCGAGGTCGAGGCTGCCGGGGGTGGCGCCGCTGTGGTCGAGCGGGACGGTGAGGGTCCCGCAGGTGAACTCGGGTGCGTCCGGGCAGGGTGCCTGCCCGGTGATCCTGCCGCCGGCCAGGGCTTCGCCGCCGGCTGACGCTCCGGCTCCGGCTGACGTTCCGGCTCCGGTCAATGCTCCGGCTCCGGTGGAGGCGAGGGCGGGGGTCGTCAGGGTGGTGCCGGCGACCACCGCGAAGGCGCCCACCAGGGCGGCGATGCGGCCGCGTGTGCTCGTCATGTTCGTCCTTCCGCTCGCACCGCGTCCGTCCGGACACGGTCACGGAAGCAGCCTGCGCCCGGGGCGCGTCGATGGCGAGCGTTCGAGCGGGATCCGAGTGGGAACGAGCCGTCAGGGCCGGATGGCCCCGGAAGGCGGACCGGCGCCCTCCTGCGGGTGTTGCTCCGTCTCGGGCAGGGCGATGCCGACGAGGTCCAGCACCGCACCGAGTATCGGCGCACTGTCGTCACTCAGTGTGATCGGCGTTTGGCGGACGTCGTGAGGCGGGGTGCGGTGGCTTGCGCCTAGCGTGACGTTCCGGGGGCGATCCGAGTACTTCCGCGGGTCGGGCCGTCCGGGAACCGGAGGTCCGGTCCGCCCTCCAGAAGGCATGTGCACATGAAGCTTCGGGCATGTTCGAACGCGCTGGTGACCACCGCGCTGACCCTCGGTCTGGCCGCTGCCGCGTCCCCGGCCGGCGCGGCGGACCCACCGCCGTTCCTGGACCGGCTGCACACCGTGTCCGCCGTCGCGTCCACCGTCCCCGAGAACGGCGACGTCAACCCGTACGGCACGTTCACCATCCAGGAGAGCGTCGGTGACCTGCACCGGGGCAACGTTCTGATCAGCAACTTCAACAACTCGGCCAACCTCCAGGGCACCGGCACCACCCTGGTCCAGGTGACCCCGGGCGGCAGCAGGACGACGTTCGCCACGATCGACCCGAACAACCTGCCCGGCCCCTGCCCCGGCGGGGTCGGCCTGACCACGGCGCTGACCGTCCTGCCCGGCGGCTGGGTCGTGGTCGGCAGCCTGCCCACCGCGGACGGCACGTCCGACACCGCCCAGGCCGGCTGCCTGCTGGTGCTCGACCGGCACGGAACCGTCCGGGAGACCATCGCGGGCGACGGCATCAACGGCCCGTGGGACATGACCGCCGTCAGCACCGGCAAGCGCAGCGAGCTGTTCGTCACCAACGTGCTCAACGGGACGGTCGCCGCCGGCGGCGCGGAGGTCGACCGGGGCACCGTCCTGCGGATCACCCTGTGCACCGAGGACGACCAGCCGCCGCAGCGGGTGGCCACCACCGAGATCGGCTCCGGGTTCCCCGAGCGGACGGACCCGGCGGCCCTGGTGGTCGGCCCGACCGGGGTCGGCCTCGGCCATGACGGCACGCTGTTCGTCGCCGACGCGGTGCTGAGCCGGATCACCGCGATCCCGCACGCGGTCGCCCGCACGG
Source organism: Kitasatospora sp. NPDC058048 (assembly GCF_042885555.1). Classification (NCBI taxonomy): domain Bacteria; kingdom Bacillati; phylum Actinomycetota; class Actinomycetes; order Kitasatosporales; family Streptomycetaceae; genus Kitasatospora; species Kitasatospora sp. NPDC058048. The sequence goes on along the minus strand of NZ_JBHVRT010000022.1, from coordinate 61,591 downwards.
ACAGCGCGGGCATCGGCCGGGTCGTCACCGAGGGCGGCGGCCTCAACGCCCCGCTGGGGCTGGCGATCACACCCCGGGGTGACATCCTCACGGTCAACGGCGGGGACGGCAACATCGTCGAGACGACCCCCGAGGGGCGGCAGGTGGCGATCAAGCAGATCAACAACGAGGGCACCCCGCCCGGCGCCGGCGCGCTCTTCGGTCTCGCGCTGGACCTCGACCAGGACGCCGTCTACTTCGTCAACGACGCGGACAACGCCCTCGACGTCCTTCACTGAGCGCGGGAACCAGGAGGAGCGGTGCACCGGCAGTGGTCGCGGCCGGTGCACCGCTGCTTGCCCGCGGCCGGTGCACCGCGGCCCGCCCACGGCGGGTGGATCGGGCGCCTCCCCGGATCGCGCGCCTCCTGGGAACGGGCGTCTCCGTCGGTATTGTGCGGTTCCGGAAAACCGCGGACGAATACCGGAGGGGACCGCTGTGTGTGATGAAGTAGAACGTCGTATCTTCTCAATGTTTGATTCGGATAACGATCAGATCGTTTCCCGGTCGGAATATCTCTCGCGGGTGGACCGGGTGGCTACGGCCCTGGCTCCCGTGCGCGGCGCCGAAGTCGTGGCCCAGGAAATTCGTTGATCGAACCCGAATTCAACAGGAGAAAATCCAGCTCATGAAACCCGTACTCGTCGGCGCCGCACTGACCGCCGTGGCACTCCTCGAAGCGGCCATTCCGGCCGGCGCCGCCTCCGCCGATCCCGAGGTCGACGCCACCTGCGTGCGCACCCTCCACGGCACCTTCGGCACCCCCGTCGGCTCGGGCGGCGGCAACAGGCCCCAGGCCGACACCCTGCACATGACCGGCACCGTGAAGTGCGTCGACCCGGCAGGCCGGCCCGTTGCCGCCGGGACCGTCGACCACACCCTCACCCTGCCGCGCACCGAATGCACCGGCGACGAGCACGGCGACACCTCGGCCACCCGCGTCACCTGGGCGGACGGCGCCGTCTCCACGCTCGGGTTCGACCGCGTCGACGTCGTCAAGGCCTACGGGACCGCCTCGCTGGTCGCCGCCGGCAGGGTCACCTCCGACAGCGCGCGCTTCGCCGGTGACACGCTGAGCGGCGCGGGCACCAGCATCAGCACCGGGTGCGGCACCATGGCGGGCGCCCGCACCGTCGACTCCACGACGGTGATCCGCCTCTCCCACCGGCCGGGGCCGGCAACCGGCTGACGCACCGGAAGCCGCCCCGGGGTCGTCGGCGCGAGGGCCGTGAACAAGAGCTCTCCCGTGGGCGCGCGGCCGGGGAACGCTCTGGGTGCGGTATCGCGATGTCCCAGGTCTGTCGGGAGCGGCGAACGCCGCCGTTCGCGTGCTCGAACGGGAGCGGGGCCCGGGACACGTTGCGGGACGCTCTGTTCATGCTTCCGCCGAGGGCCGCCGGCGAACTCCGGGTGCAGGTCGATCGGCTGGACGGGGTGCTCCTCCGGCGAACGCACCACGAGCCGACGGCGGACCCGGAGTTGGCATGGTGGTACCGCAGGAGCTGACCGCACCCGTGCCGCCTGAACCGCCGGCACCCACGGACCCGGAGAAGGAGCACGATGTCCGGGCGCGCCGGCAGGAAGAAGGCCCGATGGAGGAAGGAGGCCAACCACGGCCGGAAGCCCGGGCCCGATTTCTGGGCCCCCGCGCCTACCGGCCGGCCGGTGGGCGGCGGCATCCGCCCGCCGCTGAGATCCACAAGTCTTAGTACTCATATACGAGTTGTCGCCAGTTCTGTCCGTTCCCGAGGCACTCCCCGGTGCGGGCTTGTACGGTGATTCCCCCTGCCCGGCAGGCGGGTTCCCACGGGTTCGCGCCGGCCGCGTCGGCGGGAGCGATACGGGGACAGGGACAGGGACACCACGCACGCATGGGGCCGATGAGGCTCCGAGGGGGAGAGATGGCGTACCTCGTTGAACTGCCGGTCGGTCCGGGGGGCGGTATCCCGGACGTCGTGAGGATCGAGATCGAGCAGGCCTCGGAGGGCCTGGTGCAGGTGGCCCGGCCCGGCCAGGTGGTGGCCCGTGCCACACGGTCGCTGGGCGAGATGCTGGCCGGGGTGAGGCCGGTGGCGCAGGACTTCGTCGACGGCTTCCGCGGCATGGCCCACGCACCGGACGAGATCGGCATCGAGTTCGGGCTGTCGCTGTCCGCGGAGGCGGACGTGGTGATCTCCAGCACCTCGGCGCAGGCGAACTTCAAGGTCTCGCTGACCTGGAAACGGACACCGGCCGACGGGACGGACCAGGCGGTCGAACCGGCGGCGGAGGAGCCCGCGCCGTGACGGCGCCGGTCCCCGGGCCCGTGGAGGGCGTCGGGTCGAACGCGCTGGACGCCGCGGTGCTGCGGATCCACGACGCGCTGAGCAGGCCGGTCGGCGCGGGCTTCCTGGTCGCACCCGACCTGGCCGTCACCTGTGCGCACGTGGTCTCGGCGGCGCTCGCCGGGCAGGGCGTCGAACCGGGCGTCGGCTCCTGGGTGTTCGTGGACCTGCCCCTGCTGCCGGTGCCGTCCGGGGCGGGCCGGCCGGCCGTGGCGGGGGTGATGGCGGTCGTTGAGCACTGGGTGCCGCGGACCCCGGAGCGTGGCGGGGACGTCGCGGTGCTGCGGCTGGCCGCCCCGCTGGCCGGCGCCCGCCCGGTCCGGCCCGTCGAGACCCGGGCCGAGAACGTCTGGGACCACCCCGTGCGGGTGTTCGGCTTCCCGGTGGGCCGTTCGGACGGGGTCTGGCACGCGGGCGTGCTGCGGGGCCGACAGGGCGGGGGGCTGCTCCAGGTCGACCTCGCCTCCAGGGGCTACCGGGTCTCCGGGGGGTTCAGCGGGAGCCCGGTGTGGGACGACCGCCTCGGCGGGGTGGTCGGCATGGTGACGATCGCCGAGGCGACCGATCCCCCGGTGAGCTACCTGACCCCCACCGACGGACTGACGGCGGCCTGGCCCGGGCTGCGGGCCGTCGCGATGCCGCCGTCGCCGTTCCGCAGCCTGACCTCGTTCCAGGAGTCGGACGCGGCGGTCTTCCACGGCCGGTACACCGAGAGCGAGGAGGTCGCCGTCCTGACGGCGCGCGAGCGCTGGGTCACCGTGGTGGGCCCCTCCGGCTCCGGGAAGTCGTCGCTGGCCATGGCCGGGGTGGTTCCCCGGCGCCGTGCGGCGGGGGCTCTGGCGGTGACCCTGCGGCCGGACTCCGGCAGCAGTCCGCTGTCGGCGCTGGCCGCCGCGCTGCTGCCGCTGCTGGAGCCGTCGCTGTCGGTGACGCAGCGTCTTGAGCGGGCCCCCGTCCTGGCCGCCGTGCTGGCCGGTCCGCAGGGCATGGCCGACCTCGTGCCCCGGCTCCTGGAACTCCACGGTGCGAACCAACTGCTCCTGGTGCTGGACCAGTTCGAGGAGCTGCTGGTGCGCGGCCGGTCCGCCGTCGACGAACTGGCCGCCGTGCTGTTCACCGACACCCTGCCGAACACCGTCCGTGTCCTGACCACCCTGCGGGCCGACTTCCTGGAGGCGGCGCTGGCCCATCCGCTCCTCGGCCCGGTCATCGGCCGGCAGGTCTACGCACTCGGCCCGATGAGCCGCGAACAGCTGCACCAGGTCGTCACCGCGCCGGTCGACGCTGTCGCGGGGGTGCGCTACGCGCCCAACCTGGCCGAGCGACTGCTGGACGACACCGGAGCCGAACCGGGCGCGCTGCCGCTGCTGGGCTTCACCCTCGACCTGCTCTGGCGGCGCCAGGACGCCGGTCTGCTGACCCACCAGGCCTACGAGGCGCTCGGCGGCGTCAAGGGCGCACTGGGCGCCTACGCCAACGACGTCCTGCGGTACAAGGTTTCGCCGGAGGAGGAGCGGGGGGCCGCCCGCCGTCTCTTCACCCAGCTCGTCCGGGTGCCGCTGGGTTCGCTGTCCGCCACCCGTCGGACGGCGCTGCGCACCGAGCTCGGCGAGGACGAGTGGCGCATCGCCCAGCGGCTCGCCGACGAGCGGCTGCTGGTCGTCGGGCGCAGCGCCGAAGGCGCGGACACGGTGGAGCTCGCGCACGAGGCGCTGATCAACGCCTGGGACAAGCTGCGCGCCTGGGTCGAGGAGGACCGCGCGTTCCTGGCCTGGAGGGAGGTCCTGCGGCACGACCGGGAGCGCTGGGAGCGCGGCGGGCGCGACCACGATCTGCTGCCGAAGAGGATCACGCTGGCGGGCGCCGAGCCCTGGTTGCACAGCCGGGCCGGGGATCTGAGCGAGGCCGAACGGGACTACCTGCAACGCGGTCGCGTCCACCGCCGGTCGCGCCGGCGGAGGCAGGGCACGGTGGCCGCGGCGCTGTGCGTGACGCTGCTGGCCGCCGTGACCGGGGGCGTGCTCACCGTGCGGGAACGCCACGCCACCGCCCGGGAGAGGGACGCCACCGCCCAGAAGGCGGCGGTCGTGAACTCCAAGGATCTGGCCGCCCGCGCGCAGGCCCTCGGCGGCACCGATCCCGGACTGGCCGCCCAGTTCGCGATCGCCGCCCACCGGACGTCCCCCACCCAGGAGGCCGCCGCCCAGCTGTACGACCTGAGCGGCTCGTTGCTGAACAGTGTCGTCGGCGAGGCCGGCAAGGACACCCTCGTCATGGCGACCTCCGCCCGTGCGTCCCTGGTCGCCGCGGTGAACCAGGACGGAGTGGTCCGGATCTGGGACATCGCCGACCCGGACGCGCCGGCGCTCCGCTCGACCGTCGAGGTCGGCCTGACGGGCATTGCCCTGACCCCGGACGGGTCCCACCTGGCCGCCTCGTGCGGCACCGGGGGAGGCCTGTGCCTGTGGAGCCTCGCCGACCCCGGGAGGCCCGTGATCGCGGCCCGGCTGCCCTTGGCGACCGACCCGGCGGGGGAACGGGCGGGCGTCATGTCGATGGCCACCAGTGCGGACGGCACGCTGCTGGCAGCGGCCCTGGGAAACGGCGACACCCGCCTGTGGTCGATCGCCCGGCCCACCGCCCCCACGGAGCTCGCCCGGCTGCGCAACCCGACCGGGCAGGGGCCCGGGGCCCTCGCCGCCGTGGCCTTCTCGCCGCGGGGAAGTCTGCTCGCCACCACCGTTCTCGGCGGCAGGACCCAGCTGTGGGACATCGCCGACCCGGTCAACCCGGTCAACCCGGTCGACCCGGCCAATCCGGCCACCCTGGAGACCGGGTACAAGTCGATCGTCTTCAGCCCCGACGGCGGCATGCTGGCCGCCGGAAGCCAGCGGGACGTCGGTCTCTGGCGGCTCGGGGACCCGGCCCACCCCGAGGCCGTCAGAGTCTCGACGGGGGGCTCCGCGAACGTGAGCGCGGTGGCCTTCAGCCGGGACGGCCGCCAGCTCGCCTACGGCGGGACGGACGTGAAGGACCCCAAGGGCGATCTGTGCGTCGTCCCCCTGTCCGCGGACAACCTGGCCCTGGGGTCCGCGAAGTCGAGCTGCATGAAGACGGCCGCCGGCCTCTACGCCATGGCCACGACCGGGGCCGGCGGGCTGCTGACGGTGGGCGGCGACGGTGTGCTGCGCCGGTGGCGCGCACCGGTCCGGCAGATCGACGAGGCCCGGCTGCCCGGCGGCCTCCCCTCCTGGTCGTTCAGCCCGGACGGCCGCCTGATGGCCGCGGCGCAGCAGGTCACCGCGACTGCGCCGACCCCGACCACGCGGTCCGTCGGGCTCTGGGACCTCTCCGCGTCCACGGGCCCCGCCCTCGTCGCGACCCTGCCGGTCTCCGTGCGGAGCACCGCGTTCCTCCGCGCGGACGCGCTGCTGACCGTCGGATGGGAGGGCGAGGTCCGGCTCTGGAACGTGAGTGATCCGCACCACCCGGTCAAGGCCGCCTCGCTCGGCACCGCCGACTTCCCCGCCACCCCGTCGGCCGTCGGTGACGTGATCATCAGCTTCGGGGTGACCTGGGACGACGGTGGCCACCTCATCGCGGTGATCAGGGGCCGGGTGCTCCACCTGTGGCGGGTCACCGACTCGCTCGACGCGACGGAGGCCGGCTCGATCCCCGCCCCCGACGCCGACGGCCACGACGCCGGCCTGCTGAACCACGGCCGCACGGCCTACCTGGCGAGCAAGGCCGGTTTCGACTGGTGGGACGTCAGCGACCCGGCGAAACCGAGGCGCACCGGCTCCTCGGCGATCAAACCCCCGGAGGGCTCCTCCGATTCCGGTGGCTCCGCCGACTCGCTGAACATGGGTTCCGCGCTCTCCCGCGACACCCCGGCCGGTACGGTCATGGCCGTCACGAGTACACCGGACATCACCTGCAAGTGCTCGGCCCTGGAACTGTTCCACTTCACCGCCGGCGGCGAGCCGACGTCGAGGGTCACCGTGCCCGGTGCCTTCAACGACGTCCTGGGCCTGAGCGGTGACGGCCGGCTGCTCGCCGCCGGCGCCAACAACGGAAGCGCCGTCTCTCTGGGACACCGGCGATCCGGGGCATCCCCGTCCCGAGACGACCATTCAGACGGTGCAGGGTGTCAAGGGCGTCGAATTCGCCCAGAACGGCGCGCTCATGGCCATCTGGAACAGCAGCACCCTGGAACTCTGGGACGTCCGCAACCCCACCGCTCCCGTTCTGGTGGCCTCCGTCGCCAATCCGAGCGGCGACACGATCCGCGCGGTCGCGCTCGTGGCGACCGGGCCCACCCTCCTCGTCGCCTCCAACCGGACCGTCTCGCTGCTCGACACCGATCCCGCCAGGCTCGCCGACCGCCTGTGCTCCTACAGCAGGGGCTCCGTCAGCCCCGCCCAATGGCGCCTGTACGCGCCCGACATCGCCTACCGGAACCCGTGCCCGAGCCGCTGACAGGGCTGCGGCCGTCCTCGGCCGCAGCTGCGGACAACCCTCAGGCTCCGTGCTCCCGGGCGGACGCGATGGCCGCCCGTACCGTTTCCAGCAGGGCTTCCAGGCCCTGGGCCCGCTGCCATTCCTCGGCCGACAGGTGCCAGGTGTGCTGTGTCGCCGGGGCCTCGGGCGGACCGGCGACGACCTCGACGGTCCGCCTCCCCTTCCGATCGGGGCCCGTGACCCGCAGGTCCGTGTTCCGGATGTGGAACCGCTTCGGATAGCTCCCGAAGACCTCCAGGATCCGGCCGTCGAACGTGTAGAACTCTCTGCCTGCCCTGGCCGTGATCTCGTCGGTCATGGGGCGACGCTACAGGCGGGACCCGCGGCTGTCAGGCCCCCCGTCCGGCGGCAGGTCCGTCACCGCTCCGGCCGCGGGGCGTGTCACGTGATCCAGGTACCGCCGCTCCGGCACCGGATCTTCGTGACTGTCCGTGACCATCGCGGCTCGGCAGGATCTACCTCACCGAACGGAACGCCGGCAGGAAGGCGGACCGGACAGGTGGCGGCGGTGACGCCCCCCTGGCCGCCCGCACCCGTACCGGGTTGTGCCGGTCCGCCTGACGCTTCCTCCGAACTCGCCCGAAAGCAGCCCATCATGAGCGCCGTTAGCGCCCGCCTGAAGAAGTCCGCCACCGCCACCGCCCTGGCCGTCAGCCTCCTCGCCGGGGCCGGTACGGCTCTGGTCGCGGCCCCGACCCCGGCCGTTGCGGCCGACTGCGCCGGCAAGGACGGCGTCGGAGGTGGCAACTGCACCAGCGCCCTGATCGGCGCCGTCGCCGACACCGTCAAGTTCGTCCTCGGTGCGGCCAACCAGGCGAAGATGGAGAACGCCCAGTTCACCCAGGCCCTGGTCTCGAAGCTGAGCAGTGCCGCGCCCGGCTACAACGTCCTCGTCTTCAAGTACGACGGGACGGACGCCTTTGACACCAAGTGGTTCAAGAACGACTACTCGGCGAACATGCGGGGGGTGATGTTCGAGGACGACGTCAAGCTGGAGCACCACGACAAGGAGGGCGGGCCGCAGGGCTACGACGACTTCAAGGTCTGGGTCTTCGCGGGCGAGTCGACCTTCGTCAACTACGGTGACGGCGGCTTCATGAACTGGGCCTTCATCGGCCATGACTCGGACACCAGCGGCCGTGGGGGCCGGATCATCCACTTCCCGGCCCGGGTGGTGCCGGGGTCCTCCAGCGGCTCCACCCCTCCGCCCGGAACCCCCTCGACGCCTCAGGTGCCGATCGGCGGCCAGATCATCACCGTCCCCGCGATCCCCATCAGCAGCCCGGGGACCCCCGGCATCCCCGCGCACGAGACCGGCGACACCGGGACCAACATCCCCGCCGGCCACATCCGGATGGGGTTCGGTGTCGCCGACTCGGGCGCCGCCCAGCTGAGCGGCACGCTGCACCCGAGCGTCAAGAACGGCCGGGCCCCCGCCGCCAACGGCTCCGCGAGCGGCACCCCGGTCACCGCCGCCACCAGCACCGCCGCCAAGGCCACCGGCTGGGTCTTCACCCAGGACGCCGGCGGGCTCTACAGGATCACCAACGCCGTCACCGGCCTCGCCCTCACCGAGAACACCAAGAGCTACCTGGCCGAGGCGCGCCCCTGGACGGGCTCCGCCGCCCAGAAGTGGGAGGTCTTCGCGTTCGGTGACGGCGAGTACCAGATCCGGGTCAGCACCGACGACTGCCTCACCTACGACGAGGACAACAAGGCCCTCGGCGTCTGGACCTGCACCAACGACTGGAACCAGCGCTGGACGATCAAGGCCTGACCGTCCCGCGCCCGGCCCCGCCCCTGCGCCCGACCCCTCGCCCGACCCCGCCCCTGACTCCGCCCCTGCCGGGACCCGCCGGCGGGGGCGGGCCCGTGTCCGGCCCGACGTCGCGCACGCGCCCCGGGGCCGCGTCACGAGACGGGGAGGCCGTGGCCGTGGGTAAAGGCGAACAGGGCCAGCTGCATGCGGGTGGTGGCGCCGGTCTTGCTGCGGATCCGTCGGAGGTAGGTGTCGACGGTGTGCGGGCTGAGCTGGAGGCGGCGCGCGATGGTGTCGTAGGTGGCTCCTCGGGCCAGCAGCTCCAGCACCTCCACCTCCCGGCGGCTCAGAGCGGGGGTGGCGGTGGCGGGTCGGGACATCGGGGCACTCTCCTGGCTGAGGGGACGTCGGACGGGAGCGGTGGTCACGGCGACCGCTCAGTAGATGGGCTGGCAGCCGGGGGTCGTGCACGCGCCGCCCCACGAGGTGTCGTCCGCGTGAACGTTGCGGGCCGCCGTCGCGTGGTCCTGCGGAACGGCGAGCGCGGCGGGGGCGCTGATCCCGAGAAGTGTCGCGAGCAGTACGGCGGCGGTGATGAAACGCTTCATGGAGTCCTCCTGGAGGGAACCTCAACGGTCCGCCGAGCGGGTCCCGGCCTGTGATCTAGCATGTCGCCGAGATGATCACGCGCCTACGGGCCGACCACCTCACCAAGCTGGGTGGCAGCAAAGTGACTGGGGGATGTACATGGACATTTCCGGTGAACCGGACGATCGGGCGGGCGGAACGGAACCCGATCAGGTCGACGTGGCGGTCTACTCCTGGGTACTGGAACACCACCGGCTCGAACCCGAGGCCATCGCCGCCGAGTTGGGACTGGAGCCGGACCGGGCCGCCGCCTCGGTGCGCCGACTGAGCGCCCTGCGCCTGGTGTACCCGGACCCGCAGGACCCGGCAGCGGGCTACGCCGTCGCACCGGAGGTCGCGATGGCCCGGCTCGCCGCCCCCGTCGAGGCCCGGATCCGGCGCGAGCAGGAGGAGCTGGCCAGGGGACAGGCCCGACTCGTCGGCTTCTTCCCCCACTACCAGCGGGGCGGACGGACGGCCGGCGCCGGTGAGGGGGTCGAGGTCATCAGCAGCCTGCAGGAGGTACGGGCGGCACTCGACCGGGCCTCGGACAGCTGCCGGAGCGAGGTGCTGGCCAGCCAGCCCGGTGGCGGAAGCCGCGTGCCGGAAGCCATGGAGGAAGCACTCGGCCGTGACCGCGCGCTGCTCGCCCGCGGGGTGCGGATGCGCACGCTCTACCACCACACCGCACGCTTCAACGGTCCCAGCCAGGCGTACGTGGAAGCGGCCTCGCCGCTCGGCGGCGAGTACCGCACCGTCCACGAGCTGTTCGGCCGCATCATCGTCTTCGACCGCGAACTCGCCTTCATCCCCGCGAGCGACGGTTCCTGGGGAGCGGTGGCGGTCCGTCAGGAGTCACTGGTCGCCTATCTGTGCGAGATCTTCGAACAGTCCTGGTCGTGTGCCAGGCCGTTCTCCGCCGCCACCGAGGACGGCCTGGAGCAGGTCTCCCAGGAGATCGACCGGACCATCCTGCGGCTGCTCGCCGCCGGGCTCAAGGACGAGACGATCGCCCGCCGCCTCGGGATGTCCCTGCGCACCGCGCGGCGTCACATCGCCGACATCATGGGGCAGTTGGATGCCGAGAGCCGGTTCCAGGCGGGTGTGGCCGCCGCCCGTACCGGGCTGCTGGGCGAGTAGCGGCACCCCGGGAGGCAGGGGGCGGGGGCGGCCGGGTCACTCGGGGGCGGGGGTCACGCGAGTCCGGGACCGGAGGCCCGGGACCGGGTTCGCGTGACTGTCCCGGCGCCACCACGGGAATCCATGATGGAGCCCGGCGAAGGGAAGCCTCCCGACGCGAGGCTCCGGAACGGAGGACGACGGTGCAGTGGGGGCCGGACGATGAGGAGAACGAACCGGCCGACGAGAGCGGCTACCTCCGGGAACTCGCCGCGTTCCTCTCGGCCCGGTCCGGTGGAGGACCGGCCGTCCTGTGGACGGACTACGAGCCCCCCGTCACCGGCGACCCGTCCGCGGCGGAGGCCGCGGCAGCCCTCGCCACCGGGCTGAGCACACTGCTGGGCGTCACCGTGCGGACCCTCCCTCAGGACCCCGCGGACCCGCACGCGGCACAGATGCGACAGGCCGATTCGGAGGAACTCCTGGTACTCCAGCTGTCCTCCGTCACCGACATCCTGGTCGGTGCGCCGACCGCCTCGGCGGCCTCGACGGACGCGATCCCCGGTCCGATCGGCTCCACCGGCTCCAGCAGCTCCACCGCCTCGACCGACGCGCACCGGGTGCCGCTGGCGGTGCGACTGCGGGGCGGCCAGGCGCTCTTCGTCCCGCGCCGCTCGACCTGCACGCTGCTGCCCGAGCCGGGCTCCCGGCATGCGGTGCTTCGGATCCCGACACCGCGGACCGGGCCGGGGGCCCGTCCCGGGGGAGGCCCCGGCCCCGACGTCGGCCGGTAGCCACCGGGGTGATCCCGGTGCGACTCCGGTCCGGAGCCGCACCGGCCCGGCGGCGGGCTACCGGTTGCCCAGGGGGCCCGGGTAGAGGTACTCCTCGGCGGGGAGCGTGGTCCCGTGGGCCCAGGCGTCGAAGAAGCCCTTGAGGTCCTTGCCCGACACCCGTGCGGCCAGTGCCTCGAACTGCGGGAACGAGGCGTTGCCGTAGGCGTGGTCGGCGGTCCAGCGGCGCAGGGTGGCGAAGAACGCGTCGTCGCCGACGGTGCGCCGCAGGGCGTGCAGCATCAGGGAGCCCTTGAAGTACAGGGCGGGGGCGAGCTCCTTGCCCTTCCCGGGGTCGTACAGCTTCGTGGACCAGAACGAGGGGTTGTCCTTGTTCTCGGCGACCACGTGGGGGTAGAAGCCGGTGTCCAGGTCGGCGCCGTTGTGCTCCTCCCACAGCTGGTTGGCGTACTGGGCGAAGCACTCGGCGATGCAGCCGTCGCGCCAGTCGGTGAACGAGACGCTGTTGCCGAACCACTGGTGGGCGCTCTCGTGGACCACCCCTTCGTCGTAGAGGGCCCCGATGTACGTCGGCCGGCTCTGGGTCTCCAGAGCCGCCGCACCGCGTCCGGGATTCTCGGACTCGCCGACCACGATCGCGCCCGCGGAGGAGAACGGGTACGGGCCGAACTTCGAGGCCAGGAAGGCCAGGACGTCCGGTTGCGCGGCCTCCGTGGCCGCGTCGATCGGGACGTCCGGGCTGTACGCCGTGATGACGGGCTTGCCGTCGGGCAGCTGCGTCCGGTGGACGGTGAACCGGTCGACGGCGACCGTGCCGAGGTACGTCGCCATCGGCCGGTCCTCCCGCCAGCGGAACGTCGTCGTGCCGTTGGCGGTGGTGGTCGGCCCCGGCAGGCCGTTGCCGATGGCGGTCCAGCCGTCGGGGACGGTCGCGGTGAGGGCGAAGGTGGCCTTGTCGGACGGGTGGTCGTTCGACGGGTACCACGAGGTCGCGGAGTGCGGTTCGCCCGACACGTTCGCGCCGCCGTTCCGCAGGGTGTGCCAGCCCTCGGCGTCGGGCGTGCCGGCGTACGTCACCCGGACGGCGAACGTGGCGCCCCGGGCGACCCGTTGGGCCGGGACGACGACCAGCTTGTGCTCGCCGGAGCGCGAGAAGGACCGCGCCGGCGTGCCGTTCACGGTGACCGAGGCGACCGTGAAGCCCTTCAGGTCCAGGCTGAAGCGGTCCAGCGCCTGGACGGCCCGGGCGGTGACGGTCGTGTCGCCGTCCAGGTGGTCCGTGCGCGCCGGGTCGTAGGCGATCCGGACGTCGTAGTGCCCCACGTCGTAGCCGGAGTCGCCGTCGTCGGGGAAGTACGGGTCCCCGAGGCCGGCCGCCGAGGCGGGCAGGGCCGTCAGGGCGACGCCGAGGGCGGTCGCGGTCGCCAGCACGGCGGCGGTCCGGCGGCGGGTGGTCGGTGTTGCGGGCATCCGTGTCTCCTGCGGGGTGTCGGGTGGTCAGGGCCGGGCGGTGGCGGGGGTGGTGGCGGCGAGCTGCCACACCACGCCGATCAGGGCGTTGGTGCTGGTGGTCTGCGTCGCCGGGTCGACGTTGGCGAGGTTGTCGCAGGCATCGTGGATGCAGTCGGAGATGCCGGTGCTGAAGCCGGAGGACGGGATGCCGGCCTTGCCGAACGACTCGTTGTCCGACCCGCCCACGCCGATGTCGAAGGTGGCGAGCCCCCGGGCGGCGAACCACGACTCGAAGACCTGCCCGGCCGCGCTGTCGGCCTGCTGACCGTCCTTCACCACGAACCACTGCTGGGTGTTCCGGCTGCCGGTCTGGTCGAAGTTGAGGTACAGGTCGACGGCCTTGCGGTCGGCGTCGGACAGGCCGCGGACGTAGTCGGCGGAGCCGACCAGCCCGACCTCCTCGGCCCCCCACCAGGCGAACCGCAGGTGCCGGGCGGGCTTCAACCGGGCCTTGGCCACCTGGAGGGCGGCGGTCAGCACCGTGGCCGACCCGGACCCGTTGTCGTTGATCCCCGGGCCCTGCTTGACGCTGTCCAGGTGGGCGCCGGAGAGCAGCACGTGGTTCGGGTCGCCGCCGGGCCAGTCGGCGATCAGGTTGTAGCCGGTCGCGCCGTCGTGCGAGAAGCGGCGCACTTCGGTGCGGAAGCCGGCCCGGTCCAGCGCGTGGCGCACGTACGCCAGCGACTCCGCGTACCCGCGGGTGCCGTGCGCGCGGTTGCCGCCGTTGCGATCGGCGATCTGCTGCAGGGCCCGCAGGTGCGGCATCACGTCCTCCTCCGCGACGGTCGGCGCGGTGGCGGGCGCGGAGGGGACCGCGGTGGCCGCCGTGGCGGCGGAGGGGACCGCGGACAGGACCAGGGCCACGCCGAGGACACCGGCGGCGAGGGACAGCGGACGGGAGGACGGCTTCGGGGAGGGCTTCAGGGACGACTTCGGGGACGACTTCGGGGACGGCTTCACGAGGGGCCTCTCGGGAGGGGACCGGGGCACTCGGCCCCGGCTGACCCCGCCACACTTTCCGCCCGATGTCAGGAAGTTGTCAGGAAGCAGTCGGAAAGCGGTGGTGACGTGGGCGGATACGGTCGTGGAACGGCGATCGGACGGCGCTTTACGATCATCCGTATGTGCGCACATGTGGTGGTTGCCGAGGACGATCCCAAACAGGCCGACCTCATCCGCTTGTACCTGGAACGCGAAGGCCACCGCGTCGACGTCGTCCACGACGGCCGGGCCGCCCTGGAGCGGGCCCGCCTCGGATCGGTGCAACTCCTCGTCCTCGACGTGATGATGCCCGTCCTGGACGGCCTGGACGTGTGCCGCACCCTGCGCGCCGAGTCCGCCCTGCCGGTGCTGATGCTGACCGCCCGCACCGCCGAGGAGGACCTCCTGCTCGGACTCGACCTCGGCGCCGACGACTACCTCACCAAGCCCTACAGCCCCCGGGAACTGGTCGCCCGGGTCCGCGCCCTGCTGCGCCGCGGCTCCCGGCCGGCCCCGGCCCCGGACGCCCACGGCGGCCGGGACGCCCAGGACGCGTCCGGGCCGCGGGCCGTCCTGCGGGTCGGACCGCTCACCGTCGACCCGCTGCGCCACGAGGTCACCGCCCACGGCCGTCGGATCGGCTGCACACCCGCCGAGTTCCGGCTGCTGGAAGTGCTGGCCGGCCAGCCGGGCCGGGTCTTCACCCGCGCCCAGCTGCTGGAACACCTGCACGGCATCGACCGCTACATCACCACCCGCACCGTCGACACCCATGTGATGAACCTGCGCCGCAAGATCGAACCGGACGCGCGCCGCCCCGTCGCCCTCCTGACGGTGTACGGCATCGGCTACAAGCTCGCGGAGGAGCCGCCCGGTGCGTCCTGACACCCCGCTGCGCCGCAGCCTGACGGTCCGGCTGCTCGCGCTCTCCGCCCTGGTCTCCCTGTGCTCCATCGCAGCGACCGCCTGGCTGGCCGCCCGCACCACCACCGGCGCGATCGAGCGGGAGCAGACCCGGGTCCTCGTGGACCACACCCGGATCTACGACGAACTGCTCGGGTACGCCGCGACCCACGCCGACTGGAGTGGGGCGCAGGAGACCGTTCGGCGGCTCGCGGACGCCACCGGGCGCCGCATCGTCCTGGCGACGCCGCGCTTCGAACCGGTCGTGGACTCGGCGGCCGGGGCGGGTGCCGGTGCCGCTCCCGTTTCCGTGAACGGGCCCGAGAGCGGTCCCGCGCCGACGGCGGGTGAGCGGACGGCCCTGCCCCGTACGCCCACCACCACGGTGGACCCGCTCGCCGTCGACATCGCCATGCTGCCCGGCGCACCGAGCGACCGGATCGACGCCCGCGCGGCGGGACCGTTCCGGCCGACCGCCGCCGAGCAGGCGACCCTGCGGGCCGCCCTGCTGCGGCAGGCGGACTGCCTCCGGTCGGCGCTCGGCATCGAGGCGACCGTCACCGACGACCTCGCCGGGCGGCCGCGGCTGCGGACCACCGACGACCGCGCCGACGGTGTGCGCTGCGCGTCCCCCGTGGTGATGGCGGCCCCGACCGACACCGAGCGCGCCGCGCTCACCGACCTCACCGCGCTGGTCAACGCCTGCCTGGCCCGCCGGCAGGCCGGTCCCGTCACCCTGTCGCTGGGGCCGGACGGGATCCCGGCAGGGCCGGCGCCGCAGGACCGGGCGATGTCCGCCTGCCTGACCAACGCCCGCCGGCAGCAGCTCGTCCAGTACGTGGCGCCGCCCGTGCTGCTGTTCGTCGACACCCCGGTGACCGCCCCGAAGGGCACCGGCGCCGGAGCCGGGGGCGAGGCCCCGACGGCGGTCTCCGCGTCGATCCCCGCCCACCCCGGACGGGTCGCCGAGGTCGCGGCCCTGGTGCTGTCGGTGACCGTGGCGGTCACGGTGACGGTCGGCCTGCGGCTCTCCCGGCCGCTGCACGCCCTCACCCACGCCGCCCGGCGGATGGCCGACGGGGACCTCTCGGCCCGGGTCGACGTGACCGGCCGCGGCGAGATCGCCGGACTCGCCGCCGCCTTCAACGCGATGGCGGAACGGCGCGGGCAACTGGAGGACCTGCGCAAGGCGATGGTGGGCGACATCGCGCACGAGCTGCGCACCCCGCTGAGCAACATCCGCGGCTGGCTGGAGGCCGTCGAGGACGGCGTCGCCACGGCCGACCGGGCGCTGACGGGCTCGCTGCTCGAAGAGGCTCTGTTGCTCCAGCACCTCATCGACGACCTGAAGGACCTGGCCGCCGCCGACGCGGGCGAACTGGCCCTGTACCGCGAACCCGTGGATGTCGAGGACCTGTTGGCCCAGGTCGCCACCGCGCACGGAGCCCGGGCCCGGGCGTCCGGAGTAGCCCTGGCGCTGGCCGTCGGGCATTCCCGGGACGCGTCGTCCGGGAGCGCGCCGGGTGGGACCGCGTCGTCCCGGAACGTGTCGTCCGGGAGCGAGCCGGACGGCTCGGCGGCCGGAGCCGAGCTGTTCGCCGACCCGGTGCGCCTGCGCCAGGCCGTCGGCAACCTGGTCGCCAACGCGGTCCGGCACACCCCGGCGGGCGGCACGGTCACCCTGCGGGCCCGCACCGACGCCGACGCCGTTCTCATCGAGGTCGCCGACACCGGCAGCGGCATCGCCGAGGCGGACCTGCCGCTGGTGTTCGAGCGCTTCTGGCGGGCGGAGAAGTCCCGCAGCCGTCGGACCGGCGGCAGCGGTCTCGGCCTCGCCATCGTCCGCAAGCTCGCCGAGGTCCACGACGGCAGCGTCCGGGTGGCCAGTACCCCGGGCAGGGGCTCGGTGTTCACCGTGCGCCTGCCGCTGGCCCCGACAGCGGCGTCGGGGCCGGCGGGCCGGGGCGGCCGGAAGGAGCCGGGGGCGACGGCCGCGCCGCGCCCGGGGGTGCCGAGCCGCTCGTAGGCGCCCCGGCCGCCGGCCCGCCGCCCGCCGCCCGCGGGTCAGACGACGGTGAGCAGCGTGCCCTCGTACGCGAGCCACTGGGCGAAGGCGTGCAGTCCCTTGGCATGCCCGGTCGCCGGTGTCCAGCCGGGTGGGCGGGGGCCGTCCGGGAACGCCGGCCGGGCGGCGGGCAGCCCGGGTGCCGGTGGATCGGTCCGGACCGGCACCGGGCGGACGGCGGCGTGCACGGCGTGCGCCAACTCGCCGAGCGTGGCGGGCTTTTCGCCCGCGACGCGCAGGGCGCGGGCGGTGGGCCGGGTGCGCAGCACGGCCAGCACGGCGTCGGCCAGGTCGTCCGTGTAGACGGGGTGCACCTCGGTGTCGGGGCCCTCCTGGACGACCACCGGCCGGCTGCGCAGGGCGTCCCACACCATGCGGCCGACGAGGGTGTCCCGGGAGCAGCCGGGGCCGTACACCTCGTCCACGGCCAGGGTGTACGGCCGGGGGTCGTCGGGCAGGTGGACCCTCAGTTCCCGGGCCGGGGCTCCCGGGCGCAGGCCGGTCAGGTCGAGGACGGCGTCGGGCGCCGCGTCGCCGGTGAGGTCGGCCAGTCTGCGTGCGAGGTGCTCGCCGAGCGGTGTGGCGCCGCCGCGCAGGGTGAGGCCGGCGGGCCGCCGGGGCCGGCGGGAGGCCGGGCGGTGGGCGGCCTCGTGTCCGGCGGCCAGTGCGCGTCGTGCCACGGCGGCCAGGGCCTCGCGGCGTTCGGCGAGGTGTTCCTCGGTGCTGGTGTTGCTGATGCCGCCGGGCCCGATCGTCGCGATCGCCTCGGCGTACACCTCGGCCCGTACCGCGGGCGCGGAGCCGTCGACGTCCAGGCCGAGGCGGGCGGCCTCGTGGCCCATGGCGAGGGCCGTGAGCCAGGTCCCGCGGACGTCCGGCGCGTCCGGCTCCGGCCCGGGCGGCGCGAACAGCGTGCGGGGCAGGCCGAGGCCGTGCAGGTACTGCTCGCAGTCCAGGTGCAGCCAGCGTTCGGGGCCCGGCCCGGTGACCCGTACCGCGCAGCGGGCGACGCCGTACTTGAGGAACGGCAGGACCGTCAGGCCGGTCAGCCGGTTCCCCTCGTCGCCGGGCCGGTCGCCGGGCAGGAAGCAGACCGAACGGCGCGGCCCCCGGAAGGCGTTGCCCGAGATCGAGCCGCGGTCCTGGTGCTCGGCGAGGTTGGGGACGGAGACGTAGCGGGGGACGCCGGCGTCCCGGAGGTAGCGGTGCATCAGGATGTCGTCGGGCCAGCCGCCGAGGCGCTCGCGGCCGTAGCGGACGAAGCCCTCGGCGACGGCCCGGGGGAGCACGATTGCGACGCACGGGAAGTACTCGTTGACCGCGCCGATCCAGCGGGCGCCGGCCATGGCGCCGAAGCGGGCCGCGGCCCCGTTGCGGGAGTCCCACAGGGCGAACAGGGCCAGTGCCGCGTCCGGCATCGCGTCGACGGCGAGGCGGACCCGTTCGAAGAACGTTTCGGACAACAGCATGTCGTCCTGGACGACCAGTTGGTGGGTTGCGCCGTCCTCGACGGCCTCCCAGGCGGCGAGTGCCGTGCGCAGCACCGAGGGGGTGCCGGTGGGGTCCGGGTCCATGACGACGCGCAGCGCGCCCGGGGGCGCCGCCAGGGCCATCCGCTCGGCGGCCCGCCGGCGCTTCGGGTGGGTCATGACCACCCCGCTGAGCTGATGGAGCGTCATCTCATTTCCCTGTCTCTGGTGGGGCGTAAGGGACTTGGTGGACCCAATGGAGCGATCGGCTACTGCGGGTGCCACCGGTTCCGGACAGTACGGATCGCGCCGAGGGCTGGCAAGAGTGCCGAATTCGCACTGGCGGAGCGGTTGGAGATCCACGGATGCTGGGCTGGCACGCCACCTTCCGTGTGAAGCCTGTGGCTGTGTGTGAGCGCGCATCCGAGTTCGCCGTCTCCACGGAAAGGGACACACATGTCCGCTGGATCGCACGCGCCATCGAACGAAGCCGGAGCCGACGGGGGCGAGAGCGTCGAGGCCCGGCTGGAGAAACTGCGCGACGCCCGCGTCGTCGTGACGGGGGGTGGGGGCCTGGTGGGCAGCCGGCTCAGCGCCCTGCTGTGCCGGGCCGGTGCCGAGGTGGCCGTCCTGGACCGGATGGACGCCTATCCCGAGTCCGGCCACGCGGTCTTCGGGGTGGAGGGGAGCGGGGCCCGGCTCGTCGTCGGCGACGTGTGCGACCGCGACACGGTCTCCGGGCTGCTCCGGGACGCCGACTTCGTGGTCCACGCCGCCGCCTACGCGGACGTGGCCGCCTGCACCCGGAATCCCGGCATCGCCTTCCGGGCCAATGTGCAGGGCACCCAGGTCGTCCTGGAGGAGGCGGCCCGGGCGCGGATCCGCCGCCTGGTGCTGGTCTCGTCCGCGTCCGTGTACGGCGACGGCCCCGCCGACTCGCCGGGCCCGCACGTGTTCCACGAGGACCAGCCGCTGTTCCCGCTGTCGGTGTACGCGAACGGCAAGCTGTGGGCGGAGCACCAGACCCGGCTGCTGCTGGGGGCGTCGTCGGGGTGCGAGCACGCGATCGTCCGGTACTTCTCGGTGTACGGGGAGCCGCAGATCCCCAAGCCGGGCAGCCACTCCTGGATGGTCCCGTGGCTGTCCCTGCAGGCCCGGCTCGGCCGTCCCATGCGCCTGAACGGGGGCGGCGTCCAGGTGCGCGACCTGGTGCACGTCGAGGACGTGGCCGAGGCGACGGCGCTGGCGCTCGTGGAGGAGGGGATGGCGGGCCGGACGGTGAACGTGGGCACGGGCCGCCCGACGTCCGTCCGGGAGGTCGCGGACCTGCTCACCCCCTACTTCCCGGGGGCGCGCCGGATCGTCACCCCGCGCCCCGAGGGTGATCCGCTCGGGGGCTACGCCTCCACGGAGCGGTGCCGGGAGCTGCTGCGCTGGCGGGCCCGGATCGACGTGGCGCAGGGCGTGGACCGGTACGTGCGGTGGCTGGAGTCGACACCCGAGGCGGTGCCGCGCTGGCTGGTGGAGGAGAACGCGTGACAGTCTGTGGCGCCGTGGACGTCCGCCGTGGGGCGGGCCGCGAAGGAGGCGGTGCGGGCATGGGTTACGTCGGGTCGTACACCTGGTCGTTGCGTCAGAAGGTCGGCGGCAGAAAGCTGTTGATGCCCGGGGCCCAGGTCCTGCTGCTCGACGCGGCCGGCCGGGGGCTGTTCCAGCAGCGGGTCGACAACGGCGTGTGGGAGCTGCCGGCGGGCGCCTGCGAGGAGGACGGGGGCTTCGCCGACGCGGCCGTCCGCGAGGTGGCGGAGGAGACCGGGCTGCGGGTGGAGAAGGAGGACCTGGTCGCGTTCGGGTCGCTGTCCGATCCGGCCGTGCACACCCTGACCTACCCGAACGGGGACGTCACCCACTGCTTCGCGCTGTGCTTCGTGGCCCGGCGCTGGTCGGGGGAGCTCGCCTTGGGGGCGGACGAGGTGCGCCGGGCGGAGTTCCGGCGCCTCGACGATCCGCCGGGGCCGCTGCACCCGCCCACGGCGGTGGTGCTGTCGATGTACCGGGCGTTCGTCGCCGAGGGGAGGTTCCAGGCCGGATGAGCGAGGAGCACCGGATGAGCGAAGAGCGCCGGACGAGCGAGGAGGATCCGATCCGCGCCGCGGTGCCGTGCCGGGCGTGCCTGTCGGGGGAGGACCTGGACTGGCTGGGGGCGGGCCGCTCGGTCAGCCTCGCCCTCGACCTGCCGACCACGGTCGAGGTGCTGCCGGGGACGGCGGCCGTCGCGGAGACGGCCGGCGACTGGCCGGCCGAGGTGTGGACCTTCCTGCGCGCCCGGCTCCCCGGGCTGGCCCCCGCCCCGCCGCCGGTGCGCGTCCGCAGCGAGGCGCCCCCCGCGAGCGGGCTGTCCTCGTCCACGGCGCTGATCGTGGCGCTGTTCCGGGCCTTCGCCGAGGCCGGGGCGCCGGCCGGCGAGCGGGTGCCGGAGCGCTCGATCGTCCAGTGGGCGTACGAGTTCGAGTTCGCCCGGTTCAACGGCGGCGGCATGGACCACCTCGCCGTCGCCGAGGGCGGCGCGCTGCTGATCGACGGCCGGGAGCACGGGCTGCCGGTCGTCAGGGAGCGGCTGGAGTTCCCGGACGACTGGCGGGTGGTCGTGGTGGATTCGGGCACCCGGAAGAACACCGGCGACCACATCCGTACGGTGCGGGCGCAGCTCGCGGCCGGCGATCCCGCCCTCGCGGCGTACCGGTCCGAGGCCGACCGGGCCTCGGCCGCCGCGTGGACGGCGCTGCGCGGACGCGACCACGAGGCGCTGGGGGAGGCGATGGCCCGGGCGCACGCGGCGATGCGCGACCACCAGGGCATGTCGACCCCGCTCCTGGAGGAGCTGCGGACGGTGGCGCTGCGCGCCGTCGGCCTGCCGCTGAAGCTCAGCGGGGCCGGGGGCGGCGGCTCGCTGGTCGGGGTGTGCCGCGCGGGCGACGCGCCCGCGGTGGTGGCGGGCCTGGCCGGCGCGCTGCGCGGCCGGTACCCCGGGGCGCGGGTGATCCCCGCCCGGGCGGCGGCGGGGAGCCGCGGTGCCCGGGCGGGGGATCGGGTCGGCGTCAGCGCGGTGTGACGGTCACGACGACGGTCACAGGAACGGGTCGTAGTCCTCCTGGAGGGGGACTGCGCCCGTTCCCTCCGCGATCTGCTCCAGTTCCAGGTTGGAGCGATGCCGCGCGCAGTGGAAGCGGCAGTCCCGGCTCGGGTCGATGATGCCGCGGTCGGAGCCCTGCCAGATGTCGGCCAGGCTGTCGGTGACGGCGTCGCCGATCCTGGCCATCGGGTTGCCGCGGTGGTAGGCGCAGACGTACACGCCGGACGGGGTGATCAGGGTGCGCAGTTCGGCGACCCGGCAGCGGTGGTACTCCTTGGGCTGGACGGGGCCGGTGTGCCGGCGCAGGGAGGTGAGCGTGGAGGAGTTGACGAGCTGGAAGGTGTCGCTCTCCAGCCGGGCCGCCTCGGCGAGCTGGCGGTCGACCGCGTCGAGGATGTCCTGGGACACCTGGATGACGTGGTGCTCCTCGTCGAACATCGCCTTGGTCTCGAAGTAGTCGCAGCCGATGTCGTGGGCGAGTTCGGCGGCGCGCAGCACCTCGGTGTGGTTGCTGACGGTCCGGCCGTCCGGCTCCCGGCGGGTCATGACGAGGAAGGAGTAGCCGAGGGCGCCGCTCTTCGCCTCGGCGAGCAGCCGCATGTTCGCGACGACCTTGTCGAAGACGCTGCGGCCCTTGCGGTCGGGGCGGAAGAGGCCGTACGTCCCGGCGGTGCCGGCGTCCATCGAGACGCGGACCCAGGTGGCGTAGCGGGCGAGTTCGGTGAGGTTCTTGTCGATCATGGTGCCGTTGGTGACGACCCCGACGGCCAGGCCCGCCTCACCGAGGATGCGCAGGACCTTGCGGGTGCCCCGGTGGGCGAGCGGCTCGCCGCCTCCGATCAGCACCACGCCCCGGACGGACAGGGCGACCAGCTCCTCGGCGAGCGCCGCCAGCCGTTCGGGGGTGAAGCGGCCCTGGTTGAGGAGCTTTCCGCTGATGCACTCGGGGCAGGCCAGGTCGCAGAAGGTCGTCGGATCGAGGTCCACGACGAGTGGCGCGCCGGAGGCGGCTCCCGAGGCGGCCTCCAGGACACGGGGCCAGCCGGACGGCTGGTACAGCTTGGACACGAGATCGAGGCGGTCGTGCGTCACGGAATCCTCCTGTGGACGTGAACGGGGTGCCGCCGGGAGAGCGGGGCCTGCTGCGCTCGCGGTCAGCCCTTGACCGCGCCGGCCGCGAGGCCGGAGGCGATCCTGCGCTGGACGACGAGGAAGAAGACCACGACGGGCAGGGCGGTCAGCGTGGCGCCCGCCATGAGACCGCCGTAGTCGGTCCCGAAGCTGGTCTGGAAGGAGACCAGCCAGATGCTGACGGTCTGCTTCTTCGGACTCGACAGCAGGACGTAGACGAGGACGTACTCGTTCCACGCCTGGACGAGGGCGAAGACGGAGGTGGCGACGATGCCGGGGGCGAGCAGTGGCAGCACCACCCGGCGGAAGGCGCCGAGGCGGCCGCAGCCGTCGACCATGGCCGCCTCCTCCAGTTCCACCGGGACACCGGCGATGAAGCCGCGCAGCATCCACACCGTGAAGGGCAGCGTGAACACCAGGTAGGTGAGGATCACGCCGGCGAGGCTGTCGGTCATCCCGACGTCGTTCAGCAGCAGGTACACGGGGATGATCAGGGCCGTCAGCGGGACCATCTGGACGATCAGGATCACCACGACGAAGGCCCTGCGGCCGGCGAAGCGGAACCGGGCGAGGGCGAAGGCGGCGAGGGCGCCGACGACCAGCGACACCAGGACGGTGCCGAGGCCGATGACCACGCTGGAGCGGACGTTGGCCCAGAAGGTCTCGGTGCCCAGCGCCCGGGCGAAGTTGTCGAGCGTGAACCGGCCCGGCCAGAACTCCGGCGGCAGGCGCAGGATCTCGGTGGCCGGCCGGAACGCCGTGAGCACCATCCAGTAGACCGGGAAGCCGATCACCGCGGCGACGAGCAGCCCGAGGAGGTCGCGGCCCAGGGACCGCCGCCGCCTCATTCGACCTCTCCCGTCCGGAACATCTGACGCAGGTACACGACAGAACCGGCGAGCAGCAGCACGACGGTCACCAGCGCGATCGCGGCCCCGGTGCTGTACCGGTTGACGGCGAAGGACTCGATGAAGGAGTAGACGCCCAACAGGTAGTACTCCCGCTCGGGCTGGCCGCCGCGCATCAGCCAGATCTGGTTGAAGACGCCGAAGTCCCAGATGGCCGACAGCGTGGTGACCATGACGAGGACCGGTCTGATCACCGGCAGGGTCACGTGCCGGAAGACCTGGAACGGCCGGGCCCCGTCGAGCACCGCGGACTCCTCCAACTCGGGCGGGACCTGGGCCAGCGCGGCCCGCAGGGTGATCGCGGCGAACGGCAGCGAGCCCCACACCACGACGGCGACGATGACGGAGAACCCCTGCCAGGGGTCGGTGAACCAGTTGTGGCGGGTCAGGTCGACCCCGGGCAGGTTCGAGAGCAGCCAGTTCACCACGCCGTAGTCGGCGTCGAAGAGCCAGCGGAAGATCGACGCGGCGACCATGGCGGGCATCGCCCACACGGTCACCAGCACCCCGGCGATGACGGCGCGCACCCACGGGGAGACCCGGTGCATCAGCTGGGCCGTGAACAGCCCGCAGAGCACGGTGAGGACGACGCACACCGCGGTGAAGAGCACCGTGCGGGCCACCACCGTCCAGAAGAACCCGTCACCGAGGATCCGGCGGAACTGGTCCAGCCCGGCCCACGGCGGCGACGTGCCGCTGAACAGCTGCTCGCGGGTCATGTCCTGGAAGGAGAGGACGACCATGTCCACGAGCGGGTAGCCGAGCACCAGGACGAGCGCGAGGACGGTCGGGCCGATCAGGAGGTACGGCAGCAGCGGACGCCGCCGCCGGCCCCGGTCAGCGCTCATTGACCACTTCGTCGATCCGCTGGTCCGCCTCCCGCGCGGCGTCCTGCACCGACGCCTTGCCGTTGGCGATCCGTTCGAGCATCTCGGGCAGGACGTTGGACTTCTCCACCGACGTCCAGCCCGGCGCGAACGGGGTCATCCAGCCGCCGGTGGCCGCGGCCTGGGCGGCAGGCCCGTTGATGCCGCCGCCGGCGACCTCGGCCAGCTGGACGGTGTTGTTGGGCAGGGTGTTCGCGGCGATCAGCGTCTTCTGCGACTCCCGGTCGGTGAACAGCTTGATCCAGTCGGCGGCCAGGTCCTTGCGCGTCGACTTGGCCGGCACGGCCAGGGTGGAGCCGCCGAGGAACGGCGGCAGGAGCTTCCCGGACGGGCCGGGGAAGGGGAAGGTGGCGAACTTGTCCTTCAGCTTCGGATCCCCGCCGGAGCGTTCGTCGGCGGCGGCGTCGGCCTCCCAGGTGTTGCCGTAGAAGACGCCCACGTGGCCCTGGCCGACGACGGCCGGCTGGTCGCCGTTGTCCTTGGCGCGGTCGCCCACGTAGTAGGCGTCGATCAGCCGCTTCCACTCGGTGAGCCCGGCGACGGACTTCGGCGAGGACAGCGAGGCCTTCCAGCGGTCGCCGTCCTTCACCGCGATCTCGCCGCCCGCGTCCTTCACGAAGGCCATCGCCGCGTACCAGTAGCGGCCGGGCATGTAGAAGGCGGAGAAGTTCGGGTCCTGGGCGCCGACGGTGCTCTTCAGCTTGTCGAACGCGGACAGGAGCTCGGGGTACGTCCTCGGGGCGCCCGGCACGCCGGCCCGGTCGAAGTAGTCGGTGCGGTACACACCGACCCGGGCCCCGACGTAGTAGGGCACGCAGTACGTCTTCCCGTTGTTGCGGCAGGCGTCGGCGAGCGCCGGCAGCCAGGCGTCCGACTGGTCGAAGCGGGCCGGTTCGACGGGGGCGAAGGCACCGTTGACGATGTAGTTGGTGGTCTCGCTGTTGCCCATCTCCACCACGTCGGGCACGTTCTTCCCGGCGAGGACGGCGTCCAGTTTCTGGTTCTTCGTCGTCCACTGCTGGTACTGGACGTCGACCTGGATCCCGGGGTGCTCCTTGGCGAAACGGTCGTTGGTGGACTGGACCAATTGTGGCCAACTCTCCTGGGCGTCCACGGCCAGCCACACCGTCAGCTTGCCGCCGGCTCCGGAGCCGCCGCCCGATCCGGAACCGCACCCGGCCACGGCCAGGGACAGCAGCAATGTGAGAACCAAGGGGCGAGAGGGCACGCGAATGGCCATGGGGTCTCCAAGTTCGCTATGGGGGTGGTCTTCTGACTACCCGTCCGATCACCCCGCGGCGCGGAGGCGCGGACATTCGGCCGGAAGATGACGTTCGGTGTCCCGCAGAGGGCGCAGCGCCTTGACTCCTCCCGGGTGGTCCCCGCAGGTTGGGCCTCTGCGTCACCCACGCGACCCCCATCGAAGGGCTTGTACGTGACCGAGCAGACGACGACCGCGCCCGATGCGACCCCCGACACCACCGAACGGCCGGTGCGGGTCAACGCCTGGAACGGCTGGGACCCCCTGCGTCATGTGATCGTCGGGCGCGCCGAGGGCACCGTGGTCCAGGCCCCCGAGCACGCGGTCCGCCGGGACTACCCCGACGACGGCTTCCCGCTGGGAACCCACGGCCCGATGCCCGCCGACATGGTCGCCGAGGCCGAGCAGCAGCTCGACGACTTCGCCGAACTGCTGCGCCGCCGCGGCATCCGCGTCGACCGCCCCACCCCCGTCGACTTCACCCGGCAGGTCAGCACCCCCGAGTGGACCCAGGACTCCATGTTCGGCTGCATGCCGCCCCGGGACCTGCTGCTGACCGTCGGCAACGAGGTCCTGGAAGCGACCATGTCCTACCGCAGCCGCTGGCACGAGTACCTGTGCTACCGGCCCGTGCTGCAGGGCCTGTTCGAGGCCGACGAGCGCATGCGCTGGGAGGCCGCCCCGAAACCGCGGCTCACCGACGCCTCGTACCACACCGAGTTCTGGGACACCTACAACGACCTGTCCACCGAGGAGCAGCTGGCCCGGGTCCGCGACTACGACCTGGTGCTGACCGAGGCCGAGCCGCTGTTCGACGCCGCCGACGTCGCCCGCTTCGGCAAGGACCTGTTCGTCCAACTGTCCTTCGTCACCAACCGCAGCGGCTACCAGTGGCTCAAGCGCCACTTCCCCGACCACCGGGTGCACGCCGTGACCTCCACCAACACCCACCCGCTGCACATCGACGCCACCTGGGTGCCGCTGCGCCCCGGCCTGGTGCTGCACTGCGGCGAGCGGCTCGCGGACGCCGAGTTGATGGAGTTCTTCCGCCTCAACGACTGGGAAATCGTCGAGGCGGTGCAGCCCGCGAGCTGGGACCACCCGCCGAAGCTGTCGTTCTGCAGCCCGTGGCTCGCCGGGAACATGCTGAACCTCGACGAGAACACCCTGTGCATCGAGGAGAACGAGGTCCGGCTGGCGGAGCAACTCTCCTCGTACGGCTTCGAGATCGTCCCGGTGCCGTTCCGGGCGGTCGGGCCGTTCGGCGGCGGGCTGCACTGCGCGACCGTCGACATCGAGCGGGACGGCGAACTCCAGGACTACTTCCCGCGCCGGTACGGCCGGTACTGAGGCAGGGCGGGTGCCGAACGTGTCGCCGCCGCAGGTCCGTGCCGTCGTCTTCGACTTCTACGGGACGCTGGTGCGGATGGTCGAGCCACTGCCGCCCGACCACCGCGGCATCTTCGAACGCCGGGGCCTCGCCGCCCAGGGCGCCCGCTGGGGCGACCAGTGGGCGGTGGGCCCCGGCGAGGGCGAGGAGCACGTGGCCCACTCGGTCGGTGAAACCGCCTACCACCGCTGGGAGTTGGACCGGCTGCTGCGCAGGGCCCGGGCCTGCGGGGTGCCGGAGCGCGAACTCGACGACCTGGTCGAGGAGATCGACCGGGTCATGAAGGCCGTCACGCTGGAGCTCTTCGAGGACGCCCGCCCCGTCCTCGGGGAGCTCCGCGACCGGGGCCTGCTGGTGGGCATCTGCTCCAACTGGTTCTGGAACCTGGAGGACCGCGTCGAGGAGGTCGGCCTCGGCGCGGTGGTCGACGTGGTCGTCGGCTCCGCCCGGGCGGGGGCGCGCAAGCCGCACCCGCTGATCTACCGGGCGCTGCTGGAGCGGTGCGGGCTGCGGGCCGGGGAGGTGCTGTTCGTCGGGGACATGTGGGCGCCCGACGTCCTCGGACCGCTCGCCGCCGGGATGCGGCCCGTCCACCTGTGCCGGCCGGACCCGGCGGTGCGCGGAGCCGCACCGCCCCTGCCGGCCGGGGCGGCCCGGATCCGCGGACTGCGGGACCTGCTCAGGGACGCGCCGCGCGGTGCCGCAGCCGGTCCAGCAGGTTGCGGGTGACCCGCACGACGCCGGCGTCCTGTTCCCTCCCGCAGACCACCGGCCAGTCGGTGGTGCCCGCGGTGAACACGGTGCCGCCGGCGGTGTGCACGCCCATGGTCGCGGCCCGGGGGCTGGTGAGGCCCGGCTCCCGGACCGGGCCGTTCCAGTGGCCCCACTTGAAGTCGTGGAAGTCCTCGTGGACCGGATCGAGGACGTGGATCCCGAGGATGAGGAAGGAGGCGGGAGTGCCGTCCTCGCCGGTCGCCCGGGCCACGCCCCGGGCGTCCCGGGCGTAGGCGGCGCCGTCGCACTCGTACCCGATCAGCGCGGTGCCCGCGCCGAGTCGGTCGGGCTCGCCGCCGTCGGACCCGTCGCGCAGCCCGGTGCCGGCGAACAGCCAGTGGTCGGCGTGCTGGACGGTGTACCCCTCGCGCGGGCGGTCCCCGGGCCACTCGGTGCTCGGCCACATCCCGCCGTTGCGGAAACTCACCCCGGTGAGGGAGTTCTCGGGACGGCCCGCGCCGTCGGGCGGCGCCGGCCACCACTGGTCGGTCGCCGGCAGGTGCGGATACTCGTCCCCCACGTGGTGGTCGGTGTCGGAGACGAAGGCGGTGTTCCCGTCGGTCGGATGAATGCGCCACCAGCACGTGTTGGCGCTGAGGAAGGCGATGTTCCCGCCGTCGTGGACGAATCGCTCGGCGTGGGCGCGCATCGCCTCGCTCCAGTATTCGTCATGGCCGACGCTCAGCAGCAGATCGTACGAGGAGAGAAGTTCCGGGTCCTCGTGGAGGTCGAGATCCGTGCAGAATTCGACCGGGTAGCCGTTGCGCTCCAGCCAGGCGATGAACGGGGCGTCCCAGTAGGCGAGGTCGATGACTCCGCCGGGCCGGTGCAGGCTCACCTTGTGCCCGCGGGGAGCGGCGTCCGCCAGGTACACGGGGTGGTCGTAGAGACTGACGGCGCGTTCCTCGCCCGGCCGGTCGGAGCGGTTGTAGGCGTGCCGGGTGAAGGTCGACTTCTTGTAGAGGATGCGGGACCGGCTGCCGGCCCGCCGGGGCCGCACCACGAAGAACTCGCGGGCGGGGCCCTCGATGCTGCCCGCGTCCAGCGGCGGCAGGCCGTCGCCGCCCTCCTCGACGAACTCGACCAGGTACATCCCCGGAGTCCAGTGGGCGGGCACCGGCAGGTCGAGCGGCGGCCAGCCCCAGCCGTGGGCGGGCGAGGCCCGGCCGGGCACGCCGTCGGGGTGCGGGGGCGGCAGGTGGAGCGAACCGGGGTACCAACCGGTCTCCGCCACCAGGTCCAGGTCCGCGCCCAGCCGGTAGAACCTCAGCCGGAACCGGGCGGCGTCGGTGGAGACGTGAACCGTCAGCCCTCCCTGCGAGTCTCCCCCCGAGTCTCCCCCCGAGTCTCCCCCCGAGGTGACGCTTTCCCGCCCGACATATCCCTCTATCATTCCGCCTCCCCAGCAGAACGACCGGCTCTCGAATGGGTATTCCGGCCGATTCGGCAAGCCATGGTAGGGGGTGCGGGAATTCCGGGCAACGGGCCCGTGAACCGGTCAATTCGGAGCCGCCTTTCGGACAGCGGACCGGGCCGGCCGCGTTCTTCCGGCCGAACGGGGTAGGGCGAAATCCAGCCGCACCCGACCGGCTACCACGAAATCCGTCATCTCCGGTCATCGACAAGGGGCTCTCATGAGCAGTGAATTCCGGGTACGGGAACTCGTCCTGGGAATCGAGGGGCTGGCGCTCCTGCGCCACGCCGTGGACGGGGACGAGACGTTCCTGCGGGAACGCGTCGAGGACATCCGGCGCTTCGCGTCGGGTGACGGGCCGCTGCCGGACGGCGGCGCCGACGTCAGCGAACTCGACGCCGCCGAGGGCTACGCCTCCTGGTCGGCGGTGTACGACTCGCTGCCCAGCTCGTACATCGAGGTCGAGGAACCCGTGCTGCACGGGATCCTCGACACCCTCCCCACGGGCACCGCCCTCGACGCTGCCTGCGGCACCGGTCGCCAGACCGGCGCCCTCGTCTCCCGCGGGCACCGCACCATCGGCGTGGACCAGTCGCCCGAGATGCTGGCCAGAGCCCGCGAGCGCGCCCCCGAGGCCGAGTACCGGCTCGGGCACCTGGAAAAGCTGCCGCTCGACGACGACTCGGTCGATCTCGCGGTCTGCTCGCTGGCCATGACCCACCTGCCGGACCTCGCGGCGGGAGTGTCCGAGCTGGCCCGGGTGGTCCGGCCGGGCGGGCGGATCCTTGTCTCGGACCTGCACCCCTTCGTCATCGCCCTGCAGGGGCAGTGCCTCTTCGTGCACGGCTCCGACCGGCTCGCCTTCATCCGCAACCACGTCCACCTCCCCGGGCGGTACCTGGAGGCGTTCACCGGTGCGGGGCTGCGGGTGCGGGCCTGCCACGAACCGCTCTTCAACGGGCGCCTCGCGCCGGGCGGTTACGAGGAGTTCATCGCGGACGCGGCACGGGCGGCCTGGGACGGGCTGCCGATCGTCATCGTCTGGGACGTCGAAGTCCCCGCGTAGGTCCGGTGGGTCCGGCGGGTCCGGCGGGGCCCGCAGATCCCGCAGATCCCGCAGGCCCGTAGGTTCACGAGGAGAGGAGAACGGTCCGATGGCCCTGGTCGTGGTGACCCACGCGGAGCGCCCCGAACTGTGGGACCGCATGCCGGAACGGTTCGCCGGCATCGTGCCCGAGTACAACCTGCACGGAGACGTCAACGACGCCTACTGGAACCGGCTGTTCGAAGAGTTCCCCGACTACCAGTTCGTCCTGTACGACGACGTGCGCGAGGTGGTGGCCGGCGCCGGACGCTCGCTGCCGCGCACCTGGGACGGCACGGCCGCCGACCTCGGCCCCGGCCTGGACGACTCCATCGCCCGGGCGTTCGCGGACCGCGCGGCGGGCCGGCCCGCCGGTGCCCTGTGCGCGCTGGGCATCGAGGTCGCGGAGGACTACCAGCGCAAGGGGTTCTCCACCGTGCTCCTCGACGCGATGCGCCAAGTGGCGCGGCGGGCCGCCCTGGAGACGGTGCTGGTACCGGTGCGGCCCACCTGGAAGGACCGGTACCCGCTGGTGCCGATCGCACGGTACGCGGGCTGGCGGCGCGCGGACGGGGCCCCGCTCGACCCGTGGATCCGCACCCAGGTGGGCGCCGGCGGCACGATCGCCGGAGCCTCGGAACAGTCGTCGCGGATCACCGGCACGGTGGCCGAATGGGAGCGCTGGACCGGCCTCGCCTTCCCGGAGGACGGCGACTACGTCTTCCCGGGAGGCCTCTCCACGCTGCGGATCGAGCGCGCGCGGGACCGCGGCTCGTACTGGGAGCCCGGGGTGTGGATCACCCACCCGGTCGCGGCCGAGGACCTGTCGGAGGACTCGTCGGACGTCATGCCGGTGGTCACGCCGTAGGCAGCCGCTCCCCGGCCCTGACGGCCGTCCACGCGAAGGCGGACATGAGCCGCACCTCGTCCGGACCGGCCTCGGGGCGGCGCTCGGGCGGCAGACCGGCGGGGCCGGCGGTGGCCACCGCCGCCTCCCGCAGCCGGGCGAGGGCGTCCGGCGGGACATCGCCGGGGTGGCCGGGGTCGCCGGACAGCCGGCGGGCGGCCTCGGCCGCCTGCCGGCCGAGCAGGAGGCAGTGGATCCACAGCTCCTCGGCGAAGCTCCGGCCGAACCGCCGCGCCACCTCGGACGCCAGCTCCTCCGGCATGTCCGCCGCCACCGCGTCGCGCACGGCCCGCTCCGGGATGCCGGTCGCCGGCAGGGCGTCGAGCCAGCGGTGGTGACCCCGTCCGCCGTCCGGGCCGTGCTCCTGGCCGACCAGCCGAACGTAGCCCTCGCCGTACCGCATGTACGGGATCCACCCCGGCTCCTCCAGGACGCGGCCCCGCTCCAGCAGCGGTGCGGCGTCGGCGGCGTCCACGGGGCAGACGGCGAGCCGGATCCCCTGGGTGGCATGGCCGTTGATGCTGCTGGTGCCGATGTGCTCCACCACGTTGGGTACGGCGATCAGACTCATCCGGCCGCGCTCGCGGAAGAAGACCGAGAAGAGCTCGTCGTCGTGGCGCTCGGCGCTGCCGGTGGCGAACCGGCGGAAGTCCTCCACCGTGTCGAGCGGCAGACAGACGGCGAGGGACGGCGTGAACTCGTCCGGTACCGCCCGCACCCAGGAGGCGCCGGCGAGCGCGGCGAGCCGCGCGGCACCGCCGTTGCGCGCGTGCCAGTTGGTGTAGAACACCAGGGCCTCGTCGGGGAACCGGGTGGCCGCGCGGCCGACGAGCGCCACCATGTTCTCCGGGGCGGAGACGTCGTCCTGGACGACGAGGTGATGGCTCCCCCCGGAGTCCGCCGCCGCCCAGGCGACCAGGGCCGTCCGGAGCGCCGACGGAGGGCCGTCCGGCTCCGGATCGAGCGCCAGGCCGTCCAGCCCGAGCCGCTCGGCCAGCTCACGGGCCTGAACCAGGCGTACCGGGTGGGTCATGACCGCCGAACTCACGCGCACCGTCGGTACCACAGCTCTCCCTCGCTCCGGGGTCCTCGCGTCATGGTGGCAGGAGCCGCCCACGGCGGAAAGACCGCGACGCGACCTCGGCCGGTTTCCGCGGGGTCGGGGCCGGGAGCGGGGTCGGGGTCGGGGGTCAGGGCCCGTGGCGACCCCTCCAGTGCGAGGTCGCGCGAGGCTCGGCGTCCGTCCGGTGGGGCAGGTCGGCCTGCTGCGGCGGCCCGTCGCCGTCGTCCACCGACGGGCCCGCGGGCCGTCGCCGCGGTACGGCCAGGGCGAGGAGCGACAGCCAGCCGACCGCGAGGAGCCCGTCCAGGTACAAGGCGGCCATGAGCGGCGTCCGCCCGTCGATGTGCACGGCCACCACCGCACCGGTTCCGATCACGGCGGCAGCCCCAACGGTCAGACAGCGTACGGCCCTTCGCATTCCGCCTCCCATGTCGACCGGTCGTGCGGCAGCGAACCCGGCTGCTCGGGAGGAACAGTGAACGGCAGCCCGGGGCCTGCTGTGACGACGTATTCAGGACAGATTGGAGTAGACCAATAGTGATCACACGAACCATGTCGGGCGCATCGAGCGCGAGACCGGTGAACCCGGCGGGAGCGACGTTCCGGAGTCCGGGGCAACGGTGCGCCGCCGACGGCCCGGGGGCTCGTCGGCGGCGTCACTCACGGTGGGTTCGCCCTCCGGTCCACTTGTGGACCGTGTCGCCGTCGGGCCGGTCGCCGAGGATCGGGTACGAGCCGGTGATGAGCAGCATGGGCATGTTTACCTCCCGTGTCCGATCGGGTGCCCATTGTTGCCCGGTGCTCGAACCGCCCCTGGTAGCCGAACCGGCGCGTCCGGGTCCGGGCGTCCGACCACGGACGGCTCCGGCGCCGCGCGGGTCGGACCCTCCGAGGGTCCGGCGGTCGGCCGCGGCCGGTCTCCTACGGCAACTGTGCGCGCTCGGCGCGGCTCTCGGCGATGCGCTGCGCGGCGAGGTCGCGGGCCCGGTCGTGGCCGGTGAGCCGGGCGAGGATCGTCGCGAGTGGCCTGATCCTGCCGAAGCCGCCCCAGTGGCCCTCGGGGGTGAGCGCGGCCGCGGCAAGGTCGGCCGGCCGGCTGCCGGAGCGGCCGAGGGCCGCCGGCGGTGAGCAGCCCGCGCATCTACGGCGCGGCGGGTCGTCAGCCCATCCGGGGCGCACGCCCAAGCAGCGGTGAGCCGGGGCCGGGAGCGGGTCCGGCCTCGCCGCTGCCGGGCCCGCCGGCGTCACCAGGGACCCCGTACCAGGTGGCCGTGTCCAGCTCGGCTCGACTGAACGACCTCTTGGGCTGCTGGGACACTCGGCCCTCCGGCGGCGGTGCTGCCGGCGATCCGGCTCACTGCAGCACGCGGTAGCCGGCCAGGAGCTTGGTGGACGTCCCGGCGGCAGCGTCCGCCCGGGGCATGCGGCGGCCACTATGGCGAGAACGGTGTCGAGAGTGTGGCGTACGGTGTCGGCGTGCTGGTCGCCGGGCACCTGGATGTGGGCGATGCGTCGGTCGGCGAGCAACTGGTGGAGCGCTTGACGGTGCCGAAGCCCGAGGACACCCTCAACGCCGGAGCCGACCCGCATCTCGGATCGACCGGATATTCTGGCCAAGGCAGCATGACCTGCAATTACTGTGCCGCTGTGACTCTGACTGATGCCGAAATAGGCAACCTACTCGCGCCCGCCGGTTTCCGTTTCATTGAACGGATCCAGGGGGAGGTCCGGTTGCCATCGCTGCCGCCGTACCACTCGCCCGCGAGTGCCGGGCCCGAACACGGGCGTTTCGACTCCCACCAGGACGAGGTCGCCGATGTGGGAGCCTCGGACATGGCCGACAAGGTCAACGCAAGCTGGTACCGGATGGCGACGGAGTTCGGGCTCTTCGACGCGAACCGCGAGTATCTGCTCGCCGTCAATCACGAAAGCCTGGGGGAGGATCCGGATGACGAGCCGTTCACAGTGTGGTTTCGGGTCCGGCTGCTCGACGGCTGGGATCTGGTGGGTAGTGAGGTGGACCTGCTGAGGAGCGGGTTCGCGACGCTCTTCACCGCGCGCTTCGTTCCGGAGTTCACGGTGGCGTCCCTGGACGGCCGGATGATGATGAACACCACCGTCTGGGGCAATGGCACCGTCAGCACTATCGTCATCCGCCCGTAGCTCTCACCGGGCGAAAGGTCCGCTACAAGATCAACTGTCAGGGGCAGACTCGACATGGTCGGACGCCGGATTCGTGATGAACACGCTCAGCCGGTAGGTGGTCGGCTGCATCAGTCGTCCACAGAAGGTGTCCAGGCGGGCCGACGTCCAGTCGATGCACTTGTCCGTCGCCCGGAGGTGGTGGATGTGAGCGCGCCATTCCGACTCGTCCTGAGTCTCGTAGACCGTCTCCCAGCGGCCCATGTCAGGAGCGAGGCGAGTAGCATCCCGCTGTCTCTCGTCCTCTTGCCGGCGCCTTCTCTTCCGTTGTCCTGGCACTGGCTCAGCATCGCTGGGCCGGGCCCGCCGTAGCAAGACCATTACCCGTCCAGAGGCCCACAAGATGCTGATCGCTGCCGGACAAGGCCTGGCCTGCCTGGCCGGTCAGGTGGCTGGTTACGCTGATTGCTCACGCCGAGGGGATGAGTGTCGTGGAAATGAGCCGCGAGGAAGCCGTCGTGCTCGTACAGCGGATCATGGACGCGAACTACGTCAGCGACGACGAGGTGAGCGGCTGGCTGGATCGGCTCGGTGAGTCCCTGTTGTGTCCGACCGGGTACGTCAGCGATCTGATCTTCTGGCCAAAGGGGGCCGAGCCCTCGGCCGAGGAAGTAGTGGATCAAGCTCTGACCTACCAGCCGATTGCTCTGTGATTCCGCACTTGAGTACCCGGCAGGTTGCCCACGCTCTGTACTGATCCACCCCGGCAAGGGCTGACGCAACACGCGCGGACTGGACACGGAAGGCGATCACCCATGTCACACCTTCCCGGTCACAGCACTGACTGGCCAGGCCAGGGGCCGGGCCGACTAGGCTGAGTCGGTGACTCTTCAGCCGCCTCGTCCTCTTACGGCCGCAGCCGCGCGGGCCCTCCACCGCCTGCACGGTGCCGACGTCTCCGCCGGTATGAGCGAGCGGGAGCTGGACGCCGTGGAGGAACGGCTCGGCTTTCGGTTCGCTGCCGACCACCGGGTCTTCCTGGCGGCGGGGCTTCCGCTGGGGACTGGTTGGCCCGACTGGCGCGACGGCGATCCGGCCGTGCTGCGGGAGCGCCTCGACCGGCCGGTCGAGGGCACGCTCTTCGACGTCCGTCACAACGGCTTCTGGCACCCGGCGTGGGGCGAGCGGCCGCAGGAGGCCGAGGCCGCCGTGGGGATCGCGCGGTCCTTCCTGGCCGATGTCCCCCAGCTCGTCCCGGTCTTCGGCCACCGCTACCTGCCGGGGATTCCCGGACAGGTCGGACACCCGGTCCTGTCGGTCCACCAGACCGACATCATCCTCTACGGGGCCGATCTCACCGACTACCTCCGCCACGAGTTCGCCGGCCTGCCCGGGCAGTTGGACTCCGCCCGCGCCACTGTCCCTTTCTGGTCCTACGTCCTCGCGGAGAACAACGGCACCCCGCGTCCGGCCCTCTGCACGACGCCGTACGACTCCTGTGCCAGCACCTCGCGGGAGGCGCTCACCGACCTGCGGATGCTGGCTCTCGAACGCGTCCTGGGACGCCGCGTCGGCGCGGATCAGCTGATCCAGGCCGGCCTGGTGGCGCTCGTTCTGGATGTCGACACGCCCTCGCTGCGGTTGCTCGCCGGGCTCGGGCGTTCCGAGGAGCCGGAGGCGGCCCAGCTCTTCGACCAGGTGATGGACGAGCTCGATCTGCTGGCGGACGCCCCCACGGAGGAACGCGAGATCCGCTGGGAGCTCGCCCGCTGGTGGCTCACCCTGATCGTGAAGGGCAGCATGCACCCGGCCATCGGCGCCGACCTCCTGGGCCACGAGGTGTGGTCACCGCTCGGCCACCCCGACACGCTGCAGCCGATCGTCAGCGAGGGCGTCCAGTACGAGGATTGGAGCCCCGCCGTCGCCGAATCGAAGGAGGCCATCGCCGCGAGGATCGTCGCCGAGGCCGCACGACTGCTCGCCGGCCCCTGGCCACCAGCCCTCTGACGCCCGTTCCGCCGGTGCTACTTCTGCCAGCCGATGGTCTCGGGCAGCGGGCTGTGGAAGATGGTGGCACCGACGTTGGCGAGGCCCTTGCGGATGCCGTAGGTGGAGGGGCCGCTGTAGAGCGGCAGGAGGGCGTACTGCTGGAGGGCCTTCTGCTCGACCTTGTTGACGGCGGCGATCTGCTGGCCGAGGTCGGCGATCTCTCCGGTGGCGCGGATCTCCTTGTCCAGCTCGGGGGTGCCGGAGCCGGTGATGTTGGAGTCGCGGTCCGAGCAGTAGAAGTCGCACAGGTACCGCGCGCCGAAGGGGTCCGTCGAGCGGTTGCCGGAGATGAACAGGTCGAAGCGGCGGTCGCTGAGCACCTTGGAGAAGTCGTTCTCGGAGACCTTGTTGACGTCCACCTTCACGCCGACGGCCTTGAGCATCGCGGTGAACGCTCCGGCGGTGGCCTTCTCGATGGGGCCGTCGCCGAGCAGGGTGTAGCCGAGTGCGAGCTGCTTGCCGTCCTTGGCGCGGATGCCGTCGGCCCCAGGCTGCCAGCCGGCCGCGTCCAGGGTCTTCCGCGCCTCCTCCGGGTCGTACTTCAGCACGGCGGCGACGTTGTCCTGGTAGCCCTGCTGGAAGCTGTAGAGCACCGCCGAACCGGGCAGCGGCTCGGTGTAGTCGAGGCCCTGGAAGCGGATCTTCGCTATCTGCGTGCGGTCGATGCTCTCCTGCACCGCCTTGCGGACCTGGACGTCGCCGAGGAGCGGGGACTTGGTGTTGAGGTACAGCGCGTACTCGAAGGGACTGCCGCCGCTGCGGATCCCGGCGTCCTTGACCGTCTTCACCTGCTTGAGGTTCTCGGCGGTCCCGACGGGGGCGTAGTCGATTTCGCCGTTCTTGAAGGCGTTGATCGAGGCGGCGCTCTCCAGGTTGACGTAGACGCGCTTGTCGAGCTTGCCCGTCCGGCCCCACCAGGTGGGGTTGCGCACGAAGGTGATGTTGCCGGAGTGCTCGTCCCAGGTGCCCACGGTGTACGGTCCGGCGCCCCATTCGGGGTGGGCCGTCTTGACGTACGCCTTGTTGAAGTTGTCGACGGTGGCGGCCTGGGGGTGCAGGAAGGTGGTGAACAGCGCGGACCAGGAGGCGTTGACGCCCTTGAAGGCGATGACCGCCTGCTTGTCGTCCGCGCCCCGGGTGACGGAGGTGATGCGGTCGTAGCCGTCGGTGGAGGCGGCCGCGTAGTCCTTGTCCGAGCCGTTGTTGGCCTTCCAGGTGGCCTCGATGGCCCGCCAGTCGATCGGGGTGCCGTCGTTGAACACGGCCTTGGGGTTGAGGGTGATGACGACCTTCTGGTCGCCGCCCTCGACGGTGACCTTCACGTCGCTGTAGTAGTCCGGGTTGTACTGGACCTCGCCGGTGGGCGAGTAGGTGATGGCGTCGGCGTTGTACCAGGACCAGATCCGCAGCGCGTTCAGGGTGCCGTTGACGTTGAAGGGGTTGCCCTGCTCGTCGAAGGTTCCCGCGGTGGTGTAGGTGCCGCCGTCCTTGATGTTCTCGTACGGCTGGGGGTTGTAGTCGGTGACGGAGGATGCGACCTGGGCGGTGTTCTTGGCGTCCTGCCCGGGGGAGCCGCCGGGGGAGCCGCCGGAGGAGGACGAGGAGGAGCACGCGGTGGCGGCGACCGAGACGGCCGCGGCGAGCGCGAGGGGCAGGGCGAGCTTGCGACGCATGGGATGTCCTTGGTGGGAATCGGTGAGAAGGGGAGGGAGTGCGGGGAAGGGGAGGGAAGGGAGAGGGGGAGAAGGCGCGGGTGTCAGACCGCGTGGCAGGCGTACTGATGGTCGGAACCGTCCGGGGTGCCGACGGTCGCCGGCCGTTCGGTGCGGCAGCGCGTCCGTACGCTCTCGTCGGCCTCCCGGTGGAGCGGGCAGCGGTCGACGAACACGCAGCCCTGCGGCAGCCGGGCGGCGCTGGGCTGCTCGCCCGCGAGGACGATGCGCTCGCGGTGGCGCTCGCGTTCCGGGTCGGGAATCGGGATCGCCGACAGCAGGGCCTTCGTGTACGGGTGCCGGGGCCGGGCGAAGATCTCCTCGGTGGCGCCGGATTCGACGATGTGTCCGAGGTACATCACCGCGATG
Organism: Kitasatospora sp. NPDC058048; assembly: GCF_042885555.1. Classification (NCBI taxonomy): domain Bacteria; kingdom Bacillati; phylum Actinomycetota; class Actinomycetes; order Kitasatosporales; family Streptomycetaceae; genus Kitasatospora; species Kitasatospora sp. NPDC058048. The sequence continues at coordinate 23,254 of NZ_JBHVRT010000022.1, read as the reverse complement.
CGGTCGGAGAAGTAGCGCACCACGGCCAGGTCGTGCGCCACCACCAGGTAGGCCAGGCCCAGTTCGCGCTTCAGCCGGGCGAGCAGGTTGATGATCTCGGCCTGCACGGAGACGTCCAGGGCGGACAGCGGCTCGTCCAGGACCAGCAGCCTCGGCTCGCGGGCCAGGGCGCGGGCGATGCCGACGCGCTGGCGCTGGCCGCCGGACAGGGCGGCGGGGAAGCGGTCGCCCATGGCGCGGTCCAGGCCCACCAGGTCGAGGAGCCGGGTGACCCGGGAGCGGATGGCCGTCCGGTCGGCGCCGGCGGCCTGGAGCGGTTCGGCCAGCAGGTCGAAGACGGTCAGCCGGGGGTCCAGGGCGTCCGTCGGATCCTGGAGGACGATCTGGACCTCGCGCCGCAGCTCGCGCACCTGGGCGGCCGACCGCAGCGTGGCGACGTCGGTGCCGGCCACTTCGATGCGGCCGCCCTCGGGGGCGCGCAGCCGCAGCACCTCGCGCAGCGTGGTGGTCTTGCCGCTGCCGGACTCCCCGACCAGGCCCAGGGTTTCGCCCGCGCGCAGTTCGAAGCTGACGTGGTTGACCGCGTGCAGGGTCCCCACCCGGCGCTTGAGCAGGGCCCCCTTGGTGACGGGGAAGGTCTTGACCAGGTCCTCGACGCGCAGGACCACGTCGCCGGCGGTCCGTTCCGCGGAGCCGGCCGGTGGCACGGGGGCGGCCGCCCCGACCGGGTCGAGGCTTCCGTCGGCGATCTCCTGCGCGCGGTGGCAGGCGGCGCGCCCGGGCTGCCCGGCCGGCGTGGTCGAGTCCGGTGCGGTCAGGTCCGGCGTGGCCAGGACCGTTGCGGTCAGGTCCGGTTCGGTGGTCCGGCACACGTTCCGGGCCACCGCGCAGCGGGGCGTGAAGGGGCAGCCGCCGGGCAGGCCGACCAGGGACGGCGGTTCTCCGCCGACCGGGAGCAGGGGCCGTTGGACGCCGCCGTCCACGGTCGGAATGCTGGCCAGCAGGCGGGCGGTGTAGGGCATCGTCGGACGGCGGAAGAGCTCGTCGACGCTCGCGTGCTCGACGATCCGTCCGGCGTACATGACGGCGACGTCGTCGGCGTGGCCGGCCACCACGCCCAGGTCGTGGGTGATCAGGACGAGACCGGCGCCGGTCTCGCGCTGGGCCAGGCGCAGCACGTCGAGGATCTGGGCCTGGACGGTGACGTCGAGCGCGGTGGTGGGCTCGTCGGCGACGAGTACCGAGGGCTTGTTGGCGATGGCCAGGGCGATGACGACGCGTTGGCGCATGCCGCCGGAGAACTCGTGCGGGAACGCCTTGGCGCGTTCGCGCGGGTCGGGGATGCCGACCAGGTCGAGCAGTTCCACCGCCTGCTCCCAGGCGTCCTTCCTGGACAGCTCCCGGTGCACGCGCAGGGCCTCGGAGAGCAGGCGGCCGACGCTGAAGATGGGTGTGAGCGCGGACATCGGGTCCTGGAAGACCATGCCGATGTCCTTGCCGCGCACCCGGGAGAGCTCCTTGTCGTCCATGGCCGCCAGGTCGCGGCCGCCCAGCAGGATTCGGCCGCCGAGCCGCGCGGTGGGCGGCAGGAGGCCCATGACGGCGAGGGCGGTGGCGGACTTGCCGGAGCCGGACTCGCCGACGATGCCCAGGGTGCGCCCGGGCAGGAGGTCGAAGTCGACGCCGCGCACGGCCTCCACCGGTCCGGCCTCGGAGGGGAAGGAGACGCGCAGGTCACGGACGGACAGGACAGGTGCGGGGCCGACGGGCTCGACGGACCCGGTGGGCCCGGCCGTGGGCGCGGTGCGGTGGGCGGGTGCGAGGGTCATCGTCGGCCTCCGGCCGCGCCGGTGGTGGACGTGGGGTCGAGGGCGTCGCGCAGGCCGTCGCCGACGAAGGTCATCGAGACGGTGAGCAGTACGGTCAGCCCGGCGGGGAAGGCGAAGAGCCAGGGGGCGCTGGTGATGGTGCCCGCGCCGTCGGCGAGCATCGTGCCCAGCGACACGTCGGGGGTCTGGACGCCGAAGCCGAGGAAGGACAGGGCGGTCTCGCTTAGCACGGTGGAGACCACGCCCAGGGTGAGGTTGACGATGAGCAGGGAGCCCAGGTTGGGGATGATGTGGCGCACCACGATGCGCAGGGGGCGCACGCCCATGAACTCCGCGGCGCGCACGTAGTCGCGCTCGCGCAGGGACGTCGACACCGACCAGACCACGCGGGCGGTGGACATCCAGCCGAACACCGTCAGGACGAGGACGAGGACCCGCCAGTCGCCCGCCAGCCGGTGCGAGACCAGGGCGAGGATCAGGAAGGAGGGCACGATCAGCAGGAAGTGGATGAGGGCGAGGGTGGCCTTCTCCACCCGGCCCCCGAAGTAGGCGGCGCCCGCGCCGACGACCGCGGCGATGGCGACGGTCAGCAGGGAGACGGTCACCGCGATCACCAGTGAGCGCTGGAGGCCGTGCACGGCGGCGGCGTAGACGTCGTTGCCGCCCTGGTTGGTGCCGAACCAGTGCTCGGCGCCGGGGGACTGGGTCAGGGCGGAGAAGTCGGTGTCCGCGTAGCCGTACGGGGTGAACAGGTCGCCGAGCGCGCTGAACAGCACGAGCAGCAGGAAGATCACCACGCCGGCGACGGCGGTCCGGTTGCGCAGGAAGCGCCGCAGGTAGAGGCGGCGCCGGCCCAGGTAGCGACCGTCGTGCCGGTCGTGCCCGTCGTGCACGCCTCGCCCGTCGTGTCCGTCCCGTCCGTCGTGCACGTCCCGCCCGTCCTGCTCGGTGAGCAGCGGACCGGCGGCCGGCCCGGGTGCGGTGGCCGGGACGCCTTCGGCGGTCGCGTCGGGACTCACAGGGGTCACAGGGGTACTCATCTCAGCTCACCCGCACTCTCGGGTCGAGAAGAACGGTGGTGATGTCCGCGAGGATCGCGCCGACCGCGGTCAGGGCGGCGGCGAAGGCGGCGGTCGCCACGGTGCCGTGCACGTCGTTCTTGCTGATGGTCTGGATGAAGTACTGGCCCATGCCGTTCCAGCCGAAGATCGTCTCCGTGAGGACCGCGCCGGTGAAGACGGCCGGGATGCTGAAGGCCACGGACTGGGCGGTGGGGATCAGGGCGGTGCGCAGGGCGTGCCGGCGGATCGCCTGGGCGCGGGTGAGCCCGGTGGCCCGGGCGGTGCGCACGAAGTCGGAGCCGATGACGTCCAGCAGCAGGGAGCGCTGGGTGAGGTGGTAGCCCACGTACCCCGTCAGGGTGAGCGTCAGCGTCGGCAGGATCAGGTGCAGCAGCCGGTCGCCGATCGTCGCCCAGAACCCTTCCACGTCGGGCGAGTTCTCTCCCGCGACGTACAGGAAGTGCCAGCCCGCCTGTTCGTTCAGCCGGATGGCCAGCAGCACCAGGGCGAGGGCGGCGATGGACACCGGGACGTTGAAGAGCGCCATGGACAGGGCCTGGGCGGCCCGGTCCCGCCAGCCGTACTGGCGCGAGGCGGTGTGGACCGCGAGCGCGACGCCGACGACGACGGACAGGACCGTCGCGCCGATCACCAGTTCGGCGCTGACCAGGGAGCGGTAGCCGATCTCCCCGTTCACCCGGACCCCGACGGGGGAGCGGCCCCAGTCGAAGCGCAGGACCACCCCGGTCAGCCAGTCCCACCAGCGGTGGAGCAGCGGCTCGTGCGGGTCGAGGTTGTAGGGGGCCAGGGCCCGGGAGATCTGCTCCTCGGTGCGGACCGGGCGCAGCTCCTTGAAGTTCGAGCGCGGGTCGAGGAACCAACTGGCCAGGAAATAGGTGGCGTTGGTGGCCACGGCGATCACCAGGAGCCAGCCCGCCGCCCTGCGTGTCACATACCGGAGCACGGACGGCACCTCCCCACCGGATGCGGCGGGTGCGGCTGGGGAGCGCCGGGTCTGGGGGAACTGGGCATGCGGATGGAACTTCCTCGATCCAAGGGGTGGCTGCACGACCGTGCAGAAGCCAGTCTGTGTGCGAGCGACAGGTGGCACCAGGGATCAGGGCATGTGGACACGAAGACGAAACGCCCCCGCAGCACGCGGAGGTGTTCGCGTCACATTTCGTCGACTTCGCAGGTGGGAGAGGCCGCAGCGGCTGCCGAGGAACTCTCTGTTCCCGCACCTCGGCGGGGCTGCTCAGGGTCTGTCGCGAAGTGGGGTGTGAGCTTGTGGCAAGATCACGGGATGCTGCGACTCACCGATTTCATTATCGACTGCCCGGACACGATGAAGCTGGCGGCTTTCTACTCCGAGGTGACGGGCCGTCCGATCAAGGAAGGCAGCTCCGAGGACTGGGCCGGCATCCAGTTCGGCGAGATCGAGCTGGCATTCATCCGGGTGGACGACTACCGCGCTCCGCAGTGGCCCGACAGCGAGCATCCCAAGCAGTTCCACCTCGACTTCGAAGTGGACGAGATCGAGTCCGAGCAGCGCCGTGTCCTCGACCTCGGTGCGACGTTGAGGCAGGACTTCATCGGCCCCAACGGCTATGGCTGGCAGGTCTACACCGACCCGATCGGCCACCCCTTCTGCCTGTGCCGCAACAAGGGCGTCATCTGGACCGACCAGGGCCCGATCTGGCCCAAGCACGACTGACGCGGCTTTGGTGAAGTTGGCTGCTGATCCTTTGATGACCGAGACCCCTCAGCCAGGGGCTTGGGACCGCAACGACCTCGGGCGCGCCGCGCGACCTGTCCCGGCACACCCGCGAGGAGCTGGACGAGGTCGCCGCCGAGCTCAGCAGCCGCCCACGCAAGGCGCTCGGCCGGGAGGCCCCGGCCGAGCGCCCGGCTGCACTGCTCGCAACCTGACCGACTGACCACGTGTTGCGGCGATCCCTCGGATTCGCCTGCGACGGCGGACCGTCATGCGCGGTCGAGGCCCACATCCGATCCTGATTCGAGTCGCGTGGCATGGAAGCGGCCGGCTTTCAGCGTCCGTCTCCGGCCGCTGAATCGATCACCTGCTCGGGCTGCCCATCACGCCTTGGGCGACTTGTAGATGGTGGCGGCCATCGCTCCCAGTTGCTTGTTGGCCTTGAGCGCGAGGTCGATGGCATCGCTCACGGAGTCACTGGGCACCGGAATGTTGTTCACGTAGATCGCGAAGGCGTAGCGGTGGCCGTCCTTCGCATCGACATAGCCTGCGAGTGCCTTCGTGCCGAGAGCCAGTTTGTCCTGGTAGGAACTGACCAGGGTGCCGGTCTTCGCGCGGATGTGTCCTGCGGCGGGATCGGTGCGCTCGATGACGTCGGCAAGCGAACCGTCGACGCCCATGCTCGGCATGGAGTCGTAGAAGACGTCGAAGTCGTCCTGTCCTGCCAGGTGCCGCAGTAGCGCCACCTGGGCAGTCGGCGTCGCCTTGTCGCCGGGGAGGCCCTGGGCATCGACGAGGCTCACCGAACTCGGATCCACACCTGAGCGGGCGAGGAACTCCTTCTCGATCTTCATGCCGTCCGCGTAGGTTCGTTGCCCGTTGTGTGCTGCCATCAGCGGCGGCAGAAGGTTCGCCCCGAGATTGTGGCTGACCTTGTTGATCAGCTTTGCGTACTCCTTGAAGGGCGGAGAAGAGTAGGTCGCCGAGACGGGCAGCGAGCTCACTTCCGCCGACGGAGGAAGCCTGTTGTCGGGGTTCGCTCCCAGCGAGGGGGCGGATACGCTGACGCCGTTCCTGGCGAGTGCCTCGATGAGGACGGTGCGGGCGAACGCCGCCGGGTCGGGAACCTGGTAGGTCGTCACGAAGGGAGCCTTCGCGTCCGCGGGCACGGAACCTTGCACCCGAATGTGACCGGGACTCACGCTTTCGGTCGTCACCGCCGGCTTGCTTCCGGCGGGCGTGGTGGTCACCTGCGCGTCGACGCCGAAGGCGGCCGTCTTCGGGCGCCAGTCGACCTTGGCCGGTGCGCCGGGTGCGCCCGGCGTGATGAGCACGTCGATCAGGTTGTCGTTGACGACGGTCGGAGTGACCGGAACCCCGCCGATCGACACCGGGTCCCAGAGCCGGTTGTCGATCACCACGTCGCCGTCGACATGGCGGACTCCACTGGCCGCAACCTGTCGAGCCAGTTCGTTGACACCCGCCAGCGGATCCTCTTCGGTGATGGTCGCCATGCCGGGTACGGCGTTGGCGTCATAGTGGTCGAAGTCGGGGACGTCCAGTCCGCCTGCCGCGGTGGTCCGCCCACCGAGTGCCAGATCGCCGCTCCCGACCAGGATGAGATCGCCGGAGAGCCGTCCGTCCGCGCCGACCGTACCCGAATGCACCACGGGCGTACGGAAGCGATGGTCGTCGCCCAGGACATCGAGCGCAGCACTGACCGCGAAGGTCTTGGCCGTCGAACCGGTCATGAACTGGGAATCGGCGCCCTCGGATTGGACGACCTTCCCCGTCTGCAGATCGGCGACCTGCAGGCCCCACTGGCCCGACGACCACGGCGCGGTACTCATGAGCTTCTGCAGGTCGGCGCTTACCCGTGCGGCACCCGGCGCCGGAGAGGCCGAGTTGTCCGTGGAGTTGTGGGAACACGCCGTCATCGCCACGGCAGCCGTCATCGAAGCGGCGAGCGCCAGGGCTGCGCGCCGCCGTACCCGAGGTGTCCTGATTCCGGAGAGGGAGTTGCTCGACATTCGTTCTTTCCTGTTCGACTTTCGTGCTCGATCAAACGCTTCCGGCCTGGTTGCCGCGCAGCGGCTAGGCCCTCTCTTTCGGATCACGTCGGACCGGTGGGCGTCGTTGGAGTGCGTGCATCGGCGGTGCGGAGGAGGGAGTCCATGCGGAGCATCGGCGACCGACGACAAGCCGGCGAGGTGCGTGCTCCGGCGGCGACCGCCTGGCGTGATCCGAAAGAGAGGGCCTAGGACTTCCCGCCCTTGCCGATGGCGATGCTGCCGTTGCGGGTCCGGACGGCCACGGAATGGCCGCTCGCGTCGTCCTTCGCGACGTTCACGGTGACGTCGCCCTTCTTCGCGGCCGTGCGGACCGCGTACGTCGATTCCGGCAGGCCCAGCACGACGTCGCCGTCCCTGCTCTGCACGTCGACCGAGTCGGGCACGTCGGCCAGGCCCAGGTCGACGTTGCCGTTCCGCGACGTGACGCTGACGGACCGGGCGGAGATCCCGTCGCCCTCGATGCTTCCGTCGCCGCCTTCCAGGGCCAGCTCGGCTCCGTGGAGGTCCGACAACCGGACGTCGCCGCCGGCGGTCCTGGCCGAGAAGTCCGCGGTGAAGCCGGTGGCCTCGATGCGACCCTTGCCGCTCTCGGCGGTGACGGCGACGGCGCGCGGCACCTTCACGGTGTACTTCGCGCCGCAGTTCACCGAGATCCCCGTGCAGTCCAGCGAGAGTGTGAGCGTGCCCCCTTCGAGCTGCCAGCCGGACCCCACCTCCCCGCCGACCTTCCTGCCGCTGACCCGTCGTTCCACCTGAACGCCCTCGACGTCGGCGGCCACCAGCGCGAGGTCGGCGGAACCGGACTTGACGGTCAGGCTGCGACCGGCGAAGTCGAAGGACCTCGATTCCACGGTCGCGTCGGCCGATGCGCCGTCCGGGGTGCACGCCGTGGCGGCGAGGCCGAGGAGCACGGCTCCGCCGAGGGCGAGAAGCGTGCGCGTGGTCGGTTCCATCGAATTTCTTCCTTCGTCAACGAACATGGTGGTGTGGATTCCCGCACCTCGGTTCACGAGCGCAGTGCCCGGACCGCGACCGTGCGCGACACCCGGGCCGCCTGCAGGACCAGCGCGAGGCAGGTGGTGACCAACGTCCCGGCGGCGAGCGCCCCGAGCGTGGCCCAGGGGAGGCCCGCCAGGACCCGGACGACGTCGGTCCGGGCTCCCAGGGCGATGGTGAGACTCGACACGGCGACGAACAGCGCGCCGAAGACGATCGCCGTCCCCGCGTAGATCGCCCCCTCGTAGACCATCGACCGGGTGACCACGCCCGGCCGCGCACCGGCCACCGTCACGACGGCGGAGTCACGGGCGCGCTCCCGTCCGACGAGGGCGATCACGGCGAGGCCCCCGACCCAGGACACGGCGAAGACCCAGCCCAGCACGACCAGGATGTTGTCCAGCCCGGCGCTGCCTCCGGGCATGACCTCCCCCATCACCATGAAGAGGCCGACGAACGACAGGGAGAGCGCGAAGGGCAGCACCGTGGTGACGCTCCTCGTCGCGCGGGCCCGGCACGACTGCACGGCAAGGTGCCAGGCGACGCCGCGCGAGGGCACCAGCGCAGTCCAGAGCTTCATCAGCGGGGTGAGCACCCACGGCCCCATCAGCAGCAGCAGGCAGACGAGGAAGAGGTTCCCGGCGAACGCGAAGGCCGTCCGCTGGGCGAGCCCGCCCTTGAGTTCGAGGCCCAGGCCGGGGACCCACATCCCGACCACACCGGCGAGCAGGCACACGGCGAGGCCACCGCGGGCCACGCCCGGCCGCGCCGGGGGATCGGAGAAGTCCCGGAAGGCGCGCATCTCCGGCGTCCTGGCGGCCCGCCGGGTGACGCCCCAGCCCCCGAGCAGGCACGGAACCAGTCCGAACAGCACACTCACGCCGACGTACCAGAACCGGAACCCGACCGAGGCCCCGTGCAGTTCGAGACCCGTCCCCTTCCACTGCGCGAGGGTGACACCCGCGACCAGCAGGGCGAGCGGTGCGGCCAGCGCGCCGGCCATCGCGCCCAGCACCACCAGCTCCGTCCGCAGGATGGTCCTGACCCGGTGGCGCGGAATCCCGAGGATCACCCACAGGGCGTGCTCGCGCCGCTGGGTCGTCAGCGTCAGACCGACCGCGGAGGCGACGATGCCCACGGCGGCGAGCACGGTGAAGAAGACGATGTTGCCGCCGAGGGCGATCGACGCGGAGACCATCCGCGCGTCACCCGCCGCCCGCGCCGCCGAGACGGCGGTGAACATCGCGATGGCCGAGCCCGCCGAGCACGCCGCGCCGACCGTGGCGCACAGGAGCGTCCACCACCACATCGACGCCTGCAGGCGGATGTCCGACAGCACGAGCCGGATCACGACTCCTCCCCGCCCGCCTCGTCCGCCGACTGCGCCGCGAGGACGGCGTCGCCCACCGCGCGGGAGTCGCCACCGGGGATGACGGCGTGCACCCGCCCGGACCCCATCACCACGACCTGATCGGCCCGCGCGGCCGCATGAGGGTCGTGGGTGACCATGAGCACCGTGCTCCCCTGCGCGGGAAGCGCCTGCAGCCAGTCCAGCACCACATGACCCGACTTGAGGTCGAGCGCACCCGTCGGCTCGTCGGCGAAGACGATCCGCGGCTGGTTCGCCACCACCCGGGCCACCGCGACGCGCTGGCGCTCGCCACCGGAGAGGCGGTCGGGGCGTCGTCGCGCGTGCTTGGCGATGCCGAGCCGCGCCATGGCGTCCTCGACCCGAGCCCTGGGCACCCGGCGTCCGGCGAGTCGCGCCGGCAGGGCGATGTTGTCCTCGACCGTCAGCGAGCTGACGAGGTTGTACTCCTGGAAGACGAAGCCGATGTTCTCGCTGCGGAACGCGGCCTGCTTGCGGGGGCTGAGCGAGCGGACGTCCGTCCCGAGGATCTCGACGGACCCCGCGGTCGCCCGCTCCAGCCCGGCCGTGCAGAGCAGGAGCGTCGACTTGCCCGAACCGGAGGGGCCGACGACGGCGGTCAGCCGGCCTTCGGGAATCTCCAGGTCGATGTCGTGCAGGACGCGCGCCGTCTCGCCCCGTCGGCCGGGAATGGGGAATTCCATCCGAAGGCCGCGCAAACGAATGCACGGCACGGGAGAGGTAGTGGAAAATGCCATGACCCAAGGAAAGCAAGGCCGGGCAGTGGAGTGCACGGGTGCCTGCTCTGCTCTTGGCGGTAGACTTGGATCTACCACCCGACCGATCCGAACTGTGCGAAAATGTTGATCATGGCGCAGATTCGTGTTGCCCGGAGGCTGCTGACCGAATTCGTCGCAGCGGCCGCCTTTCCGATTCTCCTGATTTCCGTTCTCGCTGCGCCGGTCTCGGTTCCGGTGGTGGCCGAACTGGACCGCTCCAGGGCGCAGTGGTGCGGAGTCCGGACGATGCCGCTGCGACCCGCCGACCGCAGCTGGCCGCAATGGGTGGCCGGTCGACTGCGGGCACGGTCGGTGTGGAAGACCGACCTCCCCGTGTTCGTCACCGCCGCGCTCCTGTCCGCGCTCTCGCTGTTGGTGGGCTTCTTCGGATTCGTCGGCGCCCTGGTGCTGGTTTTCTCCCCCGTCTTCTGGGGTTTCGGCATCGCCGCGAAAGTCGGCCCGTTCACCCCGGCCGCCCTGTGGGAAACCCTCGTGGCGGTGCCCGCCGGAATCGCCCTCGGCGCGGTCACCGTGGGCGCGCTGGCCGGCATCTCCCTGCTCCGCGACCTGCTCCTGCGGGCCTTCTCAGGGAGCCGGAACCCCGACCTGCTCGCGAAACTGGAGGAACTCCGCGCCAGCCGGGCCTCGCTGACGGCGGCCTTCGAGAACGAGCGTCGGCGCATCGAGCGCGACCTGCACGACGGCGCCCAGCAGGAACTCGTCGCCCTCGTCATGCGCCTGGGAATCCTGGAAGCCGCAGCGACGGCCACCGACCAGGAACGGATCGTCCAGCTGGCCCGCCAGGCCCAGGCCCAGGCGGAGCGCGCGCTCGAACGGCTGAGGGAGACGGTGCGCGACATCCACCCCAGCGAACTGAGCGATCTCGGTCTCGTCGCCGCCGTCCGGGAACTGGTGGCCAGATCACCGTTGCGGGTCGAACTGACCAGCACCGGTACGGACGCCTGGCTCTCCTCGCCGATCGCCACCGCCGTGTACTTCACGGTCTCCGAGGCCCTGACGAACATTGCCAAGCACGCGGGCGTCGGGAACGCCCGGATCGAGATGCGGTGCACCGAGAGCGGCGTCCGCGTCCGGGTGGGCGACGACGGCGCCGGCGGCGCGCGGATCAGCGCCGGATCCGGGCTCTCCGGGCTGCGTGAGCGGATGCGAAGCGTCGGTGGGAACCTCGAAATCATCAGCCCGCCGGGCGGCGGAACGGAGGTCGTGGCATCCGCCCCGGCCCACCCCCCGTGGTGACGGAATTCGACAGGGAAAAGCGATGGGAAATCGATTGTGAGAATCATCCTGGCGGACGACAGTCTGCTGATACGCGCCGGAATCCGGGAGATCCTGGTTTCCAGTGCCCACGACGTGATCCGTGAATGCGAGGACGCCGACGAACTGGTCGCCGCCGTCGACGACCTCATCGCCGCCGGAGCCGCCCCCGACCTGGTGATCACGGATGTCCGCATGCCGCCCGGGAACACCGACGACGGACTCCGGGCCGCGATCGACATTCGGTCGCGGCACCAGGACCTGCCGGTACTGGTCCTCTCCGCCTACGTCACGGGCCCGTACGTGCGCGAACTCCTGAACGGCCCGGGCGCCGACGGGGCCGTCGGCTACCTGCTCAAGGAGAAGGTGGGCAGAGTGGCGGACTTCCTGCGGGCCGTCGAGACGGTCTCCGGCGGCGGCGTGGTGATCGACCCCGAGGTGGTCCGCCACGTCACCCGCGCCGACCCGCCGCAGGGCCCGCTCGCCCGGCTCACGGCCCGCGAACAGGAGGTGCTCGCTCTCATGGCCGAAGGCCGCTCCAACGCGGAGATCGCGGCAGAGCTCTTCCTCTCGGGCGCCGCCGTGGCCAAACACGTGGGGAACGTCTTCCTGAAACTCGGCATGCCCTCCGGCGAGGACAACCGCCGGGTGAAGGCCATCCTGACCTGGTTCGAATACAACTAGAGCGGCGGCAGGAGTCCTCGCGTCATGGCGAAGGCGGAGGTGGCTGCGACGAGCAAGGCGTTGACACGACCGATCACCCGGTCGATACGCGCCGGGTCGTTGGTCGCGACGGCCTCCTCGAGGTCGTCCGCGTGGCCGCGGGCGGCGAGCGCCTCGATTTCCTGGGCAGTGGCCGCGTCCTCACGGAGCGCTGCCACCAGGGTGGGAAAGTCGAACGGTCGGGGGGCCGCGTGGTTTCCGGCGCCCACCTGGACGGTCGCGCCTTCACTGTGGACGTTGACCCCGAAGACCGTAGAACCGTGGGTGGCGTTGATGTTGATGCCTTGCGGGTCGCTCATGAGGTCCCTTCCGTACAAGTCGGCGCCCAGGGGCGTGGGCGCGTAGTACTGACGGGAGCTCGGGTGACCGATCACCAGCCCCCGGTTGAGCAGTTCGCGTGTGACCAGGCGAACGTCCGCCTCGTTCCAGCCGCGGGCGGCGAAGTAGTCCCCGAGAGAGACGTGCCGCTGGGGACCGGTGCGTGCGCAGATGACGGAGAGCAGCTCACGTGCCCGTGCGGGCACATGCTCCGGAACGACCGAAGGAGCGGGAAGGCCGGCAAGGTAGCGGCGATGGTTCCAGGAACGGTAGGCCCGCCAAGGCCGACCCAGAAGGCGCCTGAGGCCCCGTAATCCGCCCAGGCACAACCAGGCCAGCACGAGGAGCAACGCAGAAGCTGCCACAGTGAACGACACGTTGCCCCCCAACCCAACGCCGGCCAACGGTTCACCAGGCGCCGCCTGCGCGCCACCGTACTCCATCCGGCAATCGATCCGACATGGTTCGACCGCATGCACGGCCGAGGCATCCATCCGGCCGGGCCGACCTCGGGCGAACTCTCGACTGGTTGATCTGCGCCCGGACCTGCACCGGCATCGGCCCCTCCTTGGTCCGGGGCATGCAAAGAGGGCCCGCCTCCCCGGTGTGCGGGGAGGCGGGCCCTCGCAAGGTCTCGTGCTCCGCCCTCGCAAACTGCGGTTCACCGCCACCGCGCTGACCAGGGAGTTCTGAACGATCACCCGCAAAACCATGGCGCTCCGTCACACCCGTCGAACAGTGTGACGATCTGGTTCCGGACAGTGATGCCTTGGATCGGGTCACCTTCGCCCGAGCACCCACCACCCCGTCGGTCGGCCGCCACTCTTGACCCGGCACGGTCAGCGCCGTGCCACATCGAAAAGGGGGAGGCAGATGATGGGCACCACCCGGCAGGTCGAGCTCCTACGGACCGAAGTCGGGCAGATCCTGCGCGAAGGCCTCAAAGAGCTGCGCACCGACAACGCGGCCCTGCGGGCCGACCACACCGCACTGCGCACCGAGCTCACAGCCACCGTCACCGGGGAGCTGCAGGACGTCCGCGACGAGCTGCGCCGCACTGTGGGCCGCGACCGCAAGGAGCTGCTCGAGGCCCGCCAGGAGATTCGGGATCTGCGCCGGCAACTGGACGACGCCCGCGCCGGGCGGTCGGCGCAGCAGGCCGCCGACCCCGGCCGGGACCCGGATCCGCCGCCGTTCTTCCACGGGAGCAGTACACCCGCCGTTCCCGCCGGCCCTGGCCCGTTGCCCGGACGCGACAGTGCCTGGAGCGGCCAGGAGCCGGCCGCGACCGCCACCGACGGGCAGGCCGTCACTGCGGCCGGCCAGCCGACCTCCACCGACCGCACCGCCCAGCCGACGTTGCCCATGAAGGAGACCACTGTGCCCGACCAGACCGCCGACGAGCCGAGCAACGAGTCGGTCGGCCCCACGTCCGAGGCCGGCATGGTCGCCGAACTCACCGCGGCCGTCGGCGACCTGCTGCCCGCCACCGAGGCCGCCACCGCCCGCCCGGCCTCCACCACGGCGCCCGCGCCGGACACCCTGATCGGCACAAGCCGCCTGGAGGCCGACCTCTTCCACACCCTGACCAGCGCGGCGTGCGTGGGCTCCGCCGAACTGGTCTGCCACCCCCACGCCTGGCAGTTCATCGGCTCCCGCGCCGCGGCCGCCAGCCCGCACTTCCAGTTCCCCGCCGGCATCACCCAGGAGAAGACCGACATGGTCGTCGTCCTGCTGCCCGGCCCCAGCCTCATGGCCGTCATCAAGGCCCTCTACAGCGCCTACTGGCTCGCCGGCAGCGACCTGGCCCGTATCGAAGACCGCGCCCTGGCCCTGGCCTATTACACCGCCATCGCCCACGAGGTCCGCAAAACCCAGCCGGTCACCGCTACCACCGAAACCCCCGAACCCGACCGGCCCCGACTCCGCATCATCATCGACCAGCGCCCCACCTGAACACCTGAGCCGCACACCAGACCAGCCCCAGCCGGGCTCCCCACACCAACCACCGACACCCGGCTGGCATCCAAGGGGGTGGCGTCATCGGTGACGCCACCCCCTTGGATGTCACCGGTGACGCCCGCTACCCCTGGGCCCCGAACTCCAGGACCGTCCCTGCGCTCGCCTTGCCGAGCGGTCGCAGGCCTGCAGGAGGGCGCGCACCTCGGCGACGAGGTGTCCGGAACGGAGGGTTCTCCATCCGCCGCCGACCGTTCTTCTCCGCGACGGCGAAGGCCGGGCCCGTCGGGGATTCGACGGGCCCGGCCTGGGCCTGCGCGGTCGGTCAGCCGGTGCGGCCGAGGTGGATCACAACGATGGTGCCGGCGGCCTCGGTGATCTCGTACATGACGCGGTAGAGGCCGACGTGCATCCGCCGCAGGTCGGGCGAGCCGTACTCCGCGGTGCCCGGCGGGCGGGGGAGTCGGCGAGCAGGAGCGCCACAATCAGGAGGTCGTGGCCCGGGTCGACGACACCTTCGTTGCCGCCGTCCGCGAGCGCACCGACGAGCTGGACTTCCTCGCCGGCCTGTTCGGTGAGGCCGCCGCCGGGTGGGAGGCCGGCCTGCGCCAGGACTACAACTGGCTGCGCGAGTCCGAGAACACCCACCAGCCCCGCGATCGAGGACACCCTGACCCCGGACGCCGATGAGCACGCCGCCAGCAGCGCGAACGTAAGTGTGTCGAACTGCCGGTGGAGGGGTTCTGCGAGCCGGTGCCCCGGGGATCGCCGACCGGATGCTGGAGTGGCTGTCCCCGGTGCTCGAGCGGGGCCCGCCGTTCGCCGGCCGGAGGCGGGGTCAGTGGGTGGCTTCGACGGCGACGCCGACGAGCTGGAGGATGGCGCGGCCCCAGGAGGTGGCGGCGATCAGGACACCGAAAGTGACGGCGGTGAAGACGGTGAGCGCCTCGTCGGCGCGGCTACGGGCCTCGGTACGGCGCCGGAGCCGGAGAAAGATGATGATCGCGAGGAACGCCGTCGCGCTGATCGTGTACTGCACTGCCCCACCCCGACCCGGAATTTGACTCTGTGTGAGGCCCCGGTGACCCGGAGCCTACTGCATTCGGGTGAGCGTGCCAGAGCCGATCGCCGGCCGGGGCCGGTTCGGGGGAATCCGGCGGGCACAGACGGTCCTGCCCGCAGCTTGTCGTCGAGCGGCCGGGCCTCGCGCGAAAGCCACCCGTGGATGGCCTTCGGCGTCCGGGAGGCACGTCTACTTCTCTATCGACTGGGTGGAGATCGGCGCGTCGCTCGTAGCGGGTGCGGAGCCGTTTGAACTGGTGCAGCCAGGCGGTTGCTCGACTACCCAGCGCACCTTGCCCAGTCCGGGCCTGCAGCCTCATATGCCTGCGCCGCCTGCGAACCTCATCCTGAAGTGATCAGCTGGCTACGCTGAACCAACCCGGCCGCACCTCGATCAGAAGCGGATGCAGCGACCGCACTGCGGCCCGCAGGTCCTCATCCGTGACGTCAAGAGGCTCTGGCAAGCTCAGCCCATACCGGCGCAGCCGCCAGAGGTCGACAATCTCGCTCCCGTTTGCTGCGAAGTCCACATCGACCTCAGCGCCGTCGTCGTGCACGAAGCGGCACCCTGCCCCATGAACCGTGTAGGAGAAGGTGCCGATGTGCCCACTCCGGCTGATGATCCGGCGTGAACGGACCAGGCCCAGGACATCTGCGAGCCGCTCAAGCGATGGAATCGCCGCCCTCATGGCCTCGCCAATCGCGTTCAGGGCGTGGACGTAACCAAGCACGAGGTCCTGTGCAGCCCCAACCCGTTCCATACGGCGTCACCCCCTGAGATCGTGGCTGAGGGAATTGTTCCATGGGCCGCCGGTATCTCCGCAGGACAGCATTCTGAAACGATCAGTTAATACTGCAACCGCATCTGGGGTCGCGCCGGTGCCTCCGAGTGCCGAATCCGTCCGATACCAGCCCCCGGGAGACCTCGTGCGGGCGACCCGGGCCGGCCTACCGTGGCGGGGTGAGCGACGAGACGAACGGGTGCACCGGGCGGGTCCTGGTCCTGGTGCTGCCCGAGGTGAACCTGCTGGACCTCGGTGGTCCTGTGCAGGTGTTCGACGCCGCGGCGCATTTCGGCGGCGGCTACCGGCTGGAGTACGTCGGCGAGGCAGACGGCCTGCGGTCCGCCCAGGGCCTGCGGCTGGCCGGTCTGGCACCGCTGCCGACGACCCGGCCGACGGCCGGCGATCTGGTGCTCGTACCGGGGCCCCGGTTGACCGGATCCGACCGGCTGGTCGAGCCCGCCGTGGTGCGCTGGGTCCGCGAGGCCTACGACGCGGGTGCCCGGGTGGCGTCGGTGTGCAGCGGTGCCGCCGTCCTGGGGGAAGCGGGACTGCTGGACGGCAGGGCGTGCACGACCCACTGGTCGCTCACCTCGGCGATGCGCGAGCGGTACCCGCGGGCCCGGGTCCGCGAGGCCGCGCTCTACGTGCACGACGGGCGGATCAGCACCAGTGCGGGGATCTCGTCGGGGATCGACCTCGCGCTGTCCCTGGTCGAGCGGGACCGCGGCCCGGAACTGGCCGCGCGGGTCGCCCGCGAACTGGTGCTGTACCTGCGGCGGGACGGGGACGCGACGCAGATCAGTCCGTTCCTGCGGCACCGCGACCACGTCCAGCCCGCGGTGCACCGGGTGCAGGACCACCTGGCCCAGCACCTGGACGCCGCCTTCACCCTGCGGGAACTCGCCGGCCTCGCCGGGCTGTCCCCGCGCGGTCTGACGCGGGCCTTCACCGCGGTCACCGGCATCACCCCTTTCGCCTACCAGCGGCAACTGCGGCTGGAGCGGGCCCGCTCCCTGCTGTCCGGTACCGATCTGACGGTGGAGGCGGTCGCGGCCCGCTGCGGCTTCCGCGACGCGCGGCAGCTGCGCCGGGTGGTCGCCGACGCCTTCGGAGCCCCTCCCTCGCGGCTGCGCGCACCGCTGCGGCCGACCGCCTGACGGACCCGGCCCCTGCGTGAGGGCCGTCGTCCTCCCTCCCCCGGCCTCTTCCGCTTTCGCGTTTCCACGGGTTTCCCCGTTTCCATGAAGTCGTTTCCACGAGGGCCGGCGGCACCACGCTGCCGATCGGTGCCCGGATTGTCGAGGTATGTGTTGTCCGAAGTGAGTTCCGAGGTGGGTTCTGGTTCCGAGGCGCGCAAGGGGCACCGGGCCCTGCGCCGTATCGGCTGGGTACTGCTGGCCACGGCGCTGTCTGCGGCGTCCTTCGCGGGGATCGCCTTCGCGGGGGTGAGCGCGTCGATGGCCGACAGCTTCGCCGCCGCCCCCCGCGGATCCGGTGCCAGGGCGTGGCCGGCCGCCCGGCCGGTGCCACCCGGCCGGATCACGGTGGCGGTCGCGGTCGGCAGCGCGGGCTCGGTGGCCACCGACGTACTCGCGCCCTACCAGGTGTTCGCCGAGTCGCGGGAGATGTTCGTCTACACGGTGGCCGCCGAACGCCGTGTCAGCCCGCTGTCCGGCGGCGCCCATTTGCTGCCCGACCACACGCTGGCCGAGGTGGCGGACGGCACCCTGCCGGAACCCGACGTGGTGGTCGTGCCCGCGGTGACCGACCCCACCGGCGCGGGCGAGGAGGGCCTGCGCCGGTGGATCGTCGAACGCCACCGCAAGGGCGCCCGGATCCTCGGGGTGTGCGCGGGCTCCGAGCTGCTGGCCGCCTCCGGTCTGCTCGACGGCCGCGACGCCACGTCGTTCTGGTCCAACATCGGCTCCCTGGAACGCAGTTATCCGAAGGTCAACTGGAAGCGCGGGCAGCGCTACGTCGAGGACGGGCGGGTGACCACCACCGCGGGCGTCACCTCCGGCACCGTGGGCGCCCTGCGGGTGGTCGAGGAGCTGGCCGGCGAGACGGAAGCGACCCGTATCGGCACCGGGCTGTCCTACCCCGGCTGGACTCCGGACGGACCGACCGCGATACCGGCCAACCACCTCACCCTCGGCGACCTGCCGTACGCCCTCAACGCCACGTTCCCGTGGCTGCGACCCACTACGGCCATCGGCCTGGTCGACGGGGTCGAGGAGATCGACGCGGCCGCGGCCGTCGAAGGGTACGGCGGAGTCTCCTTCGCCACCCGGACGGTAGTGATCGGCGCCGGCGACACCGTCACCACCCGCCACGGTCTGGTCCTCGTCACCCGGCCGGCGACGGGGGACGCCCACGGCGCGGACCGCTTCGTGGTGCCCGGCGTCAGGGACGCCTCCGGCCTCGGCACCGTGCTGAGCGGCTGGGCCCGCCGCAACGGGCTCACCGCCGAACTGCCCGGCGGGGGACGGCGGTCCGGGGAGTTCGGCTTCGATCCCGTCCTGCGGGACCTCGCCGAGCACAGCGACCGCCGTACGGCGCTGGCCACCGCGAAGTTCTCCGAGTACCCCTCGGCCCATCTGGAACTGACGGGCGCGCCCTGGCCCTGGCGGTCCACCCTGCTGGCCGCAGCGACGGTCGTCCTGAGCGTGGGAGTGGGGCTGGCACCGACGGCGACACGCCGGGCGATGCGACGGCGGCGCCTCCCACGGCGTCCGGCGGCGTAGTCCCCAGTGTCGGCAACGGGTGAAACGAGGGCCACGGACGGCGGATCAAAGGCGGGTCACTGCGTGATCTCTTGATCATCCTGACTTCACTGGTACGGGAGTCAGGAGGGAAGAGGTGATCGGGGTGGAGGACTGGGCTGAGATCCGTCGGCTGCATCGGGCCGAGGGGTTGTCGGCGCGGGCGGTGGCCCGACAGCTGGGGATCTCCCGGGGCACCGTGGCGCGGGCCCTGGCCTCGGACCGGCCACCGGTCTACCAGCGTCCGTTGAAGGGCTCGGCGGTGGACGCCGTGGAGCCGGCGGTCCGCGAGTTGCTGCGGCAGACGCCGCATCCGAGCCCTGGCCGGGGCCGGCCGGTCGACCGCGCACAGCTGGGCGCGGATGATGGATGACCACGACACGCCACTCACCTACACCGCCATCAACGACTTCCTCCGCCGCGGCGGCAGATCCACCACCACCCCCGCCGCTGAGCGGACCCGAGGCGGCCAGTGGGGCGAGCGAGATGGCCGTTGACAACCAATAGCCCTGCTCAGACCCCTGGCCGCAGCGGCGTGCGCAGGCAGAAGCTCGACAGCCGAGCCAGGGGGCCAGGCCGCCGGCAGCCTCGCGTGAACGCCGTGCGGGTCACAGTGGCTGCCGCCAGTTGCGGTAGGCATGCGGGGGCCTGGCGAAGCCGCTGTCGCTGAAGGGGTTCGGCAGCGTGCCGTAGAGGGTGCCGACCAGGAAGTCGCCGAAGCCCGCTGCGAAGCGGACCCAGCGTTCCTCCCCGTAGAGGGGCTGGCGCTTGAAGACGACGACGTCCCAGCGGTCCGGGTCCCGGGTGTCGCAGAGCCAGAAGGCCACGTCGCTATTGACGCTGCTCGCGAAAGGGAGAAGCCTCCCCTCCTCCAGGTTCTCCGGCGCGGTGCCGGTGAGGGCCGCCGGCTCCTCTCTGGGGTCGAAGTCCAGCCCGTCGACGAGGTCGCCGTACGGGGAGCCGTCCACCGGCGGCGTGCTGACGCCGAGGTATTCGTCCAGCTCGCCGCCGCCGTAGAGCGCGACGAAGTCACGGTAGTCAGCGGGCAGGCGCAGGCCCGTGGTCCGGGCCAGCTCCTCCCAGTCGACGGTGTCGCCCGAGGTGCTCGGCTCCCCCAGCAGAACCGAGAGGCGGGTGATGGTCGGGTGGACCATGGCGGCATCTCCTCCGTGGGTGGCAGGGTTCGATCAGTCACCGTAGCCCGGCGTCCTGCCCAGTGCCGCCCTAACCGGAAGATGCCGTCGCCGTGCGCGGCGTACACCACGGCGGTCTCGAAGGGGCGCTGGGTGAGTTCCCTGTCCTGTGCCAACCGATCTTGAGCGTTTGCCACATGATCTTGACCGGTCGTGCGGCTGAACAGCCTTCCTGGGGTTTGCTGGCGCCGAGGCGTCGTCACCGGGCCGGGACGGACTGTGGGATCGGCTTGGTGCGCTCCGCGCGCTCCAGGCCCTCGTCGATCTCCCCACATTGCGCTTCCTGCTCAAGGGCGCCAAGGACCCTCTTGCTCCAGGCACGGCCCGTCGGCACCTGCCGGGCGGGCCGCTGCCGACACGGCCGCCATGACACGATGCCAGCCCCGGCCAGGGGCGGCTGGAAGGACCGATGCCCCTCCACCAGGAAGCTCGCCCAGGACCTCGGCGTCTCCCAGCGCACCGTGCAGCGCTGGCTCAAGGGCCAGGGCGCCCCGAAGCCAGCCGCAGCGAAAGCCATCGAGCAGAAGGTCCGCGCCGGCTGGCAGCCGCGGGTCAAGCAGCGGGTGCGCCGCGACGCCGAGAATAACGGCTTCATGCTGCACATCCAGGCGACCTTCGGCTACTCGGCGGCCGGCGGCTCGACCGACGACCCGCGCGAGCGCATGATCACGCAGAAGATGCCCGACGCCGTCGCCCAGCGGCTCTACGAGGCCCGGGACGCCGGAGCCAGCCAGGCCGAGCAGGAGCGGATCCTCGCCGAAGGCCTGCGCGAGCACTACTTCAAGGACAACGGGCACCGCGCCCGCGGCCTCGACGTCGAGCTCAACGACGTCGCGTGGATGGACGTCGAGCTGTAGGACTACCCCGCCGGCGGCCCCGTGTCGCCGAAATGTGACTGAGCGCTTCAGTTGGCGAGTGAGCGCTGGAGTTGGCGGGGCCGGCGCTCACGTCTGCGCCGCGCGTGAGCCGTGACGCGCTAGTTGGCACCTGGTCACGAGAGTTGGAATCGGCATCAGGCGTGGCAGGCAGGGCCGGCGTCGATAGAGTCGGTTCGTGACCGAGCGCGCTGTCCAGCAGTCCCTGCCGACCCGAGATCAACTCGGCGCTCTGCGGGACTTCGTTCATGGGCGGAGTTGCTCCGCTGGTTCGGTTGCCATTCGGCTTCCCGGCGAGCCGCCTCATGCTTCGGACTCGGGCGTGGCCGATGCGGCCCGTGCCTCGGGCGCCCTGTATGACGTCACCAACCTCCTCTGCAAGCGGCTGTTCGCCGAACTCGACACTGGCCGGCCCGGCGCCGCCGCCGAGGTCGCGTGGGAGGCGCTTCTCGCGATCGCAGGCGCCTGGCGAAATGCGCCCAATGTGCCTGCCGAACTGCGGGACCTACTGCCTGGCGCTGACCTACTTGGGCCCTGAGTCCAGGCCGTGCAGCTCGGTCGGCCCCTTCCGAACTGCGAACGAGAGGACTGACAACTCGGAGTTGGTTGCATGAAGCATGACCGCATGGTGCCAACAAGCGTGACCCATCGGCCAGAGACCACCAGCTCGCCGGGCCCTACTGCTTTCAACTAGCGCGTCCAGGCTCAGCGGGAGCGCATGCCGGTAAGGGCCTCGCCGCGCAGGCCGGCGAGAACTACGGTGCTGGGGTGACTGATCTTGAAGTAGTGGCACGTGCGCTGGTTGGCGGCGAACGCTCTTTTGAACAGCTGAGATGCCATCCGCGGCTTCCGCTGGTGGCCTGCTCGGACTCCGAGCGTCCGGCAGTCCACATCTGGGACTGCGGCGCGGGGCAGCTACGCGAACTCTGCTCCGTGAGCCTCACGTCGAATGCCTATGGAGACACCTTTGGGTGGGAGCGGGCAGAGCAGACGCCCGCTGTGGCGTGGCATCCGCACCAGCCACTGCTTGTCGTGACAGGGGAAGACGGACTACGGCAATGGACTCCTGCTGGGGTCTCCGAACCGGAAGGCGCTCCAGCCACCGCCTCCTACCGCAGTCTGGCTTTCAGCCCGGACGGGCAGGCCCTGTGGGCTTCACCGTCGTTTCGTGACGAAGGCGGCGGGTGGGAGAGCTCGGACGTCCTTGACCTTGCCTCCGGAGCCATCGGTGCCGGACCCCCGTGGGACACAGGAGTCGCGGAGCATCCCGGGGGCGGACTTGTCGCCACGCTCACCAGCGATCAGGGGGCCACGCACTGCCTTTTCGCTCGCGTTGATCGGGGGACCGCACCTGCCGCGATGCGGCCCCTCCGCCGGGCGCTGATCCTGGACTGTGACGGCTACGAGACTCCGCTCTTCAGCGCGGACGGACGTCATATGGCGGTTCGTGGCAACGCGTACGACAATTCGGTGGAGGTATTCGAGTTTCCTTCGTTGCACCGGGTTCTGGCCACAACCCTCGGCGACCCCAGCCCTGGTTATCCGTACCCGCAGAAGTGGCTTGACCAGATGGAAGCCTGGTCGCGTCACAACATCGCCTTCGGACCGCAACCGGGCGTGCTGTGGATCGCAACGCCTGCGGGGACGCTGGTCGAGGTGGACCTCGAAACCCGGCAAGCGGTCGAGCACGATGTGCTGTCCGGGCCCCGCTTGTCCGCGCTGGCCGTCACGGCGACCGGCGAGCTTCTCGTTGCCGGCAGTGAGGGAGAGCTGGTGCTCTTGTCCGTGCTGACCGGCTCCACGCTCTCCGGCTCCACGCAAACCCGCACCACAAGCAGGGACGTCTCAAGGGCTGCAGCCATAGCGTTCCTGGAGGCCACCGCCGAGATTCCGGACGACGGCGACGACCTGGAGACGCACCTTGTCCTGACCGACGGAACCCGCACATGGGAAGCAGACGATCTGGCAACGGTGACCGCAGCCAGCGCGACAGATCCAACCTGGCTTCAACTTCAAGCCGCCATCAACAAGGCACAGGTCCAGAGCGAATAAACTGTGGAACGCGATGCACCGCCTGCGACGGCGGTGCATCAGCACGCCACATCCCCAGAGATGCTGGCCGAAATCGAAATCCCAGCAAAGCTTGGGTCTGTACGGTCTTCGGTGCACCGCGACCAGGACGGTGCCCTCGTGGTCCCTGCCGACCTCGTCACCGCCTTGCTGCGCGGCATCGCCGCCACCTGGCAGGTCTGGGCGCAGCGCGGGGTGCCCGGCCTGGACACGGTGACCGCCACCGGGCTCGGCGCGGTGCTGGCCGACCTTGCCGATCAGCTGGACGTTGAGTGCATCGCCACCGCCGGCCAGGACCGCCCCGCTGGCGGCCGGGGCGGGACTCAAACGAGTCCGGCCCCACCGCGTGAGCGGTGGGGCCGGAGCGATGTCCCGGTCAGTCTTCCAGGTCTGACCAGATGTTGAGACTGCC
>NZ_JBHVRT010000021.1:0-143967 GCF_042885555.1 Kitasatospora sp. NPDC058048 | reverse complement strand
TCTGATTTTTATAAGACACCCGCCCTCCACCCCACCTCCCCCCCGCGCGCCGCCACGGGGCCGGGCCCCCGGGACGGAAAACCCTCCTGGGGCCCGAGCCCGTTCGCGTGCCGCCGCACCGACGCCGAGGAACGGCACGGAGGTACGACGAGCGGTACGAGAAGACGAGCGGCACGAAAAAGTGCCGGGCCCCCGACGAAGGGCCCGGCACTGAGCGGAGCCGGGCCCGCCGACGAACGGGCCCGGCCCGCGGTCACTCCCCGGTCTCGGGGGTGACGACCAAGTGCTCGGCGAGGAACCAGACCTGGGCCTCACCGGTGCGGATGATCTGGGAGACCAGCAGGTCCTGGGTGCCGTCGTCACCGAGCTCGGCCGTGCGGCCGGCGGCGTCCCGGACATCGGCGAGGACGGTCTCGTGCGCGTCGAGAAGCCGCGAGAGCATCGACCGCACCCCCTCGATGCCGTCCGGCGGACGCGGAACGCCCGTGATCTGCGCGGCGTGACGGAGGTCGCCCACCGCGACGCCGCCGAGGCTCTGCACCCGCTCGGCGAGCGCGTCGACCAGCTCCAGCTGCTCCTGGGCGTGCTTGTCGAAGAGCAGGTGCAGCTGGTACGCGGTCGGCCCGCGCATGCCCCAGTGGTACTTCTTGTACAGCCCGTACAGGAACTGGGTGTCCGCGAGGACCCGGTTGAGCCGCTGGCACGAGTACTGCCGGGCGTCGTGGGAGAGCGCGATCGGCAGCTGGGTGACGGTGCCGAACTCCTGGATCTCGGGACCGTGCTGGTGGAGGCGCGGCTGGCTGCTCATGGTGCTCCTGCTTCGTGCGGGGTCGGTGACATCTGCGGCCATCAGGCTAGGAACGCGCGGGCCGGGCACGTGTTCCGACCGCGCACTGCTTGCGGTCGGTCAGCGCACCGGGTGCCGGAGTCGAGCCGCTGTCCCCGTCCGCTCCACCGGTGCGCCCGGTCGTAGCACTCTCGGACGACTCGGGGTGCTCTCGGAGTCAACCGGCCCCCGGTCACCGCGCCTAGCGTGGAACCCGTCGCAGCCGAGCACCGCAGTAAGAGGCTGCCGCGAGCAGCTGCCGCACGAAAGGGAAAACCCATGCCGTACATCACCGTTGGCCAGGAGAACTCCGCCTCCATCGACCTCTACTACGAGGACCACGGCACCGGCCAGCCGGTCGTCCTCATCCACGGATTCCCGCTGAACGGCAAGTCCTGGGAGCGCCAGAGCGCCGCCCTGCTGGAGGCCGGCTACCGGGTCATCACCTACGACCGCCGCGGCTTCGGCCAGTCCTCGCAGCCCACCACCGGCTACGACTACGACACCTTCACCGCCGACCTCCACACCGTGCTGGAGACCCTCGACCTGCGCGACGCCGTCCTGGTCGGCTTCTCCATGGGCACCGGCGAGACCGCCCGCTACGTGGGCACCTACGGCACCGAGCGGATCGCCAAGGTCGCCTTCCTCGCCTCGCTGGAGCCGTACCTGCTCAAGACCGACGACAACCCGGACGGCGCCGCCCCCCAGGAGTTCTTCGACGGCATCGTCGCCGCCGTGAAGGCCGACCGGTTCGCCTTCTACACCGGCTTCTTCAACGACTTCTACAACCTGGACGAGAACCTCGGCACCCGGATCAGCGAGGAGGCCGTCCGCAACAGCTGGAACGTCGCCACCGCCGGCGGCGCCTTCGCCGCCTCGGCCGCACCCACCACCTGGTACACCGACTTCCGCGCCGACATCGCCCGCATCGACGTGCCCGCCCTGATCCTGCACGGCACCGGCGACCGCACCCTGCCCATCGAGAACACCGCCCGTCCCTTCCACAAGGCCCTGCCCTCCGCCGAGTACGTCGAGATCGAGGGCGCCCCGCACGGTCTGCTCTGGACCCACGCCGAAGAGGTCAACTCCGCGCTGCTCGCCTTCCTCGCCAAGTGACCCGGACGGCCGCGAACCCTCGACCCGCGGCCGTCCGCCCGACCCCGGTACCGCCGTCGCCGCCCCAGGCCCGAACGGCGACGGCGGTACCGGCCACACCGGCCCCACACCCACGCCCGGCATCCCCTTCCAGGGACGCCGGGCGTTCGCCACGACCAGGAGGTCACCCATGAAGCTCCGCTCGGCCCGCCGCATGGTCCCGCTGGTGGCGGCACTCGCCGCCCTGACCGCGGCCCCCGCCGCCTCGGCCGCCTCCGCCGGCCAGGGCACGTCCCGGAGCGCGGCCCAGGGCACGCCGGCCGAACGGCCGGGCACCCAGCAGCAGTTCGCCGTCGGCCCGCAGTACGACTCCACCCACGTCTACGTCGCGCCCGGCACCGAGCAGGCCTTCGTGACCAGCTGGACGTCCACCTTCGGCGGCACCACGATCGGCCCGGTCTCCACCCAGGTGACGCCGACGCCCAGCCGGACGCTCTCCGAGCTGGTGGTGTCCCCGGTCGGCACACTGTCGGTGTTCGACTACACCACGCCCGTGCCGTACCCCTTCGGCACCGAACGCACCGGCTGGCTGGTGACCGACCTCGACCAGGCCGTCCGCGCCGCCCGTGCCGACGGCGCGACCGTCACCGTGTCACCGTTCGCCGACCCGATCGGCCGCGACGCCGTCGTCCAGTTCCCGGGCGGGATCAACGCCCAGCTGTACGTCCACACCACCCCGCCGTCCTACCCCGCCCTGGTCAGCGTGCCGGAGAACCGGCTCTACCTGTCGCCGGACGCGGTCGGCTCCTTCCTGCACAGCTACCTCGCCTTCACCCGGGGCCGGATCGTCTCCGACGACCGGAGGGCCGACGGCGCCGCCATCGGCCTGCCCGGCACCACGTACCGGCTCGTCCGCCTCACCTCCGGCTTCGGCACCACCACCGTCGCCGTGACGGACGGCCACCTGCCCCACCCGTACGGCCGGGAACTCACCGGCTACGGCGTGCCCGACCTCGGCGCCACCCTGGACCGGGCCGGGGCCGCCGGCGCGACGGTGCTGTCGGGACCCGTCCGCGCGGGCGGCCGGGACAGCGCGACGGTGCAGTTCCCCGGCGGCTACATCGCCGAGATCCACACCGCCCGCTGACCGGCCCGCCGCGATCGGCGAAGGACGGGACCGGCGGGACCGGCAGCGTGTGGAAGCGTGTGGAAGCGGCCGCGGCGGAGGAGTCAGGAGACCGTGTCCCGACTGTCGGTCCGGGCGGCGTAGGCCTGCCATTCGCGGGGCGAGACCCCGTAGGCGTCACGGAACGCCCGGCTGAAGTGGGAGTGGCTGACGAAACCCCACCGGTGCGCGACCGCGGACACACTGGCCTGCCGACGGGAGGGACGCTCCAGCTCCCGTCGGCACGCGTCCAGGCGACGCCGACGCACCCACTGCCCCACCGTCGTCCCGTCCTGCTGGAACAGTTTGTGCAGATAGCGCACCGAGATGTGCTGCGCCCGGGCGATCGCCTCCGGCCCCAGATCCGGATCCGCGAGATTCTCCTCGATGTGGCCACGGATCCGCGCCAGCAGCTCCGCCGAACCACCCGGACCCTCCGGCCCCTCCTCCTCCAGCAGCTCCGACACCAGGATCGCCACGATGTCCGACACACCACGCGCCAGATGATCACCAGGACGCGCCCGGTGCCCTCCGCCGCGAGCCGCCAGCGTCCGCAGGAACTGCGAAGCGAGCAGGCCCACCCCCTCACTCCCCCGCGCCACCAGCCCACCCGTACGCCGCACATCGGAGTGCCGCACCCCCAGGTAGAAGCACGGGACACGGAAACGGACCATCCGGCACCCCGCATCGCGCAGCAACCCCGCCGGATACGGCGACGTGCCGATCAGCAGATCGCCCGGAGCCAGCGCCGTGCTGACCCCGTGACGCCGCACCGAGGCCGCGCCGTCGACGTGCAGGGCAACGTAGAGGCAGTCCTCGGGATCGACCCCGGGCGGCGGTGACAGGACCTCGATGCAGGCGTCGACGGCCTGATCGGGCCGGTGGTACTCGGGTTCGGGCAGGGGTGAGGGATCCGACGGGATCACAGGAGGCTCCGACCGGTTGGAGAGGTTCGGTACAGGGTGTTGGGAAGGATCGCCCGCCGTCCGGCGCCCGGTGGTGGCACCGTCGGCGGCGGGGCGTCTCAGGAGAGGAACGCCTCCACGACGGCGTTGAACTCGCCGGGGTTCTCCAGGAAGGGGAAGTGCGAGCTCGCCACGGTCCTCGGGAACACGTGGAGGCCGGCGCCGGGGATCCGCTCGGCGATGAAGCGCTGGGACTCCGGGTCCACGTGGCTCCCCTCGCAGCCGAGCACCAGGGTCGGCACGTCGATGCAGTCGAGGACGTCGCGCCAGTCCTGGGCGCAGTGGTCGAAGAGCAGCGGGACGCCCGCGTACGCCGGGGTGGCACGGATCTGCTCGGTCACGAAGGCCAGCAGGTCCGGGTCGGTGTCGCCGCTGAACATCGAGCGGACGAAGCCCTCGCGGACCTCGGCACCGTCCGGGCCGGCCAGCGCGGCGCCCAGCTCCAGGAGCCCCGCCACGTCGAAGATGGCGCCGGACTCGCGCTGCTCGGCCGGCGCCGTCCAGGGCACCGCCGCCACGGCGGCGGGCTGGTCGACCAGGACGAGCCGGCGGATGCGGCCGGTGCCGTGCTGGTCGATGAAGCTCCACCACACCGAGGCGCCCATCGACCAGCCCAGCGCGTCGAAGGCGTCCAGGCCCAGGTGGTCGAGCAGGCCGAGGACGTCACGGGCCAGACGCGCGACGCGGTAGCCGTGGCGCGGCTTGCCGGAGCGGCCGTGACCGCGGAAGTCCACCGTCACGACGCGCCGGCCCGGCGCCAGCCCCTCGAACTGGTGGCGGAACATCTCCTGCGTCTGCCCCCAGCCGTGGAGCATCACCAGCGGGACCCCGTCGCCACCGCTGTCGCGGTAGGCCAGGCGCACGCCGTCGTTCGTGATCAGTCGGTGCATGGTGCTCGTTCTTGTCCGTTCGTGTCGGCTCGCGGGTCCGGGGGGCCGGAACCCGCAGGTCGCCGGGGGGATGAGCGGCAGCTCGTCGTGAGAATTCTCGCTGTGGGCCGAACCCGCTGACCACCGACCGACGTAGGGATTGCCCGACGAAGCTTCATCGCTCTGTAGCAACACCGCTCCGGGGCGACGCCGCGCCCGGCCGCGCGCGGCCGGCGGGGAGGCCGGCTACGGGAAGGCGGTCTGCTGGGAGGCCGTCCACGGGGAGGCCGGCTCCGCCGGAGCCCGCAGCAGGTCCCACAGCCGCAGCCCCAGGTGGAGCTCCAGGCGGTGCGCGCCGACGTCCAGGTCCAGGCCGGTGATCTCCTGGATCTGGCGCAGGCGGTAGTACAGCGAGGTGCGGTGCAGTTCCAGGACCTCCGCGGTCCTGGGCACCGAACCGGCGTTGTCCAGGAAGCAGCGCAGGGTCTCCTCCAGCCGGGAGTTGCCACCGCCGTTCGCCAGCAGGCGCCGCAGCGGCTTGGGCAGGAGCGAGTCGTTGAGCGCGCTCTCGGGCAGTTGGAGGAGGACGGCGAACTCCCCGAGCCGCTCCCAGTCGCCGATGCCCTCCAGCCGGGGCAGCCGGCGGGCCGCGCGCACCGCCACCCGGGCCTGGTCGTAGGAGATCCACGCGTCGGCCAGTGCCGTCCGGCGCCCGCCCACGCCCACCGACACGACCGGGCCCGGGCCCAGGAAGGTCGTCAGGGAGCGGACGATGCCCCGGCCCTGCAGGTCCAGGTCCTCCTCCGCGGGCTCCCGTTCGAAGACCTGCACCAGCACCGCCCGCTCCTGGTCGACCATCGACAGGCCGCGGGCCGTCCGGGTCTGCCGGAACGGCTCCAGCGCACCGCGCAGCGCCACCTCGGTCTGGCCGGTGGGCCCCGGCTGCCCGCTGACGGCGACGCTGGTCACCACGACGTGCGGGCCGGCCGGCAGGAGGCCGTCGTCCACCAGGCGCTGGTGCGCGGCGCAGCGCTGCGCCGAGTCCGAGCCGATCAGCCGGCTCACCAGCCGCCGGGTGTGCTCCTCGTCGTCGTCCGAGGCCAGCCGCTCGGCGTACATCTCGACCGCCACGGCGCGGGTCACCTCGTCGATGGCCCCCCGCTCGGCCTCGGTGAGGGGCGCGCCCGCCGCCACGACCATCAGGATGCCCAGCACGTGGCCCCGTTCGCGGACCGGGGCGCAGTAGCGCGGCTGCATCCCCAGGTCGTCGCGGCCCGGCAGGACACCTGGACGGGTCCACCGGGCGACCCCCTGCGACAGCACGTAGCGGATGGTCTCGTCGTCCGCGATGCCCTGCAGCAGCGTGCGCACCCGCACCCGGTCCTCGTCGCCGAAGTGCCGGCTGGTGCAGATCAGCCGCACCAAGGGGTCGTCGAGAACGACCGAACGCCCCAGTTCCTCGGCCAGGCCGTCCACCAACGTCTGCAGCGCCTCGCCTCCGGAACGCGAGCGCTGGATCCACCTCTTCATGATCAAAAGCCTCCCGGCGCCATTCATACAAGGAGCGAAACGGGATGGACAAACGTTCAACAAACCGAGGATCCGACGACTCCGCCGGGGCCGGACGGCTGCCGCCCCGGGCGGCACCGACCGCCGGAGGAGGCTCTGCGCGCGACGCCGCGAAATCGCTCCTCCCCGCCAAATCCCTTCCGGCGTGCGGCAGTTGCACTCACCCCCGCCGCCGCGGCAAGCGGCGGCGCCACCACCGGCCGCACCGCCCCCCCGACCGCCGGACCGCAGAGCCGCGACAACAAGGAGCCCGCGCCCGGCCATGCCCGCCGGGCGAACGGTGCGCGGATCATCACCTCGCGGTGCACGGCCGGAACATCCACCCCGGCACCGCCTCCTAGCCTGGGAGCACTTCCGCCTCCCCCTGCTCCCGGCAGCTCCCAGGGCCCGAGGCGGGAGCGCCGCACCGCCACCGGCGCCCCGGTCGTCCGGCGCTCCGTGTCCCGACCGGACACCGCACCTCACCCCGCCGGCCCGGACGGCCCCTCCCGTCCCGCGCCGCCCCGAACCCGCCCAGGAGACACCCCGTGCCCGCCCACCACCCCCTCTCCGACCCCCAGCCCCGCCCGGAAGCCGCCGCCACCGACCTGACCCTCGACGCCCGACTCGTCCTCGGCGAGCACCAGAGCGTCGACGTCCCGGTACGCCTCGCCTACCGCGGCGACGACCCGTTCGCCGTCACACTCGAATTCCTCGGCCACGCCACCGAAGCGGGCACCTGGCACTTCGCCCGCGAGCTCCTCTGGGAAGGCCTCCACCGGCCCACCGGCCTCGGCGACGTCCGCATCTGGCCCCCCTGCACCTGCCACGCCCGCACCTCCCTGCGCGTCATGCTCAGGAACCAGGCGGACATCGCCCTCCTCGATCTCCCCACCCGCCAGATCCGTCGCTGGCTCCGCCGCGAGAGCTTCGCCCTCGTCCCCCAGGGCACCGAGCACACCCTCATCGACTGGGCCACCGAATTCGACGACCTCACCGGCTGACGCCGGCTCGGCGGCGATCCGCACGCCCCGTAAAGTTAGCTGAGGCACACCTAAGTCACACAGGCCGTACCCCTTCCCGCCGCACCGGCGCGGGCGGCCCTCGTCCCCGACCGGGTCGGCGTCGGGGTGTGCCGGGCGAACGCTTCGGGACAGGGAGAGAGATGGCGAGGGACGGTCAGGAGGCCAGGCGTCCGCACGGGGAACTGGTCGCGGACGTGATGGCGGTGCTGTGGGCGGCCGGTGAGCCGATGACCGCACAGCAGGTCAAGGCGGCGCTGCACCAGGACCTCGCCCGGACGACCGTGGCGACGATCCTCACCCGCCTGCACGAGAAGGGGACCCTGGACCGCACGCGGCCAGGGCGTTCCTTCGCCTACGCGCCGGTCGCGGACGCCGCCGGTCTGGCGGCCGGGCGGATGCGCCGGGAGCTGGAGAAGGAGCCGCAACGGGACCTCGTCCTGAAGCGGTTCGTGTCCTCGCTGTCCACGGACGACGGGGACGTCCTGCGGCGCCTGCTGATCGAGGCGGAGGCCGCACCGGCTCCGGCCGGGGGCGAGGCCGTGCTGGAGGGCGGGGCGTGACGCTGTTCCTGGTGGCCGTCGCCCTCACCGTCGTCCTTCCGTGGGGAGCGGCGCCCGCGGCCCGTCGTCTGGCCGGGCTGCTCCCGCCGCGCGAGGCCTCCCTGACCCTCGCGGGGGCGGCCGTGCTGCTCGCGGGCGGCACGGTCGCCGCGCTGACGGGGCTTTTCCACGTGCCGTTCCTGGCGGGGCTGGAGCACCTGCGGTTCGCCCGGGTGACGGCGGACTGGCCGGCGGTGGTGCCGGTGTCCGGTGCCGCCGGGGTCCTGCTCGCCGTGCAGGCGGTGCGGCTGGTGCTGGCCGCTCGCCGGCAGCGCGCGCTGCTGTCCCGCGCGTGGGCGCTGACCGGCGGGGGGACGGCCGAGGGCGACGTGCTCGTCGTCCCGGGTGAGGAGGCGGAGGCCTTCGCCCTGCCGCGCTTCCGTGGCCGTGCCGCCCGCGTCGTCGTGTCGGAGGGCATGCTCGGGGCGCTCGGGCCGTCGGAGCGCACGGTGCTGTTCGCCCATGAACGGGCTCATCTCCGCGGGCGGCACCATGTGCTCTCGGCCGTCGTCGACCTGGCCTCGGCCGTGCATCCGGCGCTCGCGCGCCTGGGGCCCGCGCTGGAGTTCCACCTGGAGCGGTGGGCGGACGAGGCCGCCGCGACGGCGGTGGGGGACCGGAGGGTCGCCGCGACCGCCATCGCCCGCGCCGCACTGGCCGGCTCGGCCGGGACGGGGGTGCGCGGCAGCCGGCTCCTGTCCGTGAGCACGGGACCGCTCCCCCGGCGGGTTCAGGCCCTGCTGGAGCCGGCGCCCGCCGGGCCCAGGGGGCGCGGGCCACGTGCGGCCGTGTCCGGTCTCATCGCCGCGGTGGTGGTGTCGGCCCTGCTGGCGCTCGGCCTCGCCTACGGCCTGCACGAGTACGTGGAGCATGCGGCGAGGAGGATCGTCGGCCCCTGACCGATCTGACGACATCGATGTAGACCAACAATCGGAAGCGTAGGTATGGTGAGCCTCGGTTTGCCGCTTTCGACGCCGAGGGCGTCGCGCTCTTCCGATGATGGGGACACGGTTTGTACGACGGACGGCAGGGCTCGTCGAGTCCGTTCGAGCAGTCCGTCTACCTCCTGTCGGAGGCCGGGCGGGCCGTCGACCGCCTGCTGGCGGAGCGGCTGGAACACCGCGGGCTGACCCCGGTCCACCACGCGCTGCTGTCGGCGCTGGCGCAGCTGGGACCGCACGGTCGGCACGACCTCACCTCCCGTGCCACGGCGCCCGCGGCCGAGGTGGACCAGGCCCTCGACGATCTCCTGTCGGCACGCCTGGTGCAGTCGATGGTCGTCCACGTCGGCGGTCGCCAGGAGGTTCTGACCATCACCCCCACGGGCGAGTCCGCCCTGGACGTGCTCCACACCGATGCGTCGGCGACGCAGGACGACCTGCTGGCGTCCTTGACGAAGGGGCAGCGCGTCGAGCTCAACTCCCTTCTCCGGCGCGTGTGCGCGGCCGCCGCCCGCGGAGCCGGGCAGCGGCCGCGGCCCCGCGGGACGAGCGGCTGGACCCTGACCCGCGGCTCCCGGCGGACCTGGACCAGGGTCCGGGAGGGCGTCGGCCCGGCCGAGGGGCCGGACGTCGGAACGCCGGGCTGACCGCCCTGCGCGGAGAGCTCAGTTCGGCACCGGGCTCGGGGCCGCGCGGTGCTCCGTGAGCGGCACCCCGTCGGCGCCGTCGAGGGCGAGGAGGAGGTCCGCGTGGGCCGAGAGCAGGGGCAGGTCGTGGCTGACCAGGACGACGGCGAGGCCCTGGTCGGTCCGTAGGCCGCGCAGGAGTTCCATGATGTCCTCGGCGGTGTCGGCGTCGAGGGCGGAGGTGACCTCGTCGCAGAGCAGGACGTCGGGTTCGGCGGCCAGGGCGCGGGCGATGGAGACGCGCTGGCGCTGCCCGCCGGAGAGTTCGTGGGGGTGGCGGTCGGCGTGGCCGGGGGTGAGGCCGACCGCGGTGAGCAGTTCGGCGACGCGGGCGTCGCACCGGTCGGCGGGCCGTACGGAGTGGAGCCTCAGCGGGCGGGTGAGGGTGGCGCCGACGGTGCGGGCGGGGTTGAGGGCGCCGAGCGGGTTCTGCGGGACGAGTTGGACGCGGCGGCGCTGGTCGCGGGTGCGCCGCCGGTAGGAGGACGCCAGGAGTTCGCCGCCGAGGGTGATCCGGCCGGCCTCGGGGCGGTGGAGTCCCGCGAGGGCGCGCAGCAGCGTGGTCTTGCCGCACCCCGACGGGCCGGTGATCCCGGTCAGCGTGCCGGGCCGCAGGACGAGGTCGAGGCCGGCGAAGACCCGGTGGCGGCCGCGGCCGGTGCCGACCCGGGCGTCGAGTGCCTTCACCTCGACGACGGGCAGCACGTCGCCGCGGACGCGAGCCGAGGCAGGCGCCGCATCGGCGCGGACGCGAGCCGGTGCGGGCATCGCGTCGGCGCGGACGCGAGCCGGTGCGGGCATCGCGTCGGCGCGGACGCGGGCCGGTGCGGGCGCCGGGGGCGTTGCGGGCGTGCCCGGGGCCGTGACCGGACGGTCCGGCCACAGGGCGAGGACGTCGTCGGCGCAGCGGGCGACGAAGTCGGGGTCGTGGCTGGTGAGGGCGATGGCGATGCCGTCGCGGTCGGCGATGTCGTGCAGCAGGTCGGCGATGTCGTCGCGCAGGGCGGCGTCCAGGCCGGCGGTGGGTTCGTCGAGGAGGAGGATCGCGGGGCGGCGGGCGAGGGCACGGGCGAGGGCGACGCGCCGCTGCTGTCCGCCGGAGAGGTGCTCGGTCCGGCGGCGTTCGAGGCCTTCGCCGACCGGCAGGCGGACGGCTCGCAGCAGGTCCGTGACGGAGGTGCCGCGGCGGTCGGCGGCGGTCTCGGTGACGAGGCGGTCGACGCGCATGCGGGGGTTGAGTCCGGAGCCCGGGTCCTGGCCGACGAAGGCGAGCTTGTGGCGGCGCAGCCGGCGCAGTTCCTCGGGCGGGAGGGCGAGGATGTCGTGGCCGAGGACGGTGAGGCTGCCGGCGGTGACGCGCGCGCCCGGCGGGAGGGCGCCGACGAGGGCGCGCAGCAGGGTGGTCTTGCCGGCGCCGGAGGGCCCGGTGACGGCGGTGACGCGGCCCGGGGCGAGGGTGAGCGTGGCGTCGGTGAGCAGCGGGGTGTCCCCGAGGGTGACGGACAGGGCGGCGGCACGGGCAGCGGGGTCGGTGGTGCTCACAGCGGGGTCTCCGGGGTGGGCCGGGCGGGGGCGAGGGCTTCGGCGGCGAGGTTGACGCCGATGGCGAGCAGGCCGATGGCGAGGCAGGGCGCTCCGACGGCCCACGGGTTGAGGGTGATGCCGGCGGCGTTCTCGCGGATCATCAACGCCCAGTCGGCTTCCGGGGGTTGGGGGCCGAGTTGGAGGAAGGCGGCGACGGAGACGATGTAGACGCCCTCGACGAAGCGCAGGCCGAACAGGGCGAGGACGGTGGAGCGCAGGTTGGGGAGGACCTCGTGGACGGTGAGGTGCCAGAGGTTCTCGCCGCCCGCGGCCGCGGCCTCGACGAAGCCGGCGGTGGCGAGGGGGGCGGCCGCGGCGGCGACGATCCGGACCGCGTAGGGGATGCCGAGGAGGGTGGCCGCGGCGGCGACGGCGAGGCGTCCGCCGCCGGGCCAGGCCAGGGCGATCAGCATGATGGCGAGGACGGACGGGAGCAGGATCGTCAGGTCCGCGGCGCGTTCGATCCACCGGCCGAGGGCCGGGCGCAGCACGGCGAGGATGCCGATGGCGGTGGCCGCCGCGGTGACGACGAGGGCGATGGCCAGGGCGGTGGCGATCAGGGGCGCGCCCCCGGTCAGCAGTCGGCTGAGGACGTCGCGGCCGAGCTGGTCGCCGCCGAGCGGCGCGTCGCCGCCCGCTTCGGCGTAGGGGAAGGTGACCGGGGTGTCGATCGGGTGCGGGGCGAGGAGCGGCCCGGCGAGTGCGAGGGCGACGAGGGCGAGGGCGGGAACCGCGCGCACGAGCACCCGTCGCTTCCCTCGGGTGGCGGGCGCGGGGGCCGCTGTCGGGGCGTCGGCGGTCATCGTCGCTCTTCTCCGAGGGTGGTGGTGCGGACGAGGTCGGCGAGCAGCAGGAGCAGGCTGATGGCGGCGCCGGCCGCGGCCACGACTCCGGCGACGAGCGGGGTGTCGCGGTCGGTGATGGCGCCGGCCAGGACGGCACCGACGCCGGGGTAGTTGAAGAGGGTTTCGACGACGACGGTGCCGCCGAGGAGCATGCCGGCGGAGGTGGCGATGCCGACGGCGACGGCGGGCAGGGCGCCGGGGAGCATGTGGTGGCTGAGGATGCGTCGGCGGGGCAGGCCGTCGAGGACGGCGGCCTGGACGTGCGGCAGGGCGGCCTGGTCGGCGAGTGCGCCGCGCACGATGCGGGTGTTCCAGCCGATCTGGGGGACCGCCAGGGAGAGCAGCGGCAGGACGATCATGGTCCATGACTCGGGTCTGCCGTCGGCGCCGGTGAGGGTGACGGCGGGCAGCCAGCCGGTCCACTGGGAGAGCAGCAGGAGCAGGGCGACCGAGACGACGAACTCCGGGAGGGCGAACGCGGCGGTGGACAGGGTGTCGACGGCGCGGTCGACGCGCCCGCCGGGGCGCAGCGCCGCCCAGCTGCCGAGGGCGAGGGCTCCGGCGGTGCTGAGGGCGAGGGCGAGGGTGCCGAGCAGGAGGGTGTTGGGGAAGGGGCCGGCCAGGACGTCGGTGACGTGCTGTCCGCGCGCGGTGGTGCCGAGGTCGCCGGTGGGCAGGCCGGTCATCCAGTCCACGAAGCGCTCGGCGACCGGGCGGTCGAGGCCCATGGCGGTGCGGCGGGCGGCGAGGTCGGCGGCGGTGACGCCCCGGTCGGAGCTCGCGCCGGCGGCGTCGCCCGGGAGGAGTTCGACGGCCGCGAAGACGGCGGCGAGCAGGACGACGAGCAGGACCGGGCGCCGTACGGCCTGCCGGGCGACCCGGCCCGCACCGGGGAGGATGCGGGCCGGGAGGCTGCGGGACGCTTTCGCGTCCACCGGGTGAGGGGTGGTCAACGCGCCAGCCAGGTCTTCTCGAGCTGGACGCGGCCGTAGCCGGGGAGCTTGGGCAGGTCGCGCACGGCCGCGCCGGCGAGGTCGATGCCGTCGGCCATGCCCCACAGCAGGTAGCCGGACTTCGCGAACTCGATCTCCTGGAGCTGGTGGAGCAGCTTGCCGCGCTCGGCGGTGTCGGCGGTGCCCATGGCCTTGCGGTAGGTCTCGTCGAAGCTCGGCTCGTTCCAGCCGGACTCGTTCTGGCCCGCGTCCGAGAGCATCGTCTTGGAGGCGAAGAAGACGACGGAGTCGTTGGTGCCCCAGTAGCTGGTGTAGAGCGTGCCCTTGAGCCAGGTGTCGTCCCAGAACACCTTGGAGTCCTGCTTCACCACGTTGATCCTCACGCCGGCCTCGCGGACCTGGGTGGCGAAGAGGGTCGCGGACTCGGCGAGTCCGGCGATGTCCTCGGTGGTGGTCAGGTCGTAGGTCCTGGAGGTGTCGAAGCCCGCGTCGGCGAGCAGCTGCCTGGCCTTGGCGAGGTCGCGGGTGCGCTGCGGGATGTCCTTGGCGAAGGCGGGGTCGCCGGTGCCGAGGACGTCGTTGGCGACGCTGCCGTAGCCGGAGAGGACCTGCTTGACCATGGCGTCGCGGTCGACGGCGAGCCTGAGGGCCTCGCGCACCCGTACGTCGGCGAACGGGCCGTCCGCGGTGCGCATGACGACGGGCATCGCCATGTCGTTGGGCCGGCGGACGATCTGGATGTCCTTGCGGGCCTCGGCGGTGCGGGCGGCGACGGCACCGACGTTGGAGGCGACGTCGATCTGTCCGGCGAGCAGGGCGTTGGCCATGGCCTGGGGGCTCTCGAACAGGCGGACCTCGACGGCGTCCAGCAGGACCTTGCCGCCGTACCAGTTGTCGTTGCGCACCAGGCGGGCGTTGCCGTCGCGGTACCAGTCGAGCTTGAAGGGGCCGGTGCCCGGGGCGCCGGCGACCGCGTCGTCCTTGGTGTCCTTCTTGAGGACGAAGGTGGTCAGGCGGGTCAGCAGCGGCAGGTCGGCGTTGGCGTAGTCGGAGACCAGGACGACGGTCCTGGCGTCCTCGGCGGTGATGCCCTCGGGCTGGATGCCGGGCAGGCGGCTCTTGCCCGCCGGGGTGTTGCGCAGCCGCTTCAGCGACCAGACGACGTCGTCGGCGGTGACCGGGGTGCCGTCGTGG
The DNA here is from genome assembly GCF_042885555.1 of Kitasatospora sp. NPDC058048. NCBI lineage: Bacteria > Bacillati > Actinomycetota > Actinomycetes > Kitasatosporales > Streptomycetaceae > Kitasatospora > Kitasatospora sp. NPDC058048. The sequence goes on along the minus strand of NZ_JBHVRT010000021.1, from coordinate 129,672 downwards.
AAGGTGGCGCCGTCGGCCAGGGTGAAGCGCCAGGTCTTCAGGTCGTCCGACGGCTTCCAGGAGGCGGCCAGGCGGGGAGCGGTGTTGGCCGTGGCCCCGGGTATCGCGAGCGTGTCGTGGATCAGGCTGATGATGAGGTAGTCGCTCTCGTTGGCCTGGGTGCCGTGCGGGTCCCGGGTGACCGCCGAGGCCTTGCCGAGCGCACCGACCTTCAGCGTCCCTCCGGGGCGGGGCTGTTGGCCGGTCCCACCCGAGGCCGCGGCTTCCCCGGCGCCACCCTTGCCGCCACCGCAGGCGGCGAGCACGCCGATCGCCCCGGCTCCGGCTCCGGCCCACAGCAGCTGTCGTCTGGTGACGCCCACGTTCGATCCTCGTCTCGGTTCCGCGCTCGATTTGCTTAGGGTTACCTACCCTAAATTCAAGACAAGTCGCAAGCCGTCCGGCGGGGCGCACTCGACTTCCGGCCATGCGCCCCCGCGCCCCAATCCGGCCCGCGAGCAGGGAAGTTGTCCCTGCGCCGCGCGTGCGCCGCCGCCCGGAGCCGAGACTACGTAAATGTAGACATCCAGCCGGGTAAGGCTTGCCTAACCTAAAAGTCGTTGTTACGTTTCCTGTCGTCCGGCCGTTCGAGCCGCCCCGGACCGATGCCCCACGCGCAGCTCCCGTCGCCGTCCCGCACCGGCGAGGTGACGCCACGTGCCCGCACCCCACACCTCTCCTCCCCCTGTCCCCGGAAGGTCCCGCCGTGCCCACCTGCCCTGCCCCGGTACGCCGTCTCGACGCCGACGCCGTCGCGGAACTCACCTCCACCGCGGCCGAACTGCTGGCCCTCCACGGCTCCGCGACCAGCCCCGCCCTGCTGGCCGACCTGCCCGTGAAGTGCGCCCGGCTCGGCGAACCGCTGCGCCACCGACTGCGTCCGGTCGACACCGCCGACGGGCTGTTCGTGCTGCGCGGACTGGAGATCGACGACACCCGCCTCGGGCCCACCCCCGGCCACTGGTCGACCGTCGGCGACTCCGGCGCGCTCTGGGACGTGGTGCTGCTGCTCGTCTCCACGGCGATGGGCACCCCGATCGCCTGGGACGGCCAGCAGGACGGCCGGTTCGTGCACAACATCGTCCCGACGCCGGGCCACGAGAGTGAGCAGACCGGGGCCTCCAGCTCCGTCCTGCTCACCCCGCACACCGAGGACGCCTTCCACCCCGGCCGCGCGCACCTGCTGCTGCTGTGCTGCATGCGCAACCACGACGCCATCGCCACCACCGCGGCCAGCGTGCGCCTGACCGACCTGACCGACGCCGACGTCGAGCAGCTGAAGCGGCCCGTCGCACCGATCCTGCCCGACGACGCCTACGAGCAGGCCCGGAAGTTCGGCGGCCGGCCCGCGCCGGTCCCCACCCTCTTCGAGGCCCCCGAGGGCCTGACCATGCGCTACGACCCCGCCTACACCCCGCTGGACGAGGCGGACGAGGCATGGCGCGAGGCGTACCGGCGCCTCGGTGACGAACTGGCCCGCGTCTCGGTCGCGGTGAGCCTGGAACCGGGTGACGTCCTGGTCGTCGACAACGACGTCGTCGTCCACGGCCGGGTGCCGTTCCGGGCCCGCTACGACGGCACCGACCGCTGGCTCAAGCGCGCCTCGGTACGCGTGGAAGACCGCCCCACCCGACCGCTCGCCGAGCACGACGAACACGGCTACGGCCAGGCCGCCCTCACCGCCCGGGCCGCCTGAACCCACCACTGCCGCCGCCTCACCTCCTCGAAAGGGCACCCTCATGGACCGGGACGACACCACCCTGCGCGTACTGTCCACCAGCGACCTCGCCGGCCTGGACATCACCCTCGCCGACGTCGTCGACACCGTCGAACAGGCCTACCGCACCCTGGCCGCCGGCCAGTCCGACAACCCGCGCAAACTCACCGTCAAGCCCGCCGACGGCCACTCCGTCTCCTACGCCATGCTCGGCCGCGACGGCGTGCGCAACGTCGTCGCCGTCAAGACCTCCTACAAGCACGGCCTCGACCGGAGCCGCGAGAACCAGCACTACTACACGACGCTGACCATCTACGACGACGTCACCGGCCTGCCCGTCGCCATGATGGACTGCTCCCGCATCGGATCCCTGCGCACCCCGGCCGTCTCCGCCCTGCTGGCCCGCGAGTGCGCCGCCCCCGACGCCTCGACCGCGCTGGTGATCGGCACCGGCACCCAGGGCCGCCTGGCGCTGCCGTTCCTGCTCACCGCCCTGCCCGGGCTGGAGCGTCTCCTCCTGTCCGGGACCCACCCCGACGGCATCGCCGCCGTCCGCGCCGAACTCGCCCGGCACTTCCCCGACCGCGAGCTCGAACTGGTCACCGACCTCAGGGCCGCCGCCCGCGACGCCGACGTCATCGTCGCGACCGCCGGCGGCCACACCCCCGCCGCCGTCGAGGCCGACTGGCTGAAGCCCGGCGCGGTCTCGATCCTGGTCGGCCACGGCCTCGCCCCCTCCACCCTCCACCGGGCGGACCGGGTGATCGCCACCAGCGAGGCCCAGATGCGCGTCACCGGCACCGACATGGCCGACGCCGACGGCAAGCTCCCGGCCGTCGACCTGGAGCTGCCCGTCGTCATCTCCGGCACCGCCGCCGCCCGCACCGCCCCCGGGCAGCGGATCTTCGCCTACAACAGCGGACTCGTCGTCACCGACATCGCGCTGGGCCACCGCTTCGCCCAACTCGCCGCCGCCCAGGGCCTCGGAACCGAGGTGGCCCTGTGGCGCTGAGCCTGCCCGCCCACCCCGACCCGCTCACCGACCGGATCCACGGCAGCGGGCTGCTCCAGGAACTCGCCCACGGCCTGGACGGCCCCTTCCACTACCTGCTGCCCGAACGCTTCGACGACAACCTCGCCGCGTTCCGCGCCGCCCTGGCCGACACCGGGGTCGAGGGCCGCGTCCACTACGCGAAGAAGGCCAACAAGGCCTCCGTGTTCGTGGAGCGCTGCGCCGCGGCCGGCGCCGGAATCGACGTCGCCTCCCTCGGCGAACTGCGCGACGCCCTCGGCCACGGCGTGCGCGGCGAGGACCTCGTCGTCACCGGCCCCGCCAAGAACGAGCAACTGCTGCGCGTCGCCACCCGGCAGGGCGCACTGATCGCCGTCGACGCCCTCGACGAACTGGAGCGCCTGCTCGGCCTCGACACCGACCGTCCCGTCCGCGTCCTGCTGCGCCGGCACCCGCCGGCCCAGCCGCGCAGCCGGTTCGGCCTGGACGACGCGCAACTGCACCAGGCCCTGCGACGCTGCGCCGAGGCCGGGGACACCGTACGGATGGAGGGCTTCAGCTTCCACCTGTCCGGCTACGCGGTCCAGCCACGCGCCGACCTCGCCGGAGAGCTCGTCGAACTCTGCCTCAAGGCCCGGTCGTCGGGCCTGCCGGCGGACCGGATCAGCATCGGCGGCGGCTTCCCCGTCGACTACGTCGCCGCCGACGCCTGGGACACCTTCCTCACCGAACAGGGCCCCGGGCACTACCACGGCGAGAAGGCCTTCGCCGCGGGCGACTTCTACCCGTACCACTCCCCCGTCGCCGGCGCCGACGCGCTGCGCGCGATCCTCGCCGCCCGCCCCGGCGGTACCGGACCGAGCCTCGCCGAGCGGCTGCGGCAGGCCGGCCTGACGCTCCTGCTGGAGCCCGGCCGCGCCCTGCTGGACCGCGCCGGGTCGTCGGTGTTCCCCGTCCAGGGCGTCAAGGACCGCGCCGGGTACGGCATCGTCACCGTCGACGGCACCAGCCTCAGCCTGTCCGAGCAGTGGTTCAACAGCGAGTACCTGCCCGACCCGGTCCTGCTCGGCGACCGCACCGGACCCCCGGAGCAGCCGTACCGGGCGTGCGTGGGAGGGGCCAGCTGCCTGGACTCCGACCTGCTCACCTGGCGCAAGATCGCCTTCCCCGCCCGGCCCCGGGTGGGCGACCTGCTCGTCTACCCCAACACCGCGGGCTACCAGATGGACTCCAACGAGTCCCCCTTCCACGAACTGCCGCTGCCGCCGAAGGTCGTCATCGACCACCACCGCGACCGCCCGCGCTGGCGCCTCGACCGCTGACCCCCGCACGAACCTCCCCGCCCCGCCGTCCCCACGGAGCTCCACCATGACCGACGCCCTGAACCGCCCCCCGGTGGTCAGCCGGATGTCCGACCTCATCGGCCGCACCCCGCTGTTCGAACTCGCCCGCGCCGACAACGGCGCCCGGCTGCTGCTGAAACTGGAGATGTTCAACCCCACCGGCAGCGCCAAGATCCGCATGGCCCGCCAGATGGTCCTCGACGCCGAGGAACGCGGCGTCCTGCGCGAAGGCGGCCACATCATCGAGTCCACCTCCGGCAACACCGGCCTGGGCCTGGCCGTCGTCGCCGCCGAACGCGGCTACCGCTTCACCGCCGTCGTCGACAACCACGCCGCCGCCGACAAGCTGCGCGGCATGAAGGCGATGGGCACCGAACTCGTCTTCGTCGACGCCGACACCGACGGCGAGGAACTCCACACCGCGGCCCGCGAGGAACTCGCCGAGGAGATGGCCCGCGGCAAGGACAACACCTTCTTCACCGAGCAGCACAACAACCCCAGCAACGCGGTCGGTTACCACGCCGTCGGCCGCGAGATCGCCCAGGCCCTCGACAACCGGGTCGACGTGCTGATCGGCGCGGTCGGCACCGGCGGCGGCCTGTGCGGCACCGCCCGCGAGCTCAAGCGCTCCGTGCCCGGCGTCGCCGTCGTGGGCGTCGAACCGAAGGGCTCGATCGCCTTCGGGCCGCCCGCCCACGACTACTACCAGTCCGGCACCGGCACCCCCGAGGGCGCCACCATCGGCCTGCTGGTGGACTACGACCTCATCGACGAGGGAGTGAAGGTCGGCGACATCGAGGCCTTCGCGACCGCCCGCGTCGTCGCCCGCCGCACCGGCCTGCTCATCGGCGGCTCCGCCGGAGGCGTCGTCCACGAGGCCCTGAACCGCCTGGCGGCCCTGGCACCGGATGCCGTTATGGTCGCCTTCATCAACGACGGTGGCGAGAAGTACATGGACACCGTCTTCAACGACGACTGGATGAACGCCCGCGCACTGCTCGACGAGGCCGTGGAGGCCGACATCGACGAGACGCTCACCAAACTCCGCAGGCCCTGACTTCCGAGAAACGTGACACCCACGATGCAGCAGCCAGCCACCCTCGCCCGCGACAGCCGCGCACTCGCCGCCCTCGCCGTCCCGCTCGCCCTCACCCAGCTCGCCCAGGTCGCCCTCACCACCACCGACACCATCATGATGGGCGTGCTCGGCACCGAGGCCCTGGCGGCCGGCGGCCTCGCCCTGGTCGTCTTCAACCAGCTGCGCACCATGGGCGTCGGCCTCGTCACCTCCGTCGGCAACCAGGTCGCAGCCGCCGCCGCGCGCGCCGAACGGGACGAGGACGCGGCCGACGACGGCGACGAGGTCCGCGGCCTGGTCCGGGCGGCGATGGCCGTCGCCACCCTGGCCGGCCTCGCGGGCGCCGTCCTGATGGTGCTCATCGGCCAGGCCGCCACCTGGCTCGGCCAGGACGCGGAAGTCGCCCACCGCGCCCAGGGCATGCTCGCCGCCCTCGCCCCCGGCCTGCTCCCCTGCCTCTGGTTCCAGGCGATCCGCCAGTTCACCGTCGGCATGCGCCGCCCCCAGGCCCTGCTGCAGATCACCATCGCCTCCGTCGCCATCAACGCCGGACTCAACTGGCTCTTCATCCACGGCACTTGGGGCCTGCCCAAACTCGGCCTCACCGGCATCGGCGTCGCCACCAGCAGCGTCTACCTGCTCTCCTTCCTCGCCCTCTACGCCTCGGCCCGCCGCGACCCGCAGCTCGCACCCCTGCTGAGCCCGGACTTCTGGCGCGCCGACGCCCCCACCGTGCGCCGCCTGCTCGGCCTGGGCACCCCGATCGCCGCCACCTACGGCTCCGAGGCCGGCTTCTTCTCCGCCACCGCCCTGCTCGCCGGCAGCTTCGGCGCCGCCGCGCTCGCCGCCCACACCGCCGTCAACCAGCTGATCTACATCGTCTTCCAGGTCGCCGTGGGCCTCTCCCACGCGGCCTCCATCAACGTCAGCCGCGAACTCGCCCTCGGCGAGTACGCCGCGGCCCGGCGGATCAAGAACACCGCACTCGCCTGCGGCGCCGCCGTCACCACCCTCGTCGGCATCGCCTACCTCACCGTGCCCGACCTCGTCCTGCGGCCCTACTTCGACCCCGGCGCGGCCGCCGACCAGCAGGGCCTGCGGATCGCCACCGGACTCCTGGCCGTCGTCGCCGTGCTGCAGTTCTTCGACTGCGCCCAGAACATCGGCGTCGGCCTGCTGCGCGGCCTCGACGACACCAGGAGCGGCTTCCGCATCACCCTGATCGGCTACTGGCTCGTGGGCCTGCCCGCCTCCTGGCTCCTCGCCTACCCCCTCGGCGGCGAGACCCGCGGCCTCTGGCTCGGCCTGCTCGTCGGCCTCGCCACCACCGCCGTCCTCCTGCTGCGCCGCTACGGCCGCGCCCTCTCGGCCAAGGCGGTCACCTCACCCGAAGCGGCCGTCGCCGGCTGAGCCGTCGAGCCGGCCGGTGGCACCCGTCCCGCGGGAACGGTCCGATGAATCCAAAGGGCCGACACCGGTCCGCGGGTCAGCGCTCGCGCCCGCGGGCCTTCAACGGGACGGCCGGCAGCTCCGGGGCGGGCAGCCGCTCGCCGTCGTAGCCGTGCACCTCGCCGAAGCGGTCGCCGGTCATCCAGTCGGCCCGGGCCCGCGCGATCTCCTCGGTGGAGCGGCCGACGAAGTTCCACCACATGACGATCCGCTCGCCGAAGGGCTCGCCGCCGAGGAGCAGGACGGCGGCGTCGCCGTGGGCACGCAGCGGGAGGTCGGGGCGACCGCAGCCGAGGTAGAGCATGGAGCTGGGCTCGACCGGGACGCCGTCGACGTCGACGCGGCCGGACATGGCGAGGACGGCGTACTCGAAGTCGGGGACGAGCGGGAGGCGGAGGTCCGCGCCGTCGGCGAGGGCGAGGTCGGCGCCGACCAGCGGGGTGTGGACGGTCCCGGGCGAGGTGGCGGTGTCGAGGGTGCCGAGGATGACGGTGGCGCGCAGGCCCCGGCCGGTGACCACGGGCAGGTCGGGGTGGTGCTCGAAGGCGGGGGCGATGTTCCGGCCGGCCTCCGGGAGGGCCACCCAGAGCTGGGCGCCGTGCAGGTGGCGGGCGTGCGGGCGCGGGGACTCCTCGGAGTGCGAGATCGCCCGGCCGGAGGTCATCAGGCCCAGCTCGTACGGCCGGACGGTCCGGAGGCTGCCGAGGCTGTCGCGGTGCAGCACCTCGCCCTGGTGGAGCCAGCTGACCGTCTGGAGGCCCATGTGCGGGTGCGGCGGGACCCGCATGCCGGGCTCGTCGGCGATGTCGTCGGGCCCGTAGTGGTCCACGAAGCACCAGGCGCCCACCATCCGGCGGCCCAGGTTGGGCAGCAGGCGCCGGACCACCGTGCTGCCGCCGAGCGGGAATTGACGGGCCGTCAGCAGATCCTTCACCGGGCCGGCGCTGGCCTCGCGGCCGCAGCCGGCCGGGGCGGGCCTGAGGTCGAGGTTGCTCATCGCGGTTCCACCACCGTACGGAGAGGGGCCGGGCACGGTCCTCGGAGGACGTCGTCACCGATCATCCGCCACGGTGCGGCGTTCCTCCACCCGCGCCCGGCCATCCGGCGGTGCCGGCACCGCCGGCAGCCCGGCGACGCGACGGCAGGCCCAGCGGATCGGCTGCGGACCCGGCGGGCCTCAGTGCCCGCAGGCCCACCAGGCGTCCGCCGTCGCCTTGTCGGCGAGGTCCCGCAGCTTGCGGACCGCCTCGGCCGGGTCCTCGGCCCCGTACACCGCCGAGCCGGCCACGAACACGTCCGCGCCCGCCTCCGCGCAGCGCTCGATCGTGTTCGCCGCGACGCCGCCGTCCACCTGCAGCCACAGCTCCAGGTCGTGCTTGGCGATCAGCTCCCGGGTGCGGCGGATCTTCGGCAGCATGATGTCCAGGAAGGCCTGGCCGCCGAAGCCGGGCTCGACGGTCATGATCAGCACCATGTCGAGCTCGGGCAGCAGGTCCTCGTACGGCTCGATCGGGGTGCCCGGCTTGAGCGCCATCGACGCGCGGGCGCCCTTGGCGCGGATCTCGCGGGCGAGCCGGACGGGCGCGGCGGCGGCCTCGACGTGGAAGGTGACCGAGCCGGCGCCGGCCTCGACGTACTGCGGGGCCCAGCGGTCCGGGTCCTCGATCATCAGGTGGAGGTCGAGCGGGGTGTCGGTGGCGCGGGCGAGCGACTCGACCACCGGGACGCCGAGGGTCAGGTTGGGCACGAAGTGGTTGTCCATGACGTCCACGTGCAGCCAGTCGGAACCCCGGACGGCCTCGGCCTCGTCGGCGAGCCGGGCGAAGTCCGCGGACAGGATGCTGGGGTTGATCTGGGCCATGACCGACTACCTTCGTACGAGGACCTGCGGGGGCTGGGCGCCCCCCGGGAGCGGGCACCTCATCCCATCATCCCGCGCCGTACCGCCGCCGGGCGCACAGCGCCGCCTCGGCGTGACCGTCATCACACCCCCGGCAGGATTACCGGGGCCCCCGCCGTGGTCATCAGCCCTTGAACGGGCCACGGCCCGCCGCGGCTCCCGCCGGGCCGTCCCGACCGCCGAGCTCCCCGGTCCGCCCCGGAGCTCCGTCCGAGGAAGGTCTCCCGATGACCGATCTCGTCCACCCCGCCCGCGCGCTGTGGTGGCTCTTCGAGCCGGTGCACGCCGTCACCTACTTCCTGCCCGAGGGCCGCGCCGCCTTCGAGGAGGCCGGCCTGCACGGCCGACTGCACGGCTACTTCGCCACCCGATCGGCCCCGCTCGGCGCGGTGGACGCCCCGCCGGTGACCGCCGCCTTCTTCAACTTCTCCCCCTCGATGGTCGAGCGCGCCCTGCCGGAGGTGTGGAACCACGCGAGCCCGGAGGAGGCGCTGACCGCCCGGCTGAAGGCCTCCGCGACGATCCTGGAGGCGCTGCTGGAGCACGTGGACAAGGAGCAGGTCGAGCTGGTCGCCGAGACCCTGGAGCAGGCCGCCACCCGGCTGGACTGCGCCGGGCGGGTGCTGGCCGCCGCCAACGCCGCGCTGCCCCGCCCGAGCGGCCTGTACGAGCGGCTCTGGCAGGCCGCCACCGTGATGCGCGAGCACCGCGGCGACGGCCACGTGGCCGCCCTGGTGGCGGCCGGGCTGGACGGCTGCGAGGCCCTGGTGGTCCGCTGCGCGATGGACATGCGGCGCGAGATGCTCCAGCCGCTGCGCGGGTGGACGGACGCCGAGTGGGAGGCGGCGGCCGACCGCCTGGTCGAGCGCGGCTGGCTGACCGCCGAGGGGACGGTCACCGAGCTCGGCCGGATCCGTCACCAGACCCTGGAGGCCGCCACCGACCTGGCCGCGGCCCGGGTCTGGGACGACTACCCGCGGACCGAACTCGACCGGCTCGCCGCGGCGTTGAAGCCGATCTCGGCGCTCTGTCGCGGCCGGCTGCCGATCAACCCGATGGGACTGCCGGACAACCAGTGACCGCTCCGCGACGTCAGGGCGAGGAGATCCGGGGCGGGCCGAGCACGATCCCGCGTCCGGCGTAGAACCGCCCGAACGACCGCCACGGCACGCGCGCGAAGGCCTGCGACTCCCCCGGGAACCCGGAGGGGTTGTGGATCAGCAGCGCCGTGTCCGTGGCACCCACCGCCAGGACCAGGTGCCCGCCGCGCCGCACCGGCTCCGGCCCGTACGGCTCCCGGATCGACGGGTGCACCGAGACCATCACCAGCCGGCCGTCGGCCACCTCCGACGACACCTCCTCGGGCGTCAACTCCCTTGCCCGCGCGGCCAGTCCCCAGCGCCGCTCGACGTACTCGGCGAACGGCGCGTGGATCAGCCCGCGCAGGCTGTCACCGTCCCGCAGGTAGGCGCCGGCCGCCACGCACTCGCCCGCGAGCGCCAGCGCCGCCGGGGTCACGCCCCACCAGTGCGCCAGCGCCATCCGCAGACAGGCCACCCCGCACAGCCGCCAGGACCACCACGCGTACTCCTCCGCGGTGGCCGCGCCGGACTGCCCCCAGCGCGGATCGGCGGACGCCTCCAGCCGCCCGTCGACGATCTCCCGCACCAGCTCCGCCGACTCCCACTGCGCGCGGTACGGCACCTCGTGCACCACCCGCACCGACCGCGCCGGCGCCTGCGGCCGCGCGTCGCCCCGATCCACCATTCCCCGACGCTCTCACGGTGCGGCGGCCGGGCGGCCCACGACACTCCCGGCGCGGCCGTACTCAGGCACCGGGGGCCGGCGCGGCCCCGACCTCGGACTCGCCCGCCCCGCCCGGCGCCGTCCGCGCCCCACCGGTCTCCGGCGCCGACCGGCCCGCCTGCGACTGCGACTGCGACTGCGACTGCGACCCGACGGTCTCCGGCCCCGGTGCCGGCTCCGGTGCCGGCTCCCGGTAGGCCAGCCGCTGCGCCGCGTGCCGGCCGCGCGCCTCCACCGGCAGCGAGCCGGTGGCGCCGGCCAGGCCGAACGGCGGCATGTCGAAGTAGATCGACTCGTACCCGCCCGGCGGCGCGATGTACGTCTCGTGCCAGAGCCCGACGTGCCCGCGGGCCTTGCCCTCCCGCAGCTTGCGGTTGGCGATGCCCCACACGGTGTGGTGGAAGCCGTCCGGCGCGCTCGCGTAGCCGTACAGCTTCTCCTTCGACTCCCAGTACTGGACCACGTAGTAGGTGCGCGGCGAGGCGGTCAGCAGGATGCGGCCGCGCAGGCCGCGCTCGGGGGCGCGGCGCAGGTCGTACAGCATCCGGAGCATCGAGAACATCACCGGGCCCCAGTGGTGCACGGCCCAGAAGCGGTTGATCCGCATGCCGATCAGCAGCACCACGGTGTCGCCGGTGGCGGCGGCGGTGGTGTAGCCCGGCTGCGGCTTGGCGAACAAGGCCAATTGTGCCTCCCCGTACCCTTGCCCATGTAAGCGGTGACTAGACCAGTGCCGGACGGCCCGGTCAAGGCTCGCCACCCTCACAATTCGGCTACTGTGCGGGCCGGTTGACGCCACCGGGGGCCGGGGGCGCCGGTCCGCGGCCGGCTCCCCCGGGTACCCGCGGGGCCCCGGCCCCCGACGAAGGGGCCGGGGCCGGACGCGGACGGCCTACCAGGCGTAGTCCTCCGGGGCGGGCCGGTGGCCCGGGAAGAGCTCGTCGAGGTGGTCGAGGGTCTTCTGGTCGAGCTTGAGGTCGAACGCGCCGATGGCGGCGTCGAGGTGGGCCGGGGTGCGGGGGCCGATGATGGGGGCCGTGACGGCCGGGCGGGAGAGGAGCCAGGCGAGGGCGAGGTCGGCGGGGTCGGCGCCGAGTTCGGCGGCGAAGTCCTCGTAGGCCTGGATGCGGTCGCGGTGCTTGGCGAGGAGTTCGCTGGCGTAGGGCATGGCGCTGCGGTCGCGGGTGCCCTCGCGCTCCTTGCGCAGGACGCCGCCGAGCAGGCCGCTGCGCAGCGGGGACCACGGGATCAGCCCGAGCCCGTAGTGCTGGAGGGCGGGGACGACTTCGAGCTCGATGGCGCGGTCGAGCAGATTGTAGAGGGACTGCTCGCTGACCAGGCCGAGGAAGTGGCGGGCGCGGGCGGTCTCCTGGGCCTGGGCGATGTGCCAGCCGGCGAAGTTGCTGGAGCCCACGTAGACGACCTTGCCCTGGGCGACCAGGACCTCCATCGCCTGCCAGATCTCCTCCCAGGGCGTGGCCCGGTCGATGTGGTGCATCTGGTAGAGGTCGATGTGGTCGGTCTGGAGGCGGCGCAGGCTGGCCTCGACGGCCTTGCGGACGGCGAGCGCGGAGAGCTTGCTCTCGTTGGGCCAGTCGCCCATGTCGCCGTAGGCCTTGGTGGCGAGGACGGTGCGCTCGCGGCGTCCGCCGCCCTTGGCGAACCAGCGGCCGATGATCTCCTCGGTCCGCCCCCGCAGCCGGCCCTCGCTGTCGCGGCCGTAGGTGTTGGCGGTGTCGAAGAAGTTGATGCCGCGCTCGTGGGCGGTGTCCATGAGGCGGTGGGCCTCGGCCTCCTCGGTGTGGGGGCCGAAGTTCATGGTGCCGAGGCAGAGGCGGGAGACGGTCAGGCCGGTGCGGCCGAGGTGGGTGTACTCCATGGCGCCCCACCCAAGACCACACCGGCTCCGCTGTCCAGCACATTTGGCGGGAGTGCCGGAACCCGGCGGATCACCGCCCGTGGGTGGCGAACTTCCGTACGGCGAGCGGCATGCAGACTGCCAGCAGCAGGGCGCTCCAGAGCAGTGCGGCGAGGACGGCGTGCTGCGTGGGCCAGGCGGAACCGGCCGCCGAGGGGTTGCCGAACAGTTCCCGGCAGGCCTGGACGACGGAGCTGACCGGGTTCCAGTCGGCGAGGAACCGCAGCCAGCCGGGCATGCCGCCGGTCGGCACGTACGCGTTGGTGATCATCGCCAGCGGGAAGACCGCCACGGACAGCTGACCGGCCGCCTCCTCCTTGCCGACGGCCAGGCCGAGCAGGGTGCCGACCCAGGTCATCACGAATCGGAAGAGCAGCAGCAGCGCGAACGCCCCTGCCGCGTCGGCGAGTCCGTTCCGGGCCTGCCAGCCGGTGGCCAGCCCGACCAGGGCCAGCAGGGCCAGGACGACCGTGCTGACCAGCAGGTCGGCGAGGGTCTGCCCGAGCAGCAGCCCGGTGCGGGAGACGGGCATGGAGCGCAGCCGGTCGGTGACTCCGCGCGAGACGTCGCGGGCGGCGCCGACCATGGTCGGCATGATGCCGTTGGTGGCCACCATGGCGAACAGGCCTGGCATCAGGAACTCCCGGTAGTCGCCGCCGCCCGGTACCTGCATGGCACTGCCGAGGACGTACCCGAAGACCACCACCATCACCACCGGCACGCCCAGGGAGGCGGCCAACAGGCCCGGTGAGTGGCGGTAGTTGAGCAGGATGCGGAGCACCGAGGTCCAGGTGCCGGTGGCGAGCCGGCCGATGCCGGACGGTCGCGCCGGGGCGATGTGCGCAGTGGTCACCGGGCGGCCCTCCCGGCGTCGGCGGACTCCTGGGTGAGTGCGAGGAACACGTCGTCCAGCGAGGGCGCCCGCACCGCGACGTCCTGCGCGACGACCCCGGCGCCGTCCAACTCCCGGACCAGCGACGGCAGCAGGACGGACACGCCGGGCGTGGTCAGCACCGTGACGGTCCGCTCGGCGACGTCCACCCGGGCGTCGCTCCCGGTCATCGAGGACAGCACGACGGCGGTGGCGGCGAGCTGTCCGGGGTTGGCCAGGGTGACGGAGACCTGGCTGCCGATCGCCGCCTTGAGCCGGTCGGGCGGTCCGGTGGCGATGGCGGCGCCGTGGTCGACCACCACGATGTCGTCGGCGAGCCGGTCGGCCTCCTCCAGGTACTGGGTGGTGAGCAGCACGGTGGTGCCGCCGTCCGCGAGTTCCTTGACGGTGTCCCAGATCGCCTGCCGGCTGCGCGGGTCGAGCCCGGTGGTGGGCTCGTCCAGGAAGAGCACCGGCGGGCTGGTGACCAGGCTGGCGATGAGGTCGAGGCGCCGGCGCATGCCGCCGGAGTAGGTGCGCACGAGCCGGTCGGCGGCCTCGGCGAGGCCGAAGCGGGTGAGCAGTTCGTCGGCGCGCTCCCGGGCCCGGCGGGCGCCGAGGTGGTGCAGCCGGCCGAGCAGGCGGAGGTTGTCGCGGCCGGTGATGCCCTCGTCGACGGCGGCGTGCTGCCCGGCGAGGCCGATGGCGCGGCGGACGTCCTCGGCGGCGCGGACGACGTCGTGTCCGGCGACCCTGGCGGTGCCGCGGTCGGGGGCGACCAGGGTGGCGAGGACGCGGACGGCGGTGGTCTTGCCGGCGCCGTTGGGGCCGAGCAGGCCGCAGACGGTGCCGGCCGGGACGGCGAGGTCGAGGCCGCGCAGGGCCTCGGTGGCGCCGAAGCGCTTTTCCACGCCCGCCATCTCGATGGCGGGTCGGGCGGTGTCGGACATGGCTCTGCCCCTCTCTAGGTACAGCGTACGTAGAAGCGCGCGCAGGCGCATCCTACTACGTACGCCGTACGTATCTAAGATGGGGGCAGCGAGGTGATCTTCCAGTGCCGTCCAGCAAGCCCACACCGTCCAGCACGCCCGCACCGGGCGGGTCCGCACCGGGCGGGTCCGCACCGGCGTCCAGCAAGCCCACACCCCCCGAGGCCCCCGAAGTGATCTGGCTGCGCCCCGAGCGCGCCGGACGCGGCCCGCGCCCGGCCCACAGCCGCGACTCGATCGCCGCCGCCGCCATCGGGATCGCCGACGCCGAGGGCCTGGACGCGGTGTCCATGCGGCGGGTCGCGGCGGCGCTCGGCGCGGGCACCATGTCGCTCTACAACTACGTGCCGAAGAAGGAGCACCTGCTCGACCTGATGCTCGACGCGGCCACCGCCGAGTACCGGTTCCCGTCCGCGCCGAGCGGCGACGTCCGGGCCGACCTCGCCGACCTCGCCCACCAGCAGCTCGGCATCTTCCGCCGCCACCCCTGGCTGCCCGCACTGGTGCTGGCCCGCCCCGGCATCGGCCCCAACGCCCTGCGCTACACCGACCACTTCCTCGCCGCCACCGCCCCCACCGGCCTGGGCGGGAGCGACCGGATGGAGGCGATGGCCCTGATCAACGGCTTCATCGTCCAGTTCGCCCAGTACGAGCGGACGGCGGCCGCGGGCGCCAAGTGGCAGTCCGAGCTGGTCGGTTACCTCGGCCGGGCGGCGGCGAGCGGCGAATTCCCGCACCTGGCCCAGGCCTTCGCCGCCGCGGGCCCGCCCGCCGACCCGGACCGGGCGTTCGACCGCACCCTGGACCGGGTGATCTCCGCCATCCTGATGCCGACGGGCGACAACTGACGCACCGTCAGCCCGCGAGGACCTCCCTCGTCAGCAGCCCCGCCACCCGGCCGTCCAGCAGCACCAGCACCGCGGGGCGCCCGCCCGCCAGCGCCGCCCGCGCCTCGGCCGCCGACTGCCCGACGCCGACCGTCGGCAGTGCCGGACCGAGCAGCGCGCCCAGCGGGTCCCCCGGCTCGGCGCTGCCGTCCGCGAGCGCCGCCGTCAGCACCTCCCGGGACACCGAGCCCGCCACCTCGGTCGCGTTCACCCCGAACGGGCGCGCCGGCCGCGCCAGCACCGCCGGGGCGACGCCGCCCGGCGCGTCCCGCAGCACCCGGGCCGCCTCGCCGACGGTGGCGCCGGCGTCGACCGTCACCAGCGGCCCGGCCACCTCCAGCAACGGGCGCAGGCCCTCCGCCTCCTCCTCCAGGAAGCCCCACTCCCGCATCCAGGCGTCACTGTGCACCTTGGACAGGTAGGAGCGGCCCGAGTCGGGCAGCACCACCACGACCAGGTCGTCCGGCCCGAGCGTCCGCGCCACCCGCAGCGCCGCCGCGACCGCCGTGCCGGAGGACGGGCCGGCCAGCAGGCCCTCCTCGCGCGCGAGCCGGCGCGCCGTCAGCAGCGACTCGCGGTCCCGGATCCGCTCGAAGGAGTCGATCACCTCCGACCGGTAGGCCTGCGGCCAGCGGTCCTCGACGGTTTCGGGGTGGAGGAAGTGCCCGATGCTCTCGACGAACCACGGGCTGCCGTCCCCGCCCCCGTACGAGGAGGACTCCGGGTCCGCGCCGACCACGGTCACCGTGCCGCCGGAGGCCTCCTTCAGGTATCCGCCGGTACCGGTGACGGTGCCGCCGGTACCGACGCCCGCGACGAAGTGGGTGACCCGGCCGCCGGTCTGCTCCCAGATCTCGGGGCCGGTGGTCCGGACATGCGCGTCAGGATTGGCCAGGTTGTCGTACTGGTTGGCGAGCCAGGCACCGGGGATCTCCTCGGCCAGCCGCTGGACCACCTTGAACAGGTGCCGCGGGTCCTCCTGGGGCACCAGGGTCGGCGCGAGCACCACCTCGGCGCCGTACGCGCGCAGGATGTCCGCCTTCTCGGCCGCCGCCTTGTCCGCCACCCCGGCGATCACCCGGTACCCGCGCTGCCGGCCGACGATCGCCAGGCCGATGCCGGTGTTGCCGGAGGTCGCCTCGATGATCGTCCCGCCCGGCTTCAGCAGGCCGTCCCGCTCGGCGGCCAGCACCATCGACAGTGCGGCGCGGTCCTTGACGCTGCCTCCGACGCTGAGGAACTCCGCCTTGGCGTAGATCGGCGCGGCGATCCCGGCGCCGAGCCGGGCGAGGCGGATCAGCGGAGTCCCGCCGATCGCGTCGAGGACGGATTCGTGAACTGCGGCCATCGTCGGCCCCTTTCGCTGGCGCTGTCCGTCCGAGCCTGCCCAGGCCAGGGGCCCGGTAGACGGCAGCGACACCGTTCCTCACGGACCGCCTTCGGCCGGGCCGTCGAAGCCCGCCCCTCCCCGCCTCACCGCCTAGGCCCTCTCTTTCGGATCACGCCAGGCGGTCGCCGCCGGAGCACGCACCTCGCCGGCTTGTCGTCGGTCGCCGATGGCCCCCAGCCTGGCGGCCGGGAGGTGCCCCCACCGCATGGACTCCCTCCTCCGCACCGCCGATGCACGCACTCCAACGACGCCCACCGGTCCGACGTGATCCGAAAGAGAGGGCCTAACCGCGCCGGCTCCGCCTCCCCGGGCCCCCGGTGAGGGTGGCCCAGAAGCCCCTGCGCTCCGACGGCGGGGCCGCCGGGGCCGCCGTCGGCTGCGGCTGCGGCTGCTCCGGGACGATGCCCTGGGCCCGGGCGGCCGCGAGCCAGCTCGGCAGCTCGGCGAGCAGCAGGTCGTACAGCTCCTCGTCGGAGACCGTCCGGGGATCGCGCCCCAGGTGGACGAAGCCCGCGTTGTCGATCGGCCGCTTCTCCGGGACGGGCAGTTCGTCCAGCTTCCGCAGGAAGTCGAACTGCCTGCCGTCCGGGTCCCCGAAGCCGATGAACTGCCAGAAGATCGGCAGCGTCGCCGCCTCGCACAGCCGCTTCTCCGCCGCGCTCTTGCTGATCGGGCCGCCGTCCGTCTGGAACAGGACGAAGGCCGGCGCCGTGGCCCCGCTCTCCCGGTAGTGCCGGATCACCGCGTCCATCGCCAGGTGGTAGCTGGTCTTCCCCATGTGCCCGAGGCCCGCGACGATCCGGTCGATCCAGCCCGCGTGGTCCGCCAGGGCGATCTCGGCCTGGGCGTCGACCTCGGTGGAGAAGAAGACGACCGGTACGCTCCCGTCGTCGTCCAGGTGGGCCGACAGTCCCAGTACCCGGTCGGCGAGCGCCTGGACGCTGCCGTCCTTGTAGTAGGGCCGCATCGAACCGGAGTAGTCGACCACCAGGTACACCGCCACCCGCTGGCCGTTCAGCCCGCGCCGCTCCACCGAGGCGCCGGCCGTCTTGTAGAGGCTCACCAGCCCTGGCGCGCTCCGCTCGACCTTGCTCAGACTGACGGCCATGTCCCACTCCCTTGCCCACCGCGGCAGCAGAGCTGCCGGCGCGCGTGATCGTCAACGCGCTCCCGACACTCTGCGGGGCGGACGGCGGCCGCGGCAAGCCTTCGCCCCGACCCGCCGCTCACCAGCCGTTCGGGTGCCGCGACAGCCAGTCGGCGTGCCGCTCCTTCAACCGGTCGCGCTCCTGGGGTGTGGCCAGGTGGACGTCCGCGCCGCCGTCGTACGGGTGGTACAGCCGCCGCATCCCGGTGTCCGTGATGATCACCCCGGCCTCCCGCTCGTCGGCGACCCGGCGCAGCAGCCGGTCCAGGCCGCCCCGCCGCCACTGCCGCCGCTCCACGAAGACGTGGCAGTAGGTGCGGAACTCCGGCTCGGGGTCGTCGCTCTGGAGCCAGGTGCGCCAGTGCCTGGCGTCCCGGTGCATGCGGGGGACGCTCGTCCTGCTCGTCCACCGGGGCGTGAGGACGTACACCTCGGCGCCGGCGAACAGCTCGTCCAGCACGGTGTTGTGGCGTTCCAGGACGATCGCGTACTCGCGCTCGTCGTCGGGGTACCGCTTGGACTCCGGCAGGCTGTGGAAGCGCACCCAGACGTCCCGCGCCCGGCTGTCGATCTCGTGCCCGACGGGCTCCGTGCCGGGCCACCGCCGCTCCCAGAGCGCGGTCAGCGCCTCGCGATCCACCTGGTTCCCTCCTCCGTTCCGACGGGCGAGTCTGCCACATCCGTCCCACCAGCCCCGGCCTGGTGAAATCCCCTCGTCACGGCCGCCCGGCTCCCGTAGCGTGGTTCGGTCGATCTTGAGGGCAGAACGGGGCACCACATCATGCAGCAGCACCACGGCTGGGCCGACGAGCGCTTCGGCGCCGTCGCGGACGCCTTCGCCGCCAACTTCACCGAGTTCCCCGAACTGGGCGCCGCCGTCACGGTGTTCTCCGGCGGCCGGAAGGTGGTCGAGCTGTGGGGCGGCACGGCCGACGACCGCACCGGCCGGGCCTGGACGCAGGACACCGTCGTACCGGTGTTCTCCTGCGCCAAGGGCCCGGTGAGCATCTCCGCGCACCTGCTCGCCCAGCAGGGCCGGCTCGACCTGGACGCGCCGGTCGCCCGCTACTGGCCGGAGTTCGCCCGGAACGGCAAGCAGGCCGTCACCACCCGGATGATCCTCGGCCACCGCGCCGGCCTCCCGGCCCTGGACGCGGCGCTCTCCTTCCAGGAGGTCGCCGCCTGGGATCCGGTGATCCGGGCGATCGAGGCGCAGCGGCCGCTCTGGGAGCCGGGCTCCACCCACGAGTACCACGGCCATGTGTTCGGCTTCGCGGTCGGCGAGGTGATCCGCCGGATCACCGGGCTGACCCCGGGCACGTTCCTGCGCGAGGAGATCGCCGAGCCGCTCGGGCTGCCGGTCCGGATCGGCCTGCCGGAGAGCGAACTGCCGCGCCTGGCCCGACTGGTGGAGGCCGAGGGCCGCCGGCCGATGCCGGGCCCGGAGCACCTGCTCACCCGGATCGTCACCATGAACGGCGCCCTGGTCTTCCCCGGCCTGGACGTGCCGCACGGCTGGAACGACCCCGACCTGCACGCGATCGAGCTGCCCGGCGCGGGCGCCGTCGCCTCGGCCACCGGCCTGGCGGGCCTCTACGCGGCGGCGGCCACCGGCCTGGACGGCGGCGAGCGACTGCTCTCCGCCGACACCGTGACCGACGCGGTGCGCGAAGTCTCCTCCGGCGCGGGCTTCCTGGGCTTCGACCTGGGCGCCCGCTGGGGCTCCGGCCTGCTGCTGGACTCCCCCGCCTTCCGACCGCTGCTCGGCGCGCGCAGCTTCGGCAACGACGGCGCCGGCGGCCAGTTCGCCTTCGGGGACGACGAGTTCGGCGTCGGCTTCGGCTACGTCGCCAACCGGATGATCGGCCACGGCGACGCCCGGGCGAACCGCCTGATCGAGGCGGTGCGCGGGTGCCTGGGCTGACGGGCTTCCTCCCGCTCGTCACCGGCCTGGCCACCACCGGCGGCCTCGGCGAGCTGCGCTACGGTGCCTCGCTGCCCGAACTCGCCGCCCACTACGGCGATCCGTGGGACGGCGGCCGCGTCCACCGCGGCCACCGGTGGCCGCACGCCTTCGGCTGGGGCGACGTGCAGACGGTGTTCTGCCGCTGCCGCCGGCTCCACGCGCTGTCGCTGCCGGTCTGGCACGGCGAGCTCGACCTCCCCCGGCCGGGCGGCGGTTCGGTGACGGTCGACACCCACGTCTCCGAGCGCGACCTGATGGCGGCGCTGACCGCCACCGGCCGCAGCTGGCGGACGGTGACGTACGAGAACCTCCCGGGCCAGCGGAACCTGGAGTTCTCGCCGGCCGAGGAGGTCCGGGTCGAGCTGGTGCTCACCGACCGCGACGGCTACGACCAGCCGCCGCTTCCGGAGTGGGTGCTGCACAAGGCGGTGCTGTGGGGCTTCGAGCACGTCGAGTGCCCCGCGCCGGACGGAGACCTGCCGGACGACGGCTGGGGCGCCGGCGACCGCTAGCCGCCGCCGACCGCTAGGGCGGCCACCGACCGCCCGGGCCGCGCGGGTCGCGGTGGGCCGTTCCGTCCCCTGTGCGCAACGGCCCACCGCCGACCGTCCGCTACTTCAGCAGGAAGTCCCGTTCCCGGCGGACGGTCGGCCCGCCGCAACCGCGACGGCGCGCCTCAGCCCAGCGCCCTCGGCAGCACCACGCGCACCCACTCCTCCGGCTGCGAGAGGTGCGGGGCGTGCCCGGCGCCCGCGTACAGGTGGCGTTCCGGCTTGGGCAGGGCGAGGTCGATCAGGTCCAGCACCTCGCCGAACATCGGGGCGCTGTCATCGCTCTGGGTGAGCAGCGCGGGTTCGCCGAACCGCGCGAGCCCGGTGAGGTCGAGGTCGAGCGCGTCCGGGTCGCGCAGCTCGTCCAGGTAGGTGGGCGCGTTGCGGATGTAGGTGTGCCGGACCGGCGCGGGCAGCTGCTCCCAGGCGCCGGGGCCGAGGGCGAGGCTGTCCACGTACAGTTCGGCGGCGGCGGCCGACTCCGCCTGCTCCAGCAGCTCCCGGACGGCGGCGATCCGGCCGGCGAAGGCGGTGCCGATCGGGCGCAGGTCCGGGTCCGCGAGCAGGATGCCGGTCCCCGGCGGCTCGTGCACGGCGATCCCGCGCAGCAGGTCGGGCCGGGCGGCGGCGAGCCGGAGGGTGACCAGCGCCCCGTAGGAGTCGCCGTAGGCGAAGGCGGGCGCCAGGCCCAGCTCCTGGATCAGCCCGGCCAGGTCGGCCGCGTCCTCGTGCACCGAACCCTGGGTGAGCGGGTCCTCGCTGCGACTGTGCCCCCGGCGGTCGTAGGCGACCGCGGTGGTGGACTCGGCCAGGCCCGGCAGCACCCGCGCCCAGGAGTCCGCGTCGCTCCAGGAACCGTGCACCAGGACGACGCCGGGGCCCTCACCACGGGCCTCGTAGTGCAGCGCCACCCCGTTCACCCTGATCTCGGCCATCACGAGTCTCCCGATCTCGGCGGTGCTCCCCCACCAGCGTGACACAACCGCCCGGAAGGCTCAGGTCCTCCGGTGGCGGGCCCGCCGAGGGCGGCCGGGCGGATCGCGAGGGCCGCCTCCGCTGGTGGTCGGGCGGATCGCGAGGGCCGCCTCCGCTGGTGAATCGGGCGCCGCGCGGCCGTGCCGGACCGCCGTCCCCGGCCGGCGCGGTCGCCCGGCGCCCCGCCCACGGCGGTCACCCGGCGTCACCGGCCGCCCCGCCACCGCCCCATTGCGGTGACGGTCCGTTACCGGTTTCCCGGGCGCGGGCCTCAGCTCAGCACCCGCACCGGCGGCTCGTCCCGGGTCCCGTCCTCCGCGACCACCGTGAACCGCTCCGGGCCAGACACCGACAGGTCCACCGGGTAGAGCGACGCGGTGTCGTTGACGTCCAGCACGGCGCTCTGCCGCCCGGTCGCCACCTCCACCCTGGTCACCCGGCCCCGGGTCATCGCCCACACCGAGCCGCCGTCCACCACCAGGCCGGTCACCTGGTCGTCCAGCCCCGCCGTCCAGCGCCTGCCGCCGTCCGTGAGCGAGTACGCCAGCAGCCGGCCGGTGGCGGTCCGGCTCGGGTGCTTGCCGCCGCTGATGCCGATGTCGCCGGGCTTCTCCCCCGGCACGACGAACAGGTCCCCCACCACCACCCCGCCGAACAGCGGCCGGGCGGTGAACTCGTCGAAGGCGTGCAGCCCGCCCAGCATCACGTCCAGGTCGTACTCGTCCCCGGCGACCGGTATCGCCGCCCGCTGCCGGCCGGTCCGGTCGTAGCTGAGCACCGCGTGGGTGCCGCGCTCGGCCTGGGCGTCCACCCACACCGCGAGCGGGTCGACCGACACCACCGCGAGGTTCTTCAGCCCGCCAACCGCGGGCAGCGCGATCCGCTGCTGCTCCCGGCCGTCCGCCGGGGCCAGCGAGCGCAGCACGGGAGCGGTGTCGCCGCACTGCGCGACCGTGACGGCGTCCGCGGGGCCGCCCGCGACCTGCAGCGGGGTGCAGCCGGGATCGGCCGCGCTGTGCCAGACGTCCCGGCCGTCCGCCAGCCGTACGGCGCGCCAGCCGGCCTTCTCCTGGAGCAGGGCCTGCTGCCCGGCCACCGCGACCACGTCCGGCGCCGCGTCGTCCCCGTCCCGGGCGGGCGCGTCCACGGTGGCGGTCCAGCCCTCCCGGCCGTCGGCGAGGTCGAGTGCGGTGACGGCGGAGCAGGGCCCGTCGTGCGGCGAGTGGCCGATCAGGCCGAGGGCGTCGCCGCGGGCCGTCCCGTCGGGCCCGGTGCCCCGGCTCATCGCGCACACCGTGTCCTGCCCGGGCGGGGACCAGCTCCAGGCGACGGCCCCGGTGGTGCTGCGGTAGGCCACCACCAGGTCCGGGCGGACCCGCACCACGAGGTCCCCGCTGGTCCAGCTGCCCACCGCACGGACCGTGGAGGGCCGGTCCAGCGGCGCCTTCCAGGAGTCGTTGAGGCCGTCGCCGGCGAAGCCGACGAAGATCGTGAGCCCCAGCAGCGCCCCGACCGCGGCCGAGGGGAACCCGGCCTTCGGGTGGATCAGCGCCCAGACGAAGCCCGCACCGCAGGGCATCAGCCCGAGGATGCTAATGATCCCCATGTATGCGAGGCTCTCGCCGCCGAACCCGTTCGCCGGGCCGAACAGCACCGCGAGCCCCATGCTCGCGAACATCGCCCCCAGCACCCCGCCGGAGACCACCATCCAGGTCTCCTTGTCCCAGGCGAACCTGGCTCCCCACCTCGCCCGGACGACAGTGTCCTCGGGCCGAACGGCCATGCCGGTCTCTCCCCTGCGACGCGCCGCCCACCGCGTCGGGGCGACGATCATCGGATCGTCGCAGAGCGCGCCATGATCCGGAACAAAGAGCAGGGAAAACCCCGGCCATGACCCGCACATACCAGGCCCCGAGCGCAGGGACCGTGACGAACCCTCCCCCGCGCGCCGGCGGCCGCCCGTCCGCGCCCCGTCCACCGTCGGCCCTGTCCGGCCCCTGTCCGACCCCTGTCCGACCGCCGTCCGGCCCCGTCCTGCCCCTGTCCCACCGCCGTCCGGCCGCCGGAAATCGATTGCCCGCCACTGGGGCGCTGGCTAGCGTTGCCCGACATGACCGCGACCCCCGCCATCCCCGACTGGCGCACCGCCAACCGTGCGAACTGGGACGAGCGCGTGCCCGTCCACGCCACCGGCCCGTTCTACGACCTGCCCGGCTTCGTCGCGGGCCGTGACACCCTCCAGGACTTCGAGCCCGCCGAGGTCGGCGACGTCACCGGTCGCACGCTGCTCCACCTCCAGTGCCACCTCGGGCTCGACACCCTCTCCTGGGCCCGCCGCGGCGCCGTCGTCACCGGACTGGACTTCTCCGCCCCGGCCGTCGCGGCCGCCGCCGACCTCGCCACCCGGATCGGCGCCGACGACGCCCGGTTCGTCACCTCCGACGTCTACGAGGCCGCCGAGGCGCTCGACGGACGGACGTACGACATCGTCTACACCGGCTTCGGCGCGCTCTGCTGGCTCCCCGACCTCGCCCGCTGGGCCCGGACGGTCGCCGCGCTCCTCACCCCCGGCGGCTTCCTCTACCTCGCCGAGCACCACCCGGTGGCCGACGTCCTCTCCGACGACGGGCGCAGCTTCGAGGAGGACTACTTCGAGCGCACCCCGATCCTCGTCGACCACCCCGGCACCTACGCCGACCCGGACGCCCGGCTCGACGCCACCGTCACCGTCCAGTGGCAGCACGGCCTCGGCGAGGTCGTCACCGCGCTGGCCGAGGCCGGGCTCCGTCTGGACTTCCTCCACGAGCACGCCCACGCCCACTACCGCGTCCCCGCCGGCTCCCCCGCGCCGCAGTCCTACTCCCTGCGTGCCACCCGGCCCCGCTGAGCCGGCCGCCGCACCCCTCACCGTCCTCGCGGCCCGCGCCGCCGTCGAGACCCCCGTTCCCTACGCCGACCCGCCCCCACGGCTCCACTGAGCGCGGTCCCCCTCATGCTCACGGCGGGCACAGATGTGCCCCCTCAGCTCCAGCCCGTGTCCCCGCCCGGCACCCAGTTGCCGTGCAGGCCCAGCGGTACCCGCACCGGCAGGTGGACACGGGCGAGGGGCTCGCCGGTGAAGTCCTGGGCGGCGAGGATCACCAGGTCCGCCGCGCCCCGGTCCGGGTCGTGGACGTAGGCCATCAGATAGCCGTCGTCCTCCGCCGTCGGCGACTCCGCGGGCACGAACACCGCCTCGCCCACCGCCCCGTCACGCCCGAAGTCGTGGACCTCGACGGTTCCCCGGCTCAGGTCGTGCTTGAGCAGGGCGTTGCGGAAACCCTCGTCCGGGCGGCCGCCCCCGGGGCCGGCCGCGGGCGCGTAGAGCTCGACGGCGGCCGCGTAGCCGTAGCGGTGAGGGCGCCCGGTGTGACGGGAGTTGACGCGCGGGAAGT
The DNA here is from genome assembly GCF_042885555.1 of Kitasatospora sp. NPDC058048. NCBI lineage: Bacteria > Bacillati > Actinomycetota > Actinomycetes > Kitasatosporales > Streptomycetaceae > Kitasatospora > Kitasatospora sp. NPDC058048. The sequence goes on along the minus strand of NZ_JBHVRT010000021.1, from coordinate 105,200 downwards.
CCTGGACCCGGTCGTCCAGCCGCTCCTCCCGCACCGTCCCCGCCGCCAGGTCGATCGTCCAGCGGTCGAGCGTGGGCCGGCTCGCGCCGATGTCGCGCAGGTCGAGGCCCGGCGGGTGCCGCACGACGTCGACCACCAGTGAATCCGCCGTCCGCTCGTACGCGTTGAGGGTGTGGCCGACCAGGTGCGGCGCGAGCTCGAACCACCGCACCGCGCCGCCCTCGCGCGGCATCACCCCGATCCGCGCGGCGCGCCGCCCGTCCCAGGTGAAGGGCACCCCGGTGGCCAGGTGCGCCGCACTGAACACCACCGGCGTGTCGTACAGCAGCACGAACCGCTCGGTGAGCGCGAAGTCGTGCATGTACGGGTTCCCGGGCACCTCGATCAACGTGCTGCGCCGGACGGCGCCGGCGGCGTCCATCACGATGTGCTGCACCCGGTCGGAGCCGTACCGGAAGGCCAGCGAGTGCAGTTCCCCGCTGTGCGGGTCGAGGATCGAATGGGCGTTGGCGCTGAACCCCTCCGGTGTGGCGCCCAGTTCGCACGGCCCCACCGTGTCCAGCTCGTAGGTGAGTTCGTACGGGCGGAGGCCGCCTTCGATCAGCGCGTAGGTGCGCCCGGCGAGGCCCGCGACCTGCACGTTGGGGGAGATGTCCAGCCGTTCGTCGACGGGCGTGCCACGCCGGGGCTCGCCGAGCCGGTCGGCGACCGCACCGGAGCGGACCCAGCGGTTGCGGTACCACTCGGCGCGCCCGTCCCGGATCCGGACGCCGTGCACCATGCCCGCGCCGAGGGTCCACAGGTGCGCGGCCGGGTCCTCGATGCCCAGCGGATTGGGGCCGTTGCGCAGGTAGCGCCCGTCGAGGTGGGCCGGTATGCGGCCGGTGACGGGCAGGTCGTGAGCGGTGGTCTCCTCGGTCACCGGGGCGAAGTTCCCGCGCAGGAAGCGGTTGCGGCTCGTGCCGTCACGGTCCGGACCGTCGGTGCTCATGGTGTCGACCTCTCGTCAGGTGATGGGGAGGCGGCGAAGGCCCGTCCCAGCGCGGCCATCAGCGCCTCGTAGCGCGCCCCGGCCTCGGCCGGCGCGAAGTGGCCGGCGAGTTCCAGGCTCACCGCGCCGTGGGTGGCCGCCCAGAAGAGCTTGGAGACCTCGTGGGCGTCGCCGGGCCGGAAGACCCCGGCCGCGATGCAGGCCTCCACGGCAGTCACCGAGGCACCGAACGCGCCGTCCGCGACGGCCAACGCCTCGGCGCCCGGCCGGAATCCGGGGACCGGCTGCTCGAACATCACCCGGTAGTAGGCGGGTTCGGCGATCGCCCGCTCCCGGTAGGCCCGGCCGAGCGCGGTCAGAAAGGCCAACGGGTCGTCCCCGCGGGGGACTTGCTCCTGCGCCCGGCGCAGCCGAGCGAAGCCTTCCCGGTACAGCGCGTCCAGCAGCCCCTCCTTCCCGCCGAACATCGTGTACAGCACCTTGGTCGAGGAGCCGATCTCGGCGGCGATCCGGCGCACGGTCAGTGCGGCGGGGCCTTCGGCGACGAGGAGGACGATGGCGCGGTCGAGGATCACGGCGCGCACGGCATCCTGGCCGACCCGCTGCGCGTCCTGGTAGGGCGTGCTCATGGGTAACAACGTAACTAGCGGGAAACAGTGTTACCAGCCTTTGCGTGCAACGGATTTCGAAACCCACCCGGCCCGACCGTCCGGCCACCCCGACTAGACTGGCGCGCTCGAAGCCGAGGGAGTCAGCGATGAGCGGTGCCACCCGCTGCGACCAGGTCGCGGCCGAGGCGGGCCTGGGTGAACGGCGACGGCTGTACCGGACGAGCCGCCGGATCGGCGACGGAGTGGGCAAATGGGGCCTGGGGCTGCCCGGCATCCTCGTCGTCGCCGCCTCCGGCTGGACCTGGTGGGGCGCCGTCCTCGCGGTCGCCGCCGTAGTGGCGGCCGCCTGGGCCTACAAGAACGTGCCGCCGCGCTCCGGGCTGGTCGCCGTGGCGCGCTACGAGGGCGGCCTCGTCCTCCACCACGCCGGCGGCGACTTCCGCGCCCTGCCCTGGGAGGCCATCGAGAGCTACGAGTACATACCCTCCCGGATGGAGTTCCGCGGCAACCTGGGCATCGAGCACTTCGGCCGCGTCGTCATCCTGGCGCGCGGCCGCGAAACCCCCTTCGTGGTCTCGAAACTGGCGGGCCGTTATGAACCGGGGCTGGCCGAGGCCATCCGCGCGGGGCTGATGCCGCGCCGCACCGCGCCGCTGCACGAGCGGTTCGAGGCGGAGGGGCACGTCGTGTTCGGGACGGTGCTCGCCGTGCTGCCCGCGGGGCTCCTCCTCGACCCCGGCAGCGACCACCTCGCGGCCCCGCTGCCGTGGAGCGAGCTCCAGGACGTCACCGCCGAGGACACGCGCGAGCTCCGGATCACGGCGCGCACCGAACCGGGCCCGGGCGGACGGGTCGTCACCCGCGTCCTCACCGATGCGGACGTCGTCGCGGCGTTCCTCCGGGAGACCCGGGAGAAACTCCTGCCGGAGCAGCACGCCGAGTGACCTGGCCGCGCGACCGGAGCCGCGCGACCGGAGCCGCGCAACCGGGGCCGCGGCCCCACCCCGAGCGCACCGGTCGACTCGACCGCCGTTCGCCAGGGCGCGCCAACCCCGCGCCACGGTGCGACCGTTGACATGCGCCGGGCATCCGTCGCGGCACCGGCGGCACCGGGTCCGCGAGCCGTGCTGCGCCGACCGGGTCAACCTCGGCACCGGACTGTACGCGGACGCCCGGTCGGCTCGTTCTGCTGTACATGCCTCCCCCGATCCCGACGCCACCACCGCTGCCCGCGCACAGCACCGCACGGAACGCCGCTCGGAGGTTCCCGTGGCCGTGATCGGCCGTGCGGCGGCCACCGTGGTCGCGCTGGGCATCCTGCTCATCCCGGCCGCCGTCACGGCGGGCACCGACCTGCCGCCCGAGCTCGGCGCGGGCTGGTGGGAGGTGTCGGCCAACGCCGCCAACGTCCGGGTCGACCACTTCGGCGAGGAGACCGTCATCGGGTTAGCCCGTTCGGGTGACCGGGTCGAGGTCGTGGACACCTGGACCTCACCGCTCGGCGCCCGCTGGGCGAAGGTCATGGTGGTGCGCACCCGGGACTCCGGCTGGGTCCTGTGGTCCCTCCTCGCGCACCGGGACCCGTCCTCGGAACCGTAGAATCCGCCTGTACACATCAGGAGGGATTTCGCGTGTTCCGAGCGCAGCGTCCGCGCACCGCAGAGCTGACCCCACGACCGGGCGAGGAGCCGGTCACCGGCGTCGCCCTGCTGCTGCCGGGCGGATTCCTCCGTAGCCGGCGCGCACCGATGAAGGTCGCCGAGCTGGGCCTGCGGGACCTGGCCGCCGAGCTCACCGACCGCGGCCGTCCGCACGGCCTCGCGGTGCACCTGCTGCGCTACCGCCACGGCGGCTGGAACGGCGCGGACGCCGACACCGCCGTCGACACCCTGTGGGCGCTCGACGAGCTGGCCCGGCTGTACCCCGGCGCACCCGTCGTCCTGATCGGCAACTCGCTGGGCGGGCGCGCCGCCTTCTGGTGCGCCGGGCACCCGTCCGTGGTCGGCGTGGCCGGGATCGCCCCCTGGCTGCCCAGCGGCGACCCGGTCGACCAGCTGGCCGGGCGGCGGGTGCTGATCGTCCACGGCACCGGGGACCACAGCTCCGCCAGTGCCACCCAGTCCCTGGAGTACGCGCTGCGCGCCCGCCGGGTCGTCCCGGACCTCGCGCGGTACGAGGCCCCGGGCGCCAACCACCTGCTGATCCGCGAGTCCCGCGACATCAGCGCGCTGACCACCGCGTTCACCCTCGCCACCCTGGGCGCCGAGCCCGCACCGCTGATGACGGGAGCGGTCTGCACCCGGCTCCCGGCCCGGGTGTAGGCCCCGGCCGGGAGCACCCCGCCGCGCCCCGCGCCGTCCAGCGCCGTCCCGCACCCCGGGCCTCCCCTGCCGATCGGCAGGGGAGGCCCGGTCGCTTTCCGGCAGGATTCCTGCCGATCGGCACATGCGCGAACGGGGTTCCGGCGATCAGTCTTGGAGTCACCGCGACGGCGGCCACCCGGGCCGCCGTGGAAGGGAGTCTCCACCGTGTTCCCCGACCACGATCTCCACCTCCGCACCGATCGGATGCAACTGAACGACCGTCAGCTTCTTGTTCTCCGGGGCGGATCACTCCGCCCCTCACTCGTCCTCACGACACCGGAGAACCCATGCCCGTCACCAAGCCTGCCGCCCTCGCGCTCGACCTCGCCGCCCTGCTCCTCACGGCCGTGCCTGCCGCACCCGCCCTCGGCCAGGCGCCGCCCGGCGGTCCCGATCCGGCCGTCCTCGATGCCGCGATCGCCGCCCGGCCGGGAGACCCTGCCGCGGGTGTGATCGCCCGGGTGACGGTCGACGGCCGGGCCTGGCGCGGCAGCGCCGGCGATCCGGTGAGCGGGCGGCCGGTGGCAGCGAACGCCGCGTTCCGGATCGGCAGCATCAACAAGACCTTCGTTGCCGCGGTGGTGCTCCAGCTCGCCGCCGAACAGCGGATCTCCCTGGACGGCACCGTCCAGCAGTACCTGCCCGGCACGCTGCCCGCCGGCTTCACCCTGCCGATCACCGTACGTCAACTCCTCGACCACACCAGCGGACTGCCACAGGTCGTCGAGGGTCCGGACACCCAGGATCCCGACGAACTGATAGCGCGCCGCTTCGGGCTGGAGACGCTCGACCAGGTCGTCCAGAAGACGCTCCACCCCGAGGACGGGCACGAGGTCACTCCGTCCTTCGCCCCGGGAGCCGCCCAGGAGTACAACAACTTCAACTACCGGCTGGCGGGCCGGATCATCGAGCAGGTGACCGGGCACACGATCAGGGAGGAAGTGACGGCCCGCATCCTGAAGCCGCTCGGCCTGCGGCACACCGAGGTGCCGGAGGGCAGGCCCACGATGCCCGAGCCCCACCTGACCGGCTACTTCGCCGACAGGGCCGGCACCCCGGTCGACGTCTCCGAGCAGGGCGGCAACTCGGAGTCGATGGTGTCCACCCCGGCCGACCTGGACGTCTTCCTGCGCGCCCTGCTGGACGGCGAGCTCCTGCCGCCCCAGCAGCTGAACGACCTGCTCACCCTGCCGCGGGACGCCTCCGGCCGGCTGCTGCCCGTACGCGGAGCCGGCGAGTGCCGGTTCGGTCCGGACAAGGGACGGGCCTGCTACAGCGCCGGGCTGATGGCCATCCCGCTGCAGGACGGCACGGTGCTCTGGGGCAAGACCGGGCACGACCTCGGGTACTCCGACGGCCTCTTCACCACCCCGGACCTGCGCAGGAGGCTGGTCTACTCCGTCGGCACCGGGGACGGCACCCCGGCACCGGCGCTCCGCCTCGCCGCCACGACCTTCGGGCCCTTCGCGCCCTGAGCCCGACCGAACCAGCGACGACCGAACCTAACCGCCCCCTCCTCCCCCACCATCGAAGGGAACCGAATGATCAGCATTCCCGGCGGGCTCGCCCGCGCCACCGTCGACCGCGAGGGAGCCCCCGGCGCGGCCTGGATCGCCGAACTCCCCGGCCTCGCCGCCGAGCTGCTGGAACGCTGGGGCTGCGTGCCGGACGGCGCCGCCACCCACGGCGGGGTCGGCCTGATCCTCCCGGTCCGGCAGGCGGCCGAGCGCGCGGCCGTACTGAAGATCTCGTTCCCGCACCCGGGCAACGTGCACGAGCCGGACGCCTTCGCGGTGTGGGCGGGCCGGGGCGCCGTCCGGCTCTACGAACGGGACGACGAGCGCTTCGCGATGCTGCTCGAACGGGCGAGCCCGACCACGCTCGCGGAGGTCCGGGACGGCGACGAGGTGCTGACGGTCGCCGGGCGGCTCAGCCGGCGGCTCGCCGTCCCGGCGCCCCCGGGCCTGCCCCGGCTGAGCGGGCAGGCCGCGGAATGGGAGGCCGGCCTGCGTACCGACGCGGCCTCCCTCTCCCACACCCTGCCGGCCCGCACGGTCGGCGCCGCCCTCGCGACCGTCCGCGAACTCGCCCGCGTCCAGCCGGAGGTGCTCGTCCACGGCGACCTCCACCCCCGCAACATCCTGCGGGCGGAGCGCGAACCCTGGCTGGCCGTGGACCCCAAGGGCTGCGTGGGAGACCGCGCCTACGACGGCGGCACCCTGCTCAAGGTCCACGCCCTGACCCTGCTCGACGCGCCGGACCGGCAGCGCGCACTCCTCCGCGCGCTCGACGTCTTCTCCGAGGCCGCCGAGCTGGACCGCGAACGCCTCCGCCGCTGGGCCCAACTCCACGCCGTCCAGGCCGCCTTCCACGGTCGGCGGCACGGCTTCCGGCGCGCCCGGGAAGGCCCCGGGATCGACCGGCTCACCCGGTACGCGGACGGGCTCGCCGAAGCACTCACCCCCGACTGACCGGCGCACACCACCACCGACCACCACCGACGACCGCCTACGGGCACCCACGGAGGCCCGCGACCACCGACCGCCACCGAAAAACGCCCGGCCCAGGAATCACGTTGGCGGCCGGCGGCCCGCACTGCCTATGGTCGGGGGATGACCACTCGAACCTTCCGCATCATGGTGCGCGGCGTCTTCGACGGCCTCACCGACGAACAGCGCGCCGAACTGCTCGCCGCCGCACCCGCGCACGACGTGCTGCACGCCGCCTTCACCCGCGAGGGCCACCTCAGCTACGACCTCTCCGCACGGGCCGCCTTCACCTTCCGCTTCCTCGACGAGGGCGAGGCCGAGAAGGACATCCTGGAGGCCACCGAACGGGCCGAGCAGTCGGCGCGGGACTGGCTGACCGAACGCGGCTACGGCTGCAAGAACCTCCGCTCCCAGGCCGAGGACCTCTCCCAGGCGCCGCTCGGCAAGCGTCAGCGCCGCGCCGCCGCCACCGGTCGCTGAGCCGACCCCCTCCCCCTCCGCCACCTCCTTGACGGCTTCCTCCCGGGATATACTTGAGCAGTCAAGGAGGTGGCAATGACAGACCAGCCGGTCCAGCCCGAGCAGTCGGACCGATCGAAGCAGGTGGGACCCGTGCAGCAGACCGAGACCGCACCGGCCACGCCGGGCCCGAGCCCCGACCCGTTGGACACCGCCCTGCGGCTGGTCCGCGCCCAGACGGCCGTGGTCAAGCGCTTCGACGCGAGCCTCAGCGGCCTGCACGGCGTCAGCCTGGCCGACTTCACGATGCTGCTCCACCTCTCCCAGGCCCCCGGCGGCCGGATGCGCCGGGTCGACCTCGCCGAAGCCCTCGGGCTCACCGCCTCCGGCGTGACCCGCGGCCTCGCGCCGCTGGAGCGGATCGGCCTGGTCGCCCGCGAGGCCGCCGCCCGCGATGCCCGAGTCGCCTACGCCGCCCTCACCCCGACCGGCCGTGAGCGTCTCGCCGAGATGCTGCACACCGCCCGCCAGGTCGCCGCCGAGCACTTCGCGGCCGAGCAGTGGAGCCCCGAGGACCTCGGCCGGCTGTCCACCCTGCTCACCCGCCTCGGCGGCACCGCCCCCGGCCAGCGCCTCACCTGATCCACCCGGACCGCGCACCCACCACCCGCCCACCCTGCCCGCACGCACCGCCACCACCCCCGCCAGTCCCGCCGTCGGACCCCACCTCCTAGGCTGGCCCCGCACGACCCGTACCGCCCGCACCGACAGCACCACCCGCACCGACAGCACCGCGCGCACCGCACCACCCCGCGAAGGGCAGCACCATGACCGACACCCCCGGCACCGGGCCCGGCCTGGAAAGCGCCCTCGCCGACGCCCAACGCGCGCACTGGCAGCAGACCTACGCCGCCAACCCGGGCATGTACGGCGAGCGGCCCTCGGCCCCCGCCGAGTACGCCGCCGAGGTGTTCGCCGCCGCCGGGGCCCGGGACGTACTGGAACTCGGCGCCGGCCACGGGCGCGACGCGCTGCACCTCGCCCGTACCGGCTTCCGCGTGCTGGCCGCCGACTTCAGCCCGACCGCCCTGCACCAGCTGCGCACCGCCGCCACGGACCAGGGACTGGCCGACCGGCTCTCGGTCCTCGCCCATGACGTCCGCGACCCGCTGCCCCTTCCCGACGCCTCCGTCGACGCGGTCTTCGCCCACATGCTGCTCTGCATGGCGCTCTCCACCGAGGAGATCGAGGCGCTCGTCACCGAGGTCCGCCGGGTCCTGCGCCCGGGCGGCACCTTCGTCCACACCGTCCGCCACACCGGCGACGCCCACTACGGCGCCGGCACCGGCCACGGGGACGACATCTGGGAGCACGGCGGCTTCGCCGTCCACTTCTTCCCCCGCGAGCTGGTGGACGCGCTCGCCGAAGGCTGGCGCCTGACCGACGTCCATCCCTTCGAGGAGGGCGAACTGCCCCGCCGCCTCTGGCGCATCACCCAGGAGACCCCGCGATGACCGCACCCGACGCCGCCGCCCCCGACGCCGCCGCCCCCGACCTCACCGTCGACGGCACCGGCCTGCTCTGCGTCCAGCTGCTGCTCCGGCTGTGCGCGCAGATCGCACACCTCCCGGCCGGCGCCGTGGTCCACATCCACACCACCGACCCCGCCGCCCCGCTCGACCTCCCCGCCTGGTGCCATCTGACCGGCCACGCCTACCTCGGCCAGGTCCCGTACGAGGCCACCGACCGCGAGGTGTACGCGCTGCGGCTCACCTCCGCCCCGGTCCGCACCCGCCCCGACCGCCCCTGGCACCCGGCACCCGCCACCGACTGACCGACCCCACCCTCCGCTCGCCCCACGCCGCCGCTCGCGCCGTCCCGCCGGACGCCCACCCCGCCCGACCGCGTCGCCCGGAAACCCCGCGCATCCATCCCCACCGCCGGGACAGACTGCGTCCATGCCCGCAGCCGACGCCACACCCACACCCGCACCCCCGCACTCACCCGCACCCCCCACCGCCAACCACCTCCTCGGCCACCCGCCCGACGCCCGCCTCCTGCTGCTCAACTGCGACGACCTCGGCCTGGACGAGTCCGTCAACCTCGCCGTGGTCGACGCCGTCCGGAACGGCATCGCCGCCTCCTGCAGCCTGATGACGCCCTGCGCCGCCGCGCCGCACGCGCTCCGGCTGCTGCGCCGGCACCCGGAGGTCCCCTTCGGCGTCCACCTCACGCTGGTCTGCGAGTCCGCGGACCGCCGCTGGGGGCCGCTCGCCGCCCGTGACCGGGTGCCCTCCCTCCTCGACGCCTCCGGAGGGTTCTTCGCCCCTACCCCCGCCGGACGCGCCGCACTGCTCGCCCGGGCCCGACTCGACGACGTCGAGCGCGAGTTCCGCGCCCAGATCGACGCGGTCGCGGTGGCCGGCCTCGCCCCGACCCACCTCGACTTCCACTGCCTGGCCGACGGCGGCCGCGAGGACGTCCTCGACCTCACCCTCGCCCTCGGCGCCGAGTACGGCCTGGCGGTCCGGGTCTGGCTGCCGCCCGCACTCGCCCGGCTGCGCGCGCAGGGCCTGCCGGTGGTGGACCACGGCTTCCTCGACAGCTTCACCGTCCCTCTGGACGACAAGCCCGCCCACTACGCCCGCCTGCTCGCCGCGCTCCCCCCGGGCCTCACCGAGTGGGCCCTGCACCCCGGCACGGCCGACCCGAGGACAGACCCGAACCACCACGCCCCGGAGGACGGTTGGCGCGTCCGGCACACCGACCACGCGTTCCTCGTGTCCCCCGGGGCCCGCCGGCTGCTCACCGAGCTCGGCATCACCGTCCTCGGCTACCGCACGCTCCAGGAGGCCTGGCAGCGTGCCCGAGGACGGCTCACGGCCGAGGCCCCCGGGCCGCCCGGTGTGCCACGATGAGGAGGTACGAACGATCCAGCGCCACAGGGAGGTTGACCGCCGTGGACCCGATCATCAGCTGCCGTTGGCAGGACCCGAACGGCGAGTGGGCCCTGACCGTCGGCCACAACGGCGACGACTGGGAGCTGCTCGCCTCCGCCCCCGCCTGGTCGGAGTCGATCCCCTTCTCGCACCCGGACGAGGTCCGCCGGCTCGCCCAGGCGCTGCTGGACCTGCCCGCCGACCCCGAGCCTTACGAGTTCGAATGGCAGCTCTCCCGCGCCGGTTCGGCCCGGGCCGAGGGCAAGCAGCAGCCGCACTTCGCGACCTTCGCCGTCGGCCTCGACCCCACCGACGACCACCGCCCCTACCTCGCCTACCAGTCCTACTACGACCTGGGCCGGGCGACCGGAATCGGCCTGGAGGTGATCTGCGAGGACCCGCCGGTCGACCACCTCCGCGCCCAGGCCCACGCCTTCCTCACCACCTTCCCCGGCCCCGCCCGCCGATAGCCCCACCCCACCCTCCGGCACCCCCAGCCGCATCCGCACCCGCCGTCACGCTGCCCCGACCCCCGCGCCGGCTCACGCCACGGCGCGCACCGCCCAGTTCACCTCGGCCGCCCAACTCTTCGGTGCGGACCAGTCGTTGACCACCGCCAGCAGCTCCAGGTACCGCTCCCGCCGCGGATCGGCCATCGCCCCCAGCCGCTCCGCCAAACGGCCACGCAGCGCCCCGGCATCTCCCGGCACCGCCCCCGCGCACCACCGCCCGTACCGCTCCACCAACTCCGCGACGACGGCCGCCGCCTCCACCGACTCCGGCTCCACCCCGGCCGCGACCGCCGGTCCGGCCAACTCCCTCACTGCCACGGCCAGTCCGGGCCTCGGCACATGCGCAGCGGCCCGCACCGCCCCGGCCACCTCCTCCGCCGCCGCCGCTTCCGCCTCGGCCGCCTCGGCCGCCTCGGCCTCGGCGAGCCCGCGCAGCAGCGCCCGGAACCCGGTGTCCCCCGCCAGCCGCGCCAACTCCACCCAGGCCTCGACCTGTTCGACCGACGGTTCCTCCGGCAGCTCCGGCGTCAACGAACGCGCCGCGGCGGCGAACCGCCCGCCGTTCCCGATCCCGCCGTCCCCGATCCCACCGCCCCCTGTCCCGCCGTCCCTGATCCCGCCGAACACCCCCGCCAGGAACTCCCCGATCAGGTGCCCCCGTTCGTCCTCCGTGAGCCGGGCCAACTGGTGCACGAGCGTCAACTCCTCAGGCGTCGACCCGAGCCTGGCCACCGTCCCGAGCACGGCCCGCCGCAGTCGCAACACCCGGATCTGGACGTCGATCGCCTCCGCCTGCGCGGCGGCGACATCGGCCGGCGTCAGTTCGCGCTCCACCACCCGCCGGATCGCGGGCAGTCCGAGCCCGAGCTCCCGCAGGGTGCCGACCAGTTCCAGGCGGGCGACGGCGTCGGCGCCGTACCGCCGGTGGCCGGCCGGGTTGCGGTCGGCCGGCGGCACGATCCCCTGGTCCGAGTAGAAGCGGACGGTCTTGACCGTCAGCCCCGTCCGCCGGGCCAGCTCACCGATGGTGTAGGTCGTGTCGCCGTTCATGGCACCACCCTGCTACCTCCCCCCACGGGAGGTGCAAGCCTCCTCACCCGCGAGGCCCGCGAGGCCTGCGAGGCCCCTGGGACCCCTGGGACCGGTGGGGCCCGTCGGGCCCGCGCCGGTGCTCGCCCTCCCGCCCGGAGCGCCCGGAGCGCCCGGACCGCCGGGGCGTCCGCCAGGCGGCGAACAGCACGCCCGCCGCGCCGATGACCGCCTGGAGTGCCCCCGCACCGGCCGTCAGGCAGATCAGGGTGCACACCGCCAGGATCGCCATCAGCGCGATCAGGTCGAGCTTCCGGCCGTCCGTCACGACCCGGCGCACCCCGGATCCCCGGGCGCCGTTCCCCGAGCCGGCGGGTTCCCGCTGCGGCCGCTGAATCTCCGATGACACTGCGCGTCTCCCAGGGTCCGGGAGGGCAGCCGCCGGGGAACGCGCCCAGCACGCAGAACAGCCGCTTCGCGCCGCATGTCTCGTGGGGTTGCTTCCCCGGCTCCGCCGCGCGACGCGACGAAGCCTGCCCCCCAAAGATCATGCAGCCGAGCGGCTACACGAGAACCATGGAAACCGACGCCTGACGCGGTGTCAACCCGCCCCGGGCCGACGTCGGATCCCCGACGGAACGAGCCGCCGGGGTCGCCTCCCCGCCGGGGGGAGGCGACACCGGAAGGGCCTCAGGCGGTGCGGCGCAGCAGCGCCAGGTACATCGCGTCGGTCCCGTGCAGGTGCGGCCACAGCTGCACGTCCGGCCCGTCGCCGAGCGCCGGGACGCCGGGCAGCAGCGGGCGCGCGTCGATCCACTCGACCCGGCCGTCCTCGGCCCGCAGCACGTCGTCCACGACCGCGCGGGTCTCCGCGAGGTGCGGCGAGCAGGTCGCGTAGCCGACCACGCCGCCGACCCGGGTGGCCTCGATCGCCGAGCGCAGCAGGTCCCGCTGGAGCGGGCCGAAGGCCGCGACGTCGGCCGGCCGGCGCCGCCAGCGCGCCTCCGGGCGGCGGCGCAGCGCGCCGAGGCCGGAGCACGGCACGTCGACCAGCACCCGGTCGAAGCCGCCGGACCGCCAGGCCGGGCGCGTCCCGTCGGCCGCGATCACGGTGTACGGGCCGGGGTTGCCGGCCAGCGCCCGCGCGACCAGTCGGGCCCGGTGCGGCTGCTTCTCGCTCGCGACCAGGGCCGCGCCCCGCTCGGCGGCGAGCGCGCCGAGCAGCGCGGCCTTGCCGCCGGGGCCGGCGCAGCCGTCCAGCCAGAGCCGGTCCGGCCCCTCCAGCGGCGCCGCCGCCAGCGCCAGCGCGACCAGCTGGCTGCCTTCGTCCTGAACGCCCGCCCGGTTCTCCTGCACTGCCTCGATCGATCCCGGGTCGCCGCCCTCGGCGAGCCTCAGCGCGAACGGGGACCATCGGCCCGGCTCGGCCTCCGGCAGCGCCTCGGCGAGCTCGCCGACGGTGGCCCGGCCGGGGCGTGCGACCAGGGTGACCTCGGGCCGCTCGTTGTCGGCCCGCAGCAGCTCCTCCATCGCGGTGCGCCCGGAGGCGTCCGGCTGCCAGCGGCCGAGCGAGTCCCAGAGCGCGGAGACGACCCAGCGCGGGTGCGAGTGGACGACGGCCAGGTGGTCCTCGGCGTCCTTGTCGTACGGCGGGGCGACCTTCTCGATCCAGGCGTCCAGGTCGTTGGCGCTGATCCGGCGGAGCACGGCGTTGACGAACTTGGCCTTGCCGTCGCCGAGCACCACCCGGGCCAGTTCGACGGTCGCCGAGACGGCCGCGTGGCTGGGGATGCGGGTGGTGAGCAGCTGGTGCGCGCCGAGCGAGAGCACGTCCAGCACCGGCGGGTCGACCTTGCCGAGCGGCCGGTCGATGCAGGCGGCGATGATCGCGTCGTAGGTGCCCTGCAGGCGCAGGGTGCCGTAGACCAGCTCGGTGGCGAGGGCGGCGTCGCGCCGGTCCATGCCCTTCTGCTCGGCCTCGCGGAGCAGCGAGGGCAGGATCAGGTTGGCGTACGCGTCCCGCTCGTCGACGGCGCGCAGGGCGCGGAACGCGACGATCCGGGCCGGGTCCTTCTTCGGGCGGCGGTGCGGGCGGGGGGCGCGGTTGGCGCTGGGGGTGGTCACAGGTGCCTCAAGGTGCTGCGGTGGTTATCGACGTACTCGGACGAACAACAGATTTGAACGAACAAGGGCGATCTCAATCGATCTCAAACGAACAGTAGCGCCAAACCGGAGCGTCAGCCCCCGAGGCGCTCCCCCTCCTCCAGCCGTGCGCCCCGGGCCCAGTCGGCGGCCCGCATCTCCTTCTTCCCCTGCGGACGCACCTCCCCCAGCTCCACGTCGTGGCTGCCGGTGCCGACCCGGACGCTGTTCTTGCCCGCCATCGCGACCTCGCCCGGCGCCAGCTCGGCGGAGTCCGGCAGCAGCCGGACCGGCCCGGTGACCTTCAGCCGCTCGCCCCGGAACTCCGTCCAGGCGCCCGGCGCCGGCGCGCAGCCGCGCACGACCCGGTCGATCCGCAGCGCGGGGTGGCTCCAGTCGATCCGCGCGTCCTCGACGGTGATCTTCGGCGCGAGCGTGACGCCCTCGGCCGGCTGCGGCACGGCGTGCAGGGAGCCGTCCGCGATGCCGTCCATGGTGGCCGCGAGCAGTCGCGCGCCGGAGAACGAGAGCCGGGTGAGCAGCTCGCCACTGGTGTCGGCCGGGCGGATCTCCTCGGTGATGACGCCGTAGACCGGGCCGGAGTCCAGGCCCTGCTCGATCAGGAAGGTGGACGCGCCGGTGACCTCGTCGCCGGCCAGCACCGCGTGCTGGACCGGGGCCGCGCCGCGCCAGGCCGGCAGCAGCGAGAAGTGCAGGTTGACCCAGCCGTGCTTGGGGATCTCCAGCGTGCCGGGGCGCAGCAGGGCGCCGTAGGCGACCACCGGGCAGCAGTCGGGCGCGAGTTCGGTGAGCCGGGCGACGAAGTCCGGGTCGCTCGGCTTCACCGGCTTGAGGACCTCGATCCCGGCCTCCTCGGCGCGCTGGGCGACGGGGCTGGCGACCAGCTTGCGTCCGCGCCCGGCCGGAGCGTCCGGGCGGGTGACCACCGCGACGACCTCGTGCCGGTCCGAAGCGAGCAGGGCGTCCAGGGCGGGAACGGCGACCTCGGGGGTGCCGGCGAAAACGAGTCGCATCAAGGGCCTTTCTGCAAAAAGAAGTTCGAGAAGCCGGCGGAACCCGACCGGAGTCGGCGAGGAGCCGGCGGACGTCTGCCGAGCCCGGCCGACGTCAGCGGAAATCAGCCGGAACCGGCGGAAGTCAGCGGGCGGAACCGAAGGTGCTGTGCGGCGAGACCTTGACCACCGGAGCCGACCCGCCGTCCCAGTCCGCCTCCCGGATCGCCTTCAGCGCGGCCTTGCGCTGCTCGCGGTCGAGCCGGTCGATGAAGATGATGCCGTCCAGGTGGTCGGTCTCGTGCTGGATGCACCGGGCGAGCAGCTGCGTGCCCTCCAAGGTCACCGGATCGCCGTACATGTTGAAGCCCTTGGCCACCACGCCGTACGCGCGCTTGGTGTCGTAGCGCAGGCCGGGCAGCGACAGGCAGCCCTCGGGGCCGTCCTGCTCCTCCTCGCTCAGCGACAGGTCCGGGTTGATCAGGTGCCCGGTGACGCCGTCCACGTGGTACGTGAACACCCGCAGGGAGACGCCGAGTTGGGGCGCGGCGAGGCCGGCTCCGGGAGCGTCCAGCATGGTGTCGGTGAGGTCGTGGACCAGCTTGCGCAGTTCCTTGTCGAAGGTGGTCACCGGCTTCGCGGTGGACCGCAGGACTGGGTCTCCGAAGAGACGGATCGGCTGGATCGCCACGGGGTACGGGCTCCTGTCCGTAGGGGCGCGGGCTGCGGTCGGCCGCTGGTTCACCCGCCAGTCTATGCAACCCCTGCGGCCGTCCGCCGGGGGCTTCCCCGGGGCCCGGATCGACAGCCGGCAGGGCCCGACTGTGCCCAGCCGCGTTACCCCGGCCCCCGCTTCGGCGTTGGTCAAGAGAGATTGACCGGGCCGGGCGCACGGGACACCGCGTGCCGGCCGAGCCGAACCGTACGGAAGGTGGCACGTAGGCCATGGCCGAGCAGATCAACCACGACGCACGGGCGCGGGCGAGCCTGCACCTGCTGGTGCGGGACATCGAGCGGGTGAGGCGGCAGGTCGACGCGCTGCGGACGCTCACCGCTCAACTGGGCAACGTCTACCGTCCGCGCCGACCGAGCACCTCGGCCGGCTTCGTGGTGTACGGGCGGGCGCCGGCGCCGACCGTACGCCTGGCGCAGGAACTGCGGGAAAGCGTGGAGACCCTGGTGGCGGCGGCGGTCGAGTTCGACCGCGCGCTGGGCTTCTCCTGGGACTCGGTGGGCTCCGCCCTCGGGGTCACCAAGCAGGCCGTGCACCGGCGCTACGGCATGCGCCGCCCGACCAGCGAGCTCCTCGCCGCGAGCGGTGGCGTCCCTGGCCAGAGCCGCCCGGACCGCGTCGACGAGCTGCCCCCGGCCGTCGAGCGCACCGGTCTGGCCACGACCGTCCCGGCGGCCCGCCAGGGCGGCCTGGACCGCAGCAGCCTGGACCGCGGCGCCCTGGAGCGCAGCACGATGGACCGCACCGCGATCGACCGCACCGCGATGGACCGCACCGCGATCGAGCGGGCAACGATCGACCGGACGGCGATCGACCGCGGCCCGATGGAGCGCACCCCCGTCGACCGCGGCACGCCCGACCGCGGCACCCCCGCCGACCGCCCCCAGGCGGACCGACCCGGCATCCCGCTGCGCGGCTGACCGAGCCGCCGCAGCCGGGCCGTCCGGGGCGGGGTGGCCCACTCACCCCGCCCCACCCGCCCACCACCCTCGCCCCCGACCAAGCCCCCGCCTCCGACCAGGCCCCGACCAGCCCCCGGCCGACGCCGCTCAGCCGATGTCCGTCGGATCCACCCGCACCCGCACCGGCTCCGCCGTCCGCAGCGCGATCCGCGCGATCTGCGCCGCCTTGAGCGCCTCCGCCAGCGCGGCCCCCTGCCCGGGCGGCACCCGCAGCAGCGCGCGTTCCTGCTCCTCCCCCCGCAGCGCCGGTACCGGCACCGGCCCGAGCACGTCCGCCCCCTCGGGCAGCCGGATCAGGTTCAGCAGGTCCGTCACCGCCGAGGGGGTCCCGCTCACCGAGGCCATCCGGGAGACCGGCGGGAAGTGCAGCTGGGCCCGTTCGTCCCGCTCCAGCCCGGCGTGCCCCAGCGGGTCCCAGCGCACCAGCGCCTGTACCGGACGGGCCGAGGGCTCGGCCACCACGACCACAGTCCCGCCGTCCGTCGAGGGCCGCACCAGCGCGGCCGCCGCGAGCCAGAGCCGCAGCGTCTCCTCCCCCGCCCGCAGGTCCGGCCGGCCGAGCAGCGCCCAGCCGTCCAGCAGCAGCGCGGCCCCGTACCCGCCGCCGCCCTCCACGACCGGCTCCGCACCGGGTGTGGAGATCACCAGTGAGGGCTCGTCGGGCACGGTGGTGAGCACCGCTTCCCGGCCCGAGGTCCGCACCGGGAGGCGCGGGAACGCCTTGCCGAGTTCCTCGGCCGTCCGCCGGGCCCCGACCACCTGGGCCCGCAGCCGGAAGGACCCGCACTCGGGGCAGTGCCAGTCGTTCTCCGCCTCCCCGCACCAGCCGCAGCACAGCGGGGCGTCCGCCGAGGGCGCCTCCAGCGGCCCTTCGCAGCGCCGGCAGCGCGCGGGGGTCCGGCAGCGCCCGCAGGCCAGCCGGGGCACGTAGCCGCGCCGGGGCACCTGGATGAGCACCGGGTGCCCGGCGGCCAGCGACTCCCGGGCGGCCTCCCAGGCCACCGAGGGCAGCCGGGCGGCCTGGGCGGCGGCGTCCCGGTGCTGGTCCTGGTCGGTGACGGTCCGCACCCGGGGCGCGACCTGCCGCACCGTCTCCCGGTCCGCGACCAGCGGGCGCGCCCAGCCGGTGCTGACCAGCTGGGCGCCCTCCACCGTCACCGCGTGCCCGCCGAGCAGCACCGCCGCGCCCTCCTCGGCGGCGCGCAGCAGCGCCACCTCGCGCACGTGCGGGTGCGGGGCGCGCGGGTCGCTGTGGCTGCCGTCCCCGTCCGACCAGACGACGACCAGCCCGAGGTCCCGGACCGGCGCGAACATGGTGGCCCTGGTCCCGATCACCGCGTGCACCGAGCCGCGGCTCACCGCGAGCCAGCGCTTGTAGCGCTCGCGCGGGCCGAGGTCGGCCTCCAGCGCCACGTGCATCCCGGGGCCGAGCAGTTCGGTCAGCGCCTGGTCGACCCGGGCCACCGAGCGTCCCTCCGGGAGCACGACCAGCGCGCCGCGCCCGCCGGCGAGGGTCGCGGCCACCGCCCGGGCGATCTCGTACGGCCAGCCGGGGCCGGGCAGCGCCGCCCAGACCGCGCGCGGCGCGCCGCCCCCGGCGAGCGCGGCGAGGAAGTCGGGCCCGGCCGGGTAGCGCTGCCAGCCGCCGGGGGCCGGGGCGGCCGGGCGCGGCAGCGGCGGCGGCGAGGGCTCGGCCTCGGCCTTGGCGTGCCGGGGCGGGACGGCCAGCTGGAGCACGTCGGCCAGCGTCCCGGCGTACCGGTCGGCGACGGTCCGGCACAGCCGCAGCAGCTGCGGGGTGAGCACCGGCTCGGGCGAGAGCACCTGGGCCAGCGGGGCGAGCGGTCCGGCGAAGTCGCTCTTCTCCAGACGGGCGACGATGAACCCGTCGTGCAGTTCCCCGCCCTCGCGCTGGCCCTTCACCACCCGTGCCCCGAACCGCACCCGCACCCGCACCCCGGGCTGGGCCTCCTCGGCCATGGCGGCCGGCACCTCGTAGTCGAAGAGCTTGTCGATGGTGAGCACGCCCTTGTCCACCACGACCCGGGCCACCGGCAGGTGCTCGGCCCGCTTGGCCCCGTGCCAGGTGCGCGGCTTGGCCCGCTTGACCGTCTCCCGGATGAACGCCAGCTGCTCCGGCTCGGCGGCCCCGTTCTCCCCTGTGCTGCTCATCGCCACCAAGTACTACCAGGTCACACCGACAATGCACGAAGCGGCGCCCACCCCCGTTCGGGGGCGGGCGCCGCTTCAGGCGCTACGGACGCACGGGCCACGGGCGCACGGGCCGCGGGCGCGCGCCACTGGCGACGAGCCGCGGACGTCAGTCCTGGACGGCGGCCTTCAGCTGCTCCACCCGGTCGGTGCGCTCCCAGGTGAACTCCGGCAGCTCACGGCCGAAGTGGCCGTACGCCGCGGTCTGCGAGTAGATCGGGCGCAGCAGGTCCAGGTCGCGGATGATCGCGGCCGGACGCAGGTCGAAGACCTCGGAGACGGCCTTCTGGATGGTGAGGACCGGCACGGTCTCGGTGCCGAAGGTCTCCACGAACAGGCCGACCGGCTCGGCCTTGCCGATCGCGTACGCGACCTGCACCTCGGCGCGGCGGGCGAGGCCGGCGGCGACGATGTTCTTCGCCACCCAGCGCATCGCGTACGCGGCCGAGCGGTCCACCTTGGACGGGTCCTTGCCGGAGAAGGCGCCGCCGCCGTGGCGGGCCATGCCGCCGTAGGTGTCGATGATGATCTTGCGGCCGGTGAGGCCGGCGTCGCCCATCGGGCCGCCGATCTCGAAGCGGCCGGTCGGGTTGACCAGCAGGCGGTAGCCCTCGGTGGTCAGCTTGATGCCCTGCTCGGCCAGCGCCTTCAGCTCCGGCTCGACCACGAACTCGCGGATGTCCGGGGTGAGCAGCGACTCCAGGTCGATGTCACTGGCGTGCTGGGTGGAGACGACGACGGTGTCCAGGCGGACGGCCTTGTCGCCGTCGTACTCGATGGTGACCTGGGTCTTGCCGTCGGGGCGCAGGTAGGGGATGGTCCCGTTCTTGCGCACCTCGGTCAGGCGGCGGGAGAGGCGGTGCGCCAGGGTGATCGGCAGCGGCATGAGCTCGGGCGTCTCGTCGGACGCGTAGCCGAACATCAGGCCCTGGTCACCGGCGCCCTGCTTGTCCAGGTCGTCCTCGTCGCCCTCGACACGGGCCTCGTACGCGGTGTCGACGCCCTGCGCGATGTCGGGCGACTGGGCACCGATGGACACCGAGACGCCGCAGGAGGCGCCGTCGAAGCCCTTCTTGGAGCTGTCGTAGCCGATCTCCAGGATCTTGTCCCGGACGAGCTGGGCGATCGGCGCGTACGCCTTGGTGGTCACCTCGCCGGCCACGTGCACCTGGCCGGTGGTGATGAGCGTCTCCACGGCGACCCGGGACGTCGGGTCCTCCCGCAGGAGAGCGTCAAGGATGGTGTCGCTGATCTGGTCAGCGATCTTGTCGGGGTGTCCCTCGGTCACGGACTCCGAGGTGAACAGGCGGCGAGACACAGCGCTCCCTGGGGTTGCAGCGGCTGCTGACTGAAGTTCCCCGGGGCGACCCGGGGAACTCCGGAAAGACTTGATTCCTGGAGTCTAACGGTCTGGTTCCGCCGAACGTCACCCGCTTCAGGAATTCTCGACCGCCGCGCGAGCGGTTCCGATCAGTTGCCGCCCGTTTCCAGCCGCTTTGCGACCAGATCCCAGACCACGTCCGCGAGCGCCTCCTTCGGACCCACCGGAACGGCCGTCTCACTGCCGTCCGAGCCCAGTACCACGGCCTCGTTGACGTCCGCGCCGAAGGCCTTGCCGTTGCCCACCTCGTTCACCACGAGCAGGTCACAGCCCTTGCGGGCGAGCTTGGCCCGACCGTTGGCGAGCACGTCGTCGGTCTCCGCCGCGAAACCCACCACGAGTTGACCCGAACGGGCCCGGTGGGCCGACAGTTCGGCCAGGATGTCCGGATTGCGGACCAGAGCGACGGGCGCCGGCTCGACGCCCTCGACCTTCTTGATCTTGCCGGTCGCGTACTCGGCGGGCCGGAAGTCCGCCACCGCCGCGGCCATCACCACGACGTCCGCGTCCTGGACCGCCTTCAGCGCCGCCTCGCGCAGCCCCAGCGCGGTCGACACGTGCACCACGTCCACCCCGGCCGGGTCCGGCAGCTCGGCGTTGGCCGAGAGCAAGGTCACCCGGGCCCCGCGCGCCGCGGCCGTCACGGCGAGCGCGTAGCCCTGCTTGCCGGAGGACCGGTTGCCCAGGTAGCGCACCGGGTCCAGCGGCTCGCGGGTGCCGCCGGCCGAGACCACCACGTGCCGGCCCGCCAGGTCGGTCGGCACCGCCCCGCCGCGGCGCAGCACGGCCCGGCAGGCCTCGAAGATCGCCGACGGCTCGGGCAGCCGGCCCTTCCCGGTGTCCTTGCCGGTCAGCCGCCCGACGGCCGGCTCCAGCACGATCACGCCCCGGCGGCGCAGCGTGGCCACGTTCTCCCGGGTGGCCGGGTGCTCCCACATCTCGGTGTGCATGGCGGGCGCCACCACGACCGGACAGCGGGCGGTGAGCAGGGTGTTGGTGAGCAGGTCGTCGGCGAGGCCGTGGGCGGCCTTGGCGATCAGGTCGGCGGTGGCCGGGGCGACCACCACCAGGTCGGCCTGCTGCCCGATCCGCACGTGCGGCACCTCGTGCACGCGCTCCCAGGTCTCGGTGGCGGCCGGGCGGCCGGACAGCGCCGCCCAGGTCGCCTCGCCGACGAAGTGCAGCGCGGCGGCGGTCGGCACGACGGTGACCTGGTGGCCGGACTCGGTGAAGCGGCGCAGCAGCTCGCACGCCTTGTACGCGGCGATCCCGCCGCTCACGCCGAGGACCACGCGGGGGGCGTCCGCACTCAGGGTCATCTACCGGCCTCTCTCCGCCTCGGGAACGCATCGGGAACGCGTCGCGGCCGTGCCGCGAACGCGCCCACCCTACGGCCCCCCGGTCGACCCCCGCACCGCGCCCTGCCCTCCGGCGAACACCGGAGGGTCGCCGGCGAGCGCCGAAGGGCGGGCCGTCGGGGAACACCCGAGGACCACCGGGAATGCCGAAGGGCCCGGCGGAAACGATTCCGCCGGGCCCTTCCGAAATTCTGCGACTGCCTCAGGCAGCCTCGATCGCCTCGGCGGTCAGCATGCCCGCGTTGATCTCGCGCAGCGCGATCGACAGCGGCTTCTCGTGCACGTGGGTGTCGACCAGCGGGCCGACGTACTCCAGCAGGCCCTCGCCGAGCTGGGAGTAGTACGCGTTGATCTGGCGCGCGCGCTTGGCGGCGTAGATCACGAGGCTGTACTTGGAGTCGGTGGCCTCGAGCAGCTCGTCGATCGGCGGGTTGATGATGCCCTCGGGCGCGGTCATGGAAGAGGACACGCTAAAACCTTCCGAAAGGGTGGAAAAGACAGACAGGTCAGGCTACACCGAGCAAGGCTAGCAGTTCGGCCGCTACCTGCTCGACGGAGGTGTTGACAAGGGTCGTGTCGAACTCGGGCTCGGCCGCGAGCTCGACCTTGGCCGCCTCCAGCCGCTTCTCGATCACGTCCTGCGGCTCGGTGCCCCGGCCGGTCAGCCGGCGGACCAGCTCGTCCCAGCTCGGCGGAGCCAGGAAGACCAGCTGCGCCTCGGGCATCGACTCGCGCACCTGCCGGGCGCCCTGGAGGTCGATCTCCAGGAGCACCGGCTCGCCGCGCTCCAGCTTCTCCTGCACGGCCGCACGCGGGGTCCCGTAACGGTTCCCGGCGAACTCGGCCCACTCCAGCAACTCGCCGTTGGCGACCAGCTTGTCGAACTCGTCGTTGTCGACGAAGTGGTACTGGACCCCGTTCTTCTCGCCCGGCCTCGGGCGCCGGGTCGTCGCCGACACCGAGAGCCAGACCTCGGGGTGCATCTTCCTCATATGAGCGACGACCGTGCTCTTGCCGACCCCCGAAGGGCCGGAGAGCACGGTCAGCCGCGGACGCTCACTCATGCACCGATTATCCCGGATCGCGGAGGATCCTGGGACCACGGGGGCACGGTCAGGCGGCGCCACCGCCGAACTCCCGCTCCAGGGAAGCGATCTGGTTCGTACCGAGGCCGCGGACACGCCGGCTCTCGCTGATGCCGAGGCGCTCCATGATCTGCTTGGCACGGACCTTGCCGACGCCCGGAAGGGACTCCAGCAGAGCCGAGACCTTCATCTTGCCGATGACGTCGTTGTCGGCCTTTCCGGCCTTGATCACCTCGTGCAGGGAGGCGCCGGAGTGCTTGAGCCGGTTCTTGACCTCGGCGCGCTCCCGGCGAGCCTCGGCGGCCTTGGCGAGCGCGGCGGTGCGCTGTTCAGGGGTAAGGGGCGGAAGGGCCACGCCGTTCACCTCAGGGTGTGGATGGATGGATTGAGCTAGGACTGGTTCGGTACCGAGGACACCGTCCGCAAGGGGAACCACAAGGCCCTGACCTGCGGGAGCCACGGAAATAGCGGCTCGCCGATGACCTATCGCCGGACACTACCCGGATTGCGGCGCCACGTCAGGAAAAGAACACGAAAAGTCCTGGTCAGCCAAGGCCGACCAGGACTTTCCAGGGCAAAATGACCGCGATTGCGAGACTTTGGCGGTGCCGATGTGACGGCGCTCACGTCTCTTCCGCGGCCACCGCGCGGTCCTGCGGACACTCCGCAGGGTCACCGCACGGCTACCTGAAGGACGGGTTCCGCTACTTGACGGCGTCCGCGAACTCGCCGACGAAGCGCTCCGCCGCCTCCCGCAGCGCCGGCACCGAGGGGCCGTGCTTGAGCACGTCCCGGCTGACGCTCGGCACCACGTTGATCACCGAGGCGCCGAACACCCGCGGCAGGTCGGCCATGGTCGCGCCCTGGGCGCCGATCCCGGGGGCCAGCAGCGGGCCGTTGATGGCCAGTTCCACGCCCGCGTCGGCCAGCGTCGCGCCGACCACCGCGCCGAAGGAGCCGAGCGGCGCGGCGCCCTCGTTCTCGGCCGCCAGCTGGCGCAGCACCGAGGCCGCGACCGGCTCGCCGTCCGCGCCCACCGCGCGCTGCACCTCGGCGCCCTCCGGGTTGGAGGTGAGCGCCAGCGCGAACACGCCGCAGCCCTGCTCCCGGGCCAGGTCCAGGGCCGGGCGCAGCGAGCCGAAGCCCAGGTACGGGCTGACCGTCACCGCGTCCGAGAACAGCGGGCTGCCCGGCGACAGGAAGGCCTCGGCGTACGCGGCCATGGTGGAGCCGATGTCACCGCGCTTGGCGTCCATCAGGACCAGCGCGCCGGCCGCCCGGGCCTCCTCGACGGTCTTCTCCAGCACCGCGACGCCCTTGCTGCCGAAGCGCTCGAAGAAGGCCGCCTGCGGCTTGAGCACGGCCACCCGGTCGGCGAGCGCCTCGACCACGGTGCGGCTGAAGGCCTCCAGCCCGGCGAGGTCGTCGCCGAGCCCCCAGGCGGCGAGCAGGGAGGCGTGCGGGTCGATGCCGACGCAGAGCTGGCCGCGGGTGTCGAGGGCCTGGCGCAGCCGGGCGCCGAACGGGGCGAGGGTCATGTCGTCTCTTTCCGGAGGGGTGGGGAGGGGGTTCAGGAGCTGCGCACGGCGCTGCCGACGGCGTCGGCCAGGCTGCGGAAGCCGCCCGCGCGGACCTTGGCGGACAGGCCCTTGTGGATCCGCCGGCACCAGAACGGGCCCTCGTAGATGAAGGCGCTGTAGCCCTGGACCAGGTCGGCGCCGTGGACGATCCGCTGCCAGGCGTCCTCGGCGGTCTCGATGCCGCCGACCGAGACCAGGGTCAGCCGGCCCTCGGTGCGGGCGCGCAGCCGCTGGAGCACCTCCAGGGCACGGGCCTTGAGCGGGGCGCCGGACAGGCCGCCCATGCCGATCTCCGCGACCCGCCCGGCGTCGGTGCGCAGGCCCTCGCGGCCGATCGTGGTGTTGGTGGCGATGATGCCGTCCAGGCCCAGCTCCAGCGCGAGGTCGGCGACCGCGTCGACGTCCTCGTCGGCCAGGTCGGGGGCGATCTTGACCAGCAGCGGCACCCGGTGGGCGGTGCTGCGGTCGGCGGCCTCGCGGACGGCGGCGAGCAGCGGCCGCAGGTGGTCCACGGCCTGGAGGTTGCGCAGCCCGGGGGTGTTCGGCGAGCTGACGTTGACCACCAGGTAGTCGGCGTACTTGGCCAGCCGCTCGGTGGACTTCACGTAGTCGGCGACGGCGTCGGCCTCCTCGACCACCTTGGTCTTGCCGATGTTGACGCCGATCACCGGGGTGGAGCTGGTGTGCGGGCGGGCGGCCAGCCGGGCCGCGACCCGGGCCGAGCCCTGGTTGTTGAAGCCCATCCGGTTGATCAGCGCGCGGTCCTCGACCAGGCGGAACAGCCGGGGCGCCGGGTTGCCGGGCTGGGGCTCGCCGGTGACGGTGCCGATCTCGACGTAGTCGAAGCCGAGCATCGACAGGCCGTCGATGCCGACGCCGTTCTTGTCGAAGCCGGCCGCCAGGCCGAACGGGCCGGGCAGGTCGAGGCCGAGGGCGCGGGTGCGCAGGGCCCGGTCGCGCGGGGCGAGCACCAGCCGCACCAGGGTGCGCAGGCCGGGCACCGAGGAGCCGAGGCGGATCCAGAAGAAGGCGAGGTGGTGGGCCTTCTCGGGGTCCATCTTCTTGAAGACCAGGTCGAACAGAAGCTTGTACAAGGGTGGTTCAACTCCCGGAGCGGAGAGAGCAGACGGGCGCGGGCGCCGCCCGTCGGAGGAAGGGTGGCGGTGGGTGGCGGGCGGGGCGGTCATGGCAGTGGGGGGCACCCGGCTGTTCCGGTGCCCCCCACTGCGGTGGTGCTACTTGCGGCCGGCGTTGATCAGCTCGGCGTGCTCCTGGAGCGACATCACCCCGACCTCGTCGCGCAGCAGCGCGTCCATGCCCTGCACGGCCGCGCCCATCGCCTGGACGGTGGTCAGGCAGGGCACCGCGCGGGCCACGGCCGCGGTGCGGATCTCGTAGCCGTCGAGGCGGCCGCCGGTGCCGTACGGCGTGTTGATGATGAGGTCGACCTCACCGTCGTGGATCAGCTGGACGATGGTCCGCTCGCCGTTCGGGCCCTCGCCCTCGCTGTGCTTGCGCACCAGCGTGGACGGGATGCCGCCGCGCTGGAGCACCTCGGCGGTGCCGGCGGTGGCGAGCACCTCGAAGCCGAGGTTGACCAGCGCGCGGGCCGGGAAGACCAGGTTGCGCTTGTCCCGGTTGGCCACCGAGACGAAGACCTTGCCCTTGGTCGGCAGCGCGCCGTACGCGCCGGACTGCGCCTTCGCGTAGGCGGTGCCGAACACCTTGTCGATGCCCATGACCTCGCCGGTCGAGCGCATCTCCGGGCCGAGCACCGTGTCCACCCCGCGGCCGTGGATGTCGCGGAAGCGGCTCCACGGCATCACGGCCTCCTTGACCGCGATCGGCGCGTCGGCGGGCAGCGTGCCGCCGTCGCCCTCGGCCGGGAGCAGGCCCTCGGCGCGCAGCTCGGCGATGGTGGCGCCGAGCGAGATCCGGGCGGCGGCCTTGGCCAGCGGCACGGCGGTCGCCTTGGAGGTGAACGGGACGGTGCGGGAGGCGCGCGGGTTGGCCTCCAGCACGTAGAGGATGTCGCCGGAGAGGGCGAACTGGATGTTGATCAGACCGCGGACGCCGACACCGCGCGCGATGGCCTCGGTGGAGGTGCGCAGGCGCTTGATGTCGTGGCCGCCGAGGGTGATCGGGGGCAGCGCGCAGGCGGAGTCGCCGGAGTGGATGCCGGCCTCCTCGATGTGCTCCATGACGCCGCCGAGGTAGAGCTCGGTGCCGTCGTAGAGCGCGTCGACGTCGATCTCCACCGCGTCGTCGAGGAAGCGGTCGATGAGCACCGGGTGCTCGGAGATCAGGCCGGCGTGGCGCTCCAGGTAGGAGGCGAGCGAGGCCTCGTCGTAGACGATCTCCATGCCGCGGCCGCCGAGCACGTAGGACGGGCGGGCGAGCACGGGGTAGCCGATCTCGTCGGCGATCGCCTTGGCCTCCTCGAAGGAGAAGGCGGTGCCGTGCTTGGGGGCCGGCAGGCCGGCGTCGCGCAGGACGCGGCCGAAGGCGCCGCGCTCCTCGGCGAGGTCGATCGCCTCGGGCTGGGTGCCGACGATCGGCACGCCGTTGTCCTTGAGCGCCTGGGCCAGGCCCAGCGGGGTCTGGCCGCCGAGCTGGACGATCACACCGGCGAGCGGGCCGGCCTGCTGCTCGGCGTGGACGATCTCCAGCACGTCCTCCAGGGTGAGCGGCTCGAAGTAGAGCCGGTCGGAGGTGTCGTAGTCGGTGGAGACGGTCTCCGGGTTGCAGTTGACCATGACGGTCTCGTACCCGGCCTCGGCGAGCGCGAAGGAGGCGTGCACGCAGGAGTAGTCGAACTCGATGCCCTGGCCGATGCGGTTCGGGCCGGAGCCCAGGATGATCACGGCGGGCTTGGTGCGCGGGGCGACCTCGTTCTCCTCGTCGTAGGACGAGTAGAAGTACGGGGTCTTGGCGGCGAACTCGGCGGCGCAGGTGTCGACGGTCTTGAACACCGGGCGGATGCCGAGGGCGTGGCGCACCTCGCGGACCACGTCCGGCTTCAGGCCGCGGATCTCGCCGATCTGCTGGTCGGAGAAGCCGTGCCGCTTGGCGTGGCGCAGCAGGTCGGGGGTGAGCTCGGCGGCCTCGGCCAGCTCGCCGGCGATCTCGTCCAGCAGGAAGAGCTGGTCGACGAACCACGGGTCGATCTTGGTGTACTCGAAGACCTCCTCCGGGGTGGCGCCGGCCCGGACGGCGTCCATCACGGTGTTGATCCGGCCGTCGGTCGGCACGACCGCCTTGGCCAGCAGCTCCGCCTTGTCGCCGACGGGGCCGGTCCAGGAGAACTGGGAGCCCTTCTTCTCCAGCGAGCGCAGCGCCTTCTGGAGCGCCTCGGGGAAGTTGCGGCCCATGGCCATGGCCTCGCCGACGGACTTCATGGTGGTGGTCAGGGTGGCGTCGGCGCTCGGGAACTTCTCGAACGCGAACCGCGGCACCTTGACGACGACGTAGTCGAGGGTCGGCTCGAAGGAGGCCGGGGTCTGCTCGGTGATGTCGTTGGGGATCTCGTCCAGGGTGTAGCCGACGGCCAGCTTGGCGGCGATCTTGGCGATCGGGAAGCCGGTGGCCTTGGAGGCGAGCGCCGAGGAGCGGGAGACCCGCGGGTTCATCTCGATGACGATGACCCGGCCGTCCTCGGGGTCGACCGCGAACTGGATGTTGCAGCCGCCGGTGTCGACGCCGACCTCGCGGATGACGGCGATGCCGATGTCGCGCAGGATCTGGTACTCGCGGTCGGTGAGGGTCATCGCCGGGGCGACGGTGATCGAGTCACCGGTGTGCACGCCCATCGGGTCGAAGTTCTCGATGGAGCAGACGACCACGACGTTGTCGTTCTTGTCGCGCATCAGCTCCAGCTCGTACTCCTTCCAGCCGAGGATGGACTCCTCCAGGAGCACCTCGGTGGTCGGCGAGAGGGTCAGGCCCTGGCCGGCGATGCGGCGCAGGTCCTCCTCGTTGTGGGCGAAGCCGGAGCCGGCGCCGCCCATGGTGAAGGAGGGGCGCACGACGACCGGGTAGCCGCCGAGCGTGTCGACGCCGGCCAGCACCTCGTCCATGGTGTGGCAGATGACCGAGCGGGCGGACTCGCCGTGGCCGATCTTGGCGTTGACGGCCTCGACGACGCCCTTGAAGAGCTCGCGGTCCTCGCCCTTGTTGATCGCCTCGACGTCGGCGCCGATCAGCTCGACGCCGTACTTCTCCAGCGTGCCCGCCGCGTGCAGCGAGATCGCGGTGTTGAGCGCGGTCTGGCCGCCCAGGGTCGGCAGCAGCGCGTCGGGGCGCTCCTTGGCGATGATCTTCTCGACGAACTCCGGGGTGATCGGCTCGACGTAGGTGGCGTCGGCGATCTCCGGGTCGGTCATGATCGTGGCCGGGTTGGAGTTGACCAGCACGACCCGCAGGCCCTCGGCCTTGAGGACCCGGCAGGCCTGCGTACCCGAGTAGTCGAACTCGGCGGCCTGGCCGATCACGATCGGGCCGGAGCCGATCACCAGGACGGACTTGATGTCACTGCGCTTAGGCACGCTGGCCCTCCATGAGCTTCACGAAGCGGTCGAACAGGTAGGCGGCGTCGTGCGGACCGGCGGCCGCTTCGGGGTGGTACTGCACGCTGAAGGCGGGGACGTCGAGCGCCTGCAGGCCCTCGACCACGTCGTCGTTGAGGCAGACGTGGGAGACCTCGACCCGCCCGTAGGGGGTGTCGCTCACCTTGTCCAGCGGGGCGTTCACGGCGAAGCCGTGGTTGTGGGCGGTCACCTCGACCTTGCCGGTGGTGCGGTCCTGCACCGGCTGGTTGATGCCGCGGTGGCCGTACTTGAGCTTGTAGGTGCCGAAGCCCAGGGCGCGGCCGAGGATCTGGTTGCCGAAGCAGATCCCGAAGAACGGGGTCCTGCGCTCCAGCACGCCCTGCGCGACGGCGACCTGGTGGTCGGCGGTGGCCGGGTCGCCCGGGCCGTTGGAGAAGAAGACGCCGTCCGGGTTGACGGCGTAGACGTCCTCCAGGGTGGAGTTGGCCGGCAGCACGTGCACCTCGATGCCGCGCTCGGCCATCCGCTGCGGGGTCATCGCCTTGATGCCGAGGTCCAGCGCGGCGACGGTGAAGCGCTTCTCACCGATCGCGGGCACCACGTACGGCTCGGTGGTGGCGACCTC
This sequence comes from Kitasatospora sp. NPDC058048, assembly GCF_042885555.1. NCBI lineage: Bacteria > Bacillati > Actinomycetota > Actinomycetes > Kitasatosporales > Streptomycetaceae > Kitasatospora > Kitasatospora sp. NPDC058048. Next base: position 76,170 of record NZ_JBHVRT010000021.1, on the reverse strand, counting down.
GGCGCACAGGTCGGCGCCCTTCATCTCGGGCGACTGCTGCACCCGGGCGAGCAGGGCGGCCGGGTCGGCCAGCGCCTCGCCGGAGAAGATGCCGCAGCGCATCGCGCCGCGCTCGCGCAGGTGGCGGGTCAGCGCGCGGGTGTCGATGCCGCTGATGCCGACGACGCCCTGGTTGACGAGTTCCTCGTCGAGCGAGCGGCGGGAGCGCCAGTTGGAGGCGACCCGGGCGGGGTCGCGCACGACGTAGCCGGCGACCCAGATCTGCTTGGACTCGTCGTCCTCGTCGTTCCAGCCGGTGTTGCCGATCTGCGGGGCGGTCATCACGACCACCTGGCGGTGGTACGACGGGTCGGTGAGGGTCTCCTGGTAGCCGGACATGCCGGTGTTGAAGACCGCCTCGCCGAAGGTCTCGCCGATGGCGCCGTAGGCCTGTCCGCGGAAGGTCCGGCCGTCCTCCAGGACGAGCACGGCAGGCACTCGTTCCCGCCGTTGGCGCTGCGTGGTGGGGGCAGGTGCGGTCATTGCGCGGCCTCTTCCGTCTTCGTCTTCGTACGTGTTGCGAGTTGAGCGATCGCCTCGACCCAGGCGGCGTGCTCGTCGGGGTGGTCGGCCCGGAAGCCGGAGTCCAGCTCGGTGCCCTCGTGGGCCCAGCTGACGACGAGCAGTCCGGAGGGGACGACCTTGCCGGCGATCCCGGAGTCCGTGCGGGCACCGGTCAGGTGCTCGGCCGGGATCCAGAAGTCGACGTCACCGGGGCGCTGCACCAGCAGACCGTTCTCGCCGAGGGTGAGGTCGGCGCGGCTGCGGGTGCCCAGGCCGTGGGCGACGACCCGGTCGAGCCAGTTCCCGGCGGTGGTCGTGCCGTGGTACCGGCCGCTGGTCTCCAGGATGGTGCGCCCGGCGCGGTCCGGCACGGCCGGCAGCGGCGGGATGCCGGACTGCAGGGTGCGCCGCCAGTTCCAGCCCTGGCGCATCAGCCAGTAGATCAGGCCGATCACGATCAGCAGGCCGACGGACCAGCCGATGTAGCCGGGCCAGTCGGTGACCTTCGCCTGCTCCTGGGCGAGCGTGGCGTGGAGCATCACTCCGTGCCGCCCTGCTCGGCGAGCTCCCCGGCCAGCACGGTGGCGCGCCCGCGCAGGAAGGTGGCGTGCACCCGTCCGGGCAGGTCCAGGCCCTTGTAGGGGGTGTTGCGGCTGCGGGTGGCGAAGCTGTCCGGGTTCACGGCTCCACGGTACGCGGGATCGAACAGCACCAGGTTGGCGGGCTCACCCACCGAGATCGGCCGACCGTGGCCGCTGAGACGGCCGATCCGGGCCGGGCGGTGCGACATCCGGTTGGCGACGGCCTCCCAGTTCAGCAGGCCGGTGTCGACCATGGTCTGCTGCACGACCGACAGCGCGGTCTCCAGGCCGACCATGCCCATCGCGGCCACGGCCCACTCGCAGTCCTTGTCCTCGGCCGGGTGCGGCGCGTGGTCGGTGGCGACGGCGTCGATGGTGCCGTCGGCCAGCGCCTTGCGCAGCGCCTGGACGTCCTCGGCGGTGCGCAGCGGCGGGTTCACCTTGTACACCGGGTCGTAGGTGCGGACCAGCTCGTCGGTGAGCAGCAGGTGGTGCGGGGTCACCTCGGCGGTGACGTCCCAGCCCTTGGACTTGGCCCAGCGGACGATCTCGACCGAGCCGGCGGTGGAGAGGTGGCAGACGTGCAGCCGGGAGCCGACGTGCGCGGCGAGCAGCACGTCGCGGGCGATGATCGACTCCTCGGCGACGGCCGGCCAGCCGCCGAGCCCGAGCTCGCCGGAGACCTGGCCCTCGTTCATCTGGGCGCCCTCGGTCAGCCGCGGCTCCTGGGCGTGCTGGGCGACGACGCCGTCGAAGGCCTTGACGTACTCCAGGGCGCGGCGCATCAGCACCGCGTCGTCCACGCACTTGCCGTCGTCGGAGAAGACCCGGACGCCCGCGGCGGACTCGTGCATCGCGCCGAGCTCGGCGAGCTTCTTGCCCTCCAGGCCGACGGTGACGGCGCCGACCGGCTGCACGTCGCAGTAGCCGGACTCCTGGCCGAGCCGCCAGACCTGCTCGACCACGCCGGCGGTGTCGGCCACCGGGGTGGTGTTGGCCATCGCGTGCACGGCGGTGAAGCCGCCCATCGCGGCGGCCCGGGTGCCGGTGAGCACGGTCTCGGCGTCCTCGCGGCCGGGCTCGCGCAGGTGGGTGTGGAGGTCGACCAGGCCGGGCAGGGCGATCAGCCCGGTGGCGTCGATCTCGATGTCCGCCTCGACCGTCAGGCCGGTGCCGATCTCCTGGATCACGCCGTCGGCGAGGTGGAGGTCCTGCGGGGCGCCGCCCAGGATCTTGGCGTTGCGGATCAGGTAGCTGGTCACTGGGCGGTCTCCACGGAGTCGGTGCGGGCGGTGTCGGCGAGGGTGGCTCCGCCGAGCAGCAGGTACAGGACGGCCATCCGGACGGAGACGCCGTTGGCGACCTGCTCGATGGCGGTGCAGCGCGGCGAGTCGGCGACCTCGGCGGTGATCTCCATGCCGCGGACCATCGGGCCGGGGTGCATCACGATCGCGTGGTCCGGCAGCTGGGCCATCCGGCGGCCGTTCATGCCGTAGCGGCGGCTGTACTCGCGCTCGGTCGGGAAGAACGCGGCGTTCATCCGCTCGCGCTGCACCCGCAGCATCATCAGCGCGTCCGTCTTGGGCAGCACGGCGTCGAGGTCGTAGCTGATCTCGCAGGGCCAGTTCTCGACCCCGATCGGCAGCAGCGTGGGCGGGGCGACGAAGGTGACCTGCGCGCCGAGGGTGTTCAGCAGGTGGACGTTGGAACGGGCGACCCGGCTGTGCAGGACGTCGCCGACGATGGTCACCCGCCGCCCGGCCAGGTCATTGGCGCTGCCCGGGTTGAGGTGGCGGCGCATGGTGAAGGCGTCGAGCAGCGCCTGGGTGGGGTGCTCGTGGGTGCCGTCACCGGCGTTGATCACGCTGCCGTGCAGCCAGTCGGACTGGGCCAGCCGGGCCGGCGCGCCGGAGGCGTGGTGGCGGATGACCACCGCGTCGGCGCCCATCGCCTGGAGGGTCAGCGCGGTGTCCTTGAGGCTCTCGCCCTTGGAGACCGAGGAGCCCTTGGCGGAGAAGTTGATGACGTCGGCCGAGAGGCGCTTCTCGGCGACCTCGAAGGAGGTCTTCGTCCGGGTGGAGTCCTCGAAGAAGAGGTTGACGACGGTGCGGCCGCGCAGCGTGGGCAGCTTCTTCACGGCCCGGCCGGAGAGCTGGGCGAGCTCCTCGGCGGTGTCCAGGATCAGCAGCGCGTCGTCGCGGCTGAGATCGGCGGCGGAGACGAGGTGGCGCTTCACGCGGGTTACTCCGGGAGGTGCGGTTCGGAAGACTGGGGTGCCAGGGCCTGCGAGCTGCGGGCGGCGAAGTCGCGGTCGCCGACCAGGACGGCGTCCACGCCGTCGCTGTCGGACAGGCGCACCTGAACGGCCTCGCGCAGCGAGGTGGGGAGGTTCTTGCCGACGTAGTCGGCGCGGATCGGCAGCTCGCGGTGGCCGCGGTCGACCAGGACGGCGAGCTGGACGGCGCGCGGGCGGCCGATGTCGTTCAGCGCGTCGAGCGCGGCGCGGATGGTCCGGCCGGAGAAGAGCACGTCGTCGACGAGGATGACGAGCTTGCCGTCGATGCCGCCGGGCGGGATCTCGGTGTGCTCCAGGGCGCGGGCGGGCTTCAGCCGCAGGTCGTCCCGGTACATGGTGATGTCCAGGGTGCCGAGCGGGATCTCGCGCCCGGTGATCTGGGCCAGCCGGCCGTGCAGGCGGCGGGCGAGGTGGACGCCCCTGGTGTGGATGCCGAGCAGCACGACGTCCTCCGCGCCCTTGGCGCGCTCGACGATCTCGTGCGCTATCCGGGTGAGCACCCGGGCGATGTCCGTGCCGTCCAGCACCTGGTGCGGTGCCCGGGGCGTCGGTTCATGGTGTGTGGTCATGCCGAAGCGGACCTCCTTCCCCGCCTCACGGGACGGGTCTTAAAGGATGTCTGGGACTGCCCCCGCCGACCGGGCGCGGGCTTCGGGCCATCCTAGCAGCGCGCCGGATCGCAAACAGACGGCCATCATTCCGCTTCCCGGGGTTAACACTCCGGACGCGCCGACGATGCGGGCCATTCGCACGACTGCCCCATTCGGCTTGACGCAACTACCTTACTCTACGTAACCTCACAGTGAGTTACGAGACGGACGTCGGACCCACCGGTAACGGCGTCGGCAATCGCCCGTGACCCACCACTGAACGCGAAGCAATCTCGTCCGGGGAGATCAATGTCCAGCGACTACGCGAAGCAACTCGGAGGCAAGCTCCGAGCGATCCGCACTCAGCAGGGTCTCTCCCTGCACGGTGTCGAGGAGAAGTCCCAGGGGCGCTGGAAGGCAGTCGTCGTCGGCTCGTACGAGCGCGGTGACCGTGCGGTCACCGTGCAGCGGCTGGCCGAACTGGCGGAGTTCTACGGCGTCCCGGTGCAGGAGCTGCTGCCCGGCGGTACGCCCGGCGGCGCGGCCGAGCCGCCGCCGCGCCTGGTCCTCGACCTGGAGAGACTGACCCAGGTCCCTTCCGAGAAGGCCGGCCCGCTGCAGCGCTACGCGGCGACCATCCAGAGCCAGCGCGGTGACTACAACGGAAAGGTGCTGTCGATCCGTCAGGACGACCTGCGCACCCTGGCCGTCATCTACGACCAGTCGCCGTCGATCCTCACCGAGCAGCTGATCTCCTGGGGCGTGCTGAACCCCGACGCGCGCCGCGCGGTGCGCGAGGAGGACGCGAGCTGAGGCTCGCCGCACCGGCTCCCGCCGGCGGATCCAGGGACGACCCGGCCTGATTTCCGGTCGTACCCGCAAGCAGAAACGTCACGGCGCGGCTCCCCTGACCGGGGGGCCGCGCCGCGGTGTCGGGGCCCCGGGACGGGGCCCCGCGGCGGAGCCGTCAGCAGACCGTTCCCAGGCTGTAGCCGGGCTGCGCCGCCACGCCGTCCAGCCGGACCGGCCGCTCGGCCGGCGCCCACTCCTGCCCGCCGCTCGACCAGGCCCAGGAGGCCTGCAGGTACTCCCCGCAGGAGGCGGCCGAGCCCTGCGAGCCGTGCAGCACCGCGACGCCCGGCAGCTCCAGGGCCAGCCCGGTGCAGAGCACCGCGCAGACCAGCTCCAGGTCCTCGTCGTTGATCCGGACCACGCCGTCCTCCCACTGGAGGACCCGGGCCGCGGCGGTCAGCTTCCCGCCGGGCGCGTCCACCCGCAGGCGCAGCTCGTACACGCCGGCCCCCGCGCCGACCAGCATCCGGCGGAACACCTCGCCGCCGCGCTGGTAGGCGGCGCGCACCCAGGCGGCGTGCTCCTCGTCGGGCGCGCCCGCGCCCCCGTACAGGCCCCCGTCGAGCAGCAGGTCGGCGTGGCAGAGCGTCAGCCCGTTCTCCCGGGCGCGCACCAGGCGGGGCACGAAGTCCCCGGCCAGTTCCTCGCCCTGATAGGCCATCAGCTGGGTCTGCAGGGCCGGGTTGACCAGGTAGCGGTCGCGGGCGGCGGGCTCGGCCGGGTCCAGCCCGTGCAGCACGCAGAACTCCTCGAAGTCCTGCGGGTGGAACATCCGGGCCCGGACGGTGTCGAACCGCTCCAGCGCCTCGGCCAGCAGCTCGGCGGTGTCGGCCAGGTAGCGCTCGTGGTCGGGGGCGTCGGAGATCCCCCAGGCGCGGGCCCGGGCGAAGTCCGCGGCGTTGGTCAGCACCCCGATGACAAAAGCCTGCTCGGCGCCGCCGGCCCGCTGTGGCCGGTGCGACGCCCGCACCGCGGGCCGCGAGCCGCCGGCGGTGCAGTCGGAGTTACGGCGGGCGCGACCCTTTTGACTCATCGGTGGCTCCTGGCTTCGGGGGTTGACGGTCCGCGGCACGCTCGCCGCTGACCGTCTTCCTCCCCATCCGCGCGCGCCGCACACGTACGGCGTGTCACAGGAATGTAACCACCGGTAATGCGGGGCCGCCGGGTCAGGGGCGGGGCGCCCGGGCCAGCTGGCGGGACTGCGCGACCAGGCGGCCGGACTCGTCCCAGACCTCCGCGTCCTCCTCGAAGTAGCCGCCGGCCAGGTTGCGGGTCGCGTGGGTGACCCGCAGCCAGCCGGGCACGGGCCTGGCGCGCAGGTGGACGGTCAGCTCGATGGTGGGCGCCCAGCCCGGCATGCCGAGGTCGAAGGTGACCGGCGGCAGCGCGTCGGCGACCAGCAGGAGCAGCAGCGGGTCGGGCTCGCGGCCGTCGGCGAGCCGGAACCAGCCCTGGATCCGCCCGTTGCCGGAGGGCTGCCCGAGCGCCCAGCCGATGGTGGCCGGGTCCAGCCGCAGGTCGAACCGCTCCAGCAGGGCGGCCTGGGCGATCAGCTCCTTGGGCGCGTGCTCGACGCCGATGCACTGGTCCGGCGGCGGCAGCTGCGGCGGCCGCGCGCTGGTGCGCACCTCGCCGTCGGCGGTGGCGAGGTCGCCGTGGCTGGCCACCACCCGCAGCCGCTCGACGCCGTCCTGGCTGAGCGAGGCGGTGCCGGTGGACAGGCCGCGGCCGGTGCGCAGCACCTCGGTGCGGACGGTGGCCGGGCCGGGGGTGGAGGCGGACAGGTAGTAACCACTGATCGACACCGGGTCCGGGTGGGTGCCGTGCTCCAGCGACAGCGCGTGTCCGGCCACCGCGAGCAGCAGTCCGCCGTTCACCCCGCCGCCGATCTGCCAGCCGGCGCCGAGCTCGGCGTCGTAGCGGCCGGCCTCCTCGGGGTGCCTGGTCAGGGCGATGCCCTGGTCGAACTCGCTGCGGATCGCGGTGGTCATCTGGGGGGACCTGCCCTTCACGCGTGGTTCCGGACGTCAAGTTACTGACAAGTAGGTCCCCACCCTACGCCGACCGGGTGAAACGCGGAACGGCCGCCGGACACCTGTTCGGGTCCGACGGCCGTCCGCGAGGTCCACCCGCCTACCGGCGGATGCTCGGCTTCAGCTCGAGGAAGCGGGCGAGCATGCCGTTGACGAAGGCCGGGGAGTCGTCCGTGGAGAACTCCTTGGCGATCTCGACGGCCTCGTCCAGGACGACGGCGTCCGGGACGCCGTCCTCCCAGATCAGCTCGTAGGCACCGAGCCGCAGGACGTTGCGGTCCACGATCGGCATCCGGTCGAGCGACCAGCCGACGGAGTACTGCTCGATCAGGTCGTCGATGCGACGAGCGTGCTGGACGTACCCCTCGATGAGCTCCATGGTGTACTCACCGACCTGCGGGGTGCCCTCGTCGGGCCTGGGCTCGCGGGCGCGGGCCACCCAGTCGGCGAGGACCTGCTGCGGGTCGACCCCGCGGTGGTCGGCCTCGAAGAGGATCTGGAAGGCCCTGGTGCGGGCCTTGCTGCGTGCGGCCGACACGGACTTACTTCACCCGGCCGAGGTAGCTGCCGTCGCGGGTGTCGACCTTGACCTTCTCACCCTTGGTGACGAAGAGCGGCACCTGGATCTCGGCGCCGGTCTCCAGGGTGGCCGGCTTGGTGCCACCGGTGGAGCGGTCGCCCTGGACGCCCGGCTCGGTCTCGGCGATGGTCAGCTCGACCGCGGCCGGGAGCTCGATGTAGAGGACCGAGCCCTCGTTCTGCGCGACGAGGGCCTCGAAGCCCTCCAGCAGGTACTTGGCGGCGTCGCCGACGACCGACGGCTCGATGGTCAGCTGGTCGTAGGTGTCCATGTCCATGAACACGAAGTTCTCGCCGTCCTTGTACGAGAACTGCATGCCGCGCTTGTCGACGTTGGCGGTCTCGACCTTGGTGCCCGCGTTGAAGGTCTTGTCGACGACCTTGCCGGTCAGGACCTCCTTGAGCTTGGTACGCACGAAGGCCGGGCCCTTGCCGGGCTTGACGTGCTGGAACTCGACGACGGACCAGAGCTTGCCGCCCTCCAGCTTGAGGACCATGCCGTTCTTGAGATCGTTCGTGGAAGCCACGGGCGCACTAACTCCTGTATAGCTGTCAAGGAACCAAGGGATTGCGTCCTGCCTCCCACGGCCCCGGGGGGCCGCGGTCACAGGGCGAGGAGCTCCTTGGTGGTGATGGTGAGCAGCTCGGGCCCGCCCTCTTCGAGGGGGCGCACGACGAGCGTGTCCTCGATCCGGACGCCGCCCCTGCCCGGGAGGTGGACCCCCGGACCGACGGTGACCGGCACGCGGCTGTCCAGTTTACCCATGTCCGACGGACCGAGGCGCGGCGCCTCCCGGATCTCCAGCCCGACGCCGTGGCCCACCGGGTGCGGGGAGGCCTCGGTGTGGCCGGCCGCCTCCAGGACCTGCCGGGCGGCCCGGTCGGGCACGCACTGCTCCACGCCCGGTCCGAGCGCCTCCCGCCCGGCCCGCTGGGCCCGGAAGACCAGCCGGTGCAGCTCCACCTGCCAGGGCGCGGGGGCCGCGCCGATCACGAAGGTGCGGGCGGTGGAGACGCCGTAGCCGCGGTACTGGGCGCCCATCACGACGGTCAGAAAGTCCCCCTCCTCCACCCGGCGGTCGGTGGGCTGGTGGGCGGCCTGGCCGGAGTGGCTGCCGGTGCCGACCGAGACCGGGAAGGCGGCCCGGTCGGCGCCGTGGTCGATCATCCGGCGCTCCAGCTCCATCGCCAGGTGCCGCTCGGTGCGGCCGACCAGGATCGACTCCAGCAGCTCGCCCAGCGCCTGGTCGGCGATCTCGGCGGCGATCCGCAGGTCGGCGATCTCGTGCTCGTCCTTGACCACCCGCAGCCGCTCGACCGTCTGGCCGAGGTCCACCAGCCGGGCCCCTTCGCTCAGGCCGCCCACCGCCCGGTGCCGGGTGACGGTCAGGTCGTGCTCCTCCACCGCCAGTCCCGACACCCCGGACCGCGCGGCGACGGCCGCGACGGCCAGCGCGGAGTCCGCCCCGGCCGCCACCGGGAGCCGGGTGACGTCCGGGGCGATCAGGTGCTCCCCGGTGTCGTCCGGCGGCAGGTCGTCCGGCAGCGCGAGCAGCGCCCGCTCCCTGGTCAGCAGCAGGCTCGCCCCGCAGGGCGCGCAGCCCGTCAGGTACCGCACGTTCGCCGCGCGGGTGATCAGCGCCGCATCGGCCCCGGCCGCACTGCAGTGCTCCCTCACCCGCTCCCGCCGCCCCGCGTACGCATCCGCCATGCGTCGAGCCTACGAACCCCCGGCCCGAAGCGCCCGCCGAGCACCCCCGGCAGAACCCCCAATACCCCTTGCACGCCCCCCTGCGCGACCGCGGCACCGTCCCCTCGGACCCGCGCCCCGCCCCCCACGCAGCGTGCCGCCCACCGCCCACCGCCCACGCAGCGTGCCGCCGAGGGGCCCCGCACCCCCCGGCGGCCCCTCGGACCCCGACCGGTCGCTACGCTCCGTCACGAATATGTCACTGCCGGTCCTGTGCGAGTACGACCCGGTCGCCCGGCCGGCACGTCGACTTCCGCGAGGAGCGCCGACCCGGGGCGCACCCGGCCCCCGGAACGCGAACGGCGCCTCCCCGCCGCGGGGAGGCGCCGTTCCGGCGTGCGCGGGCAGGCCGCTGCTCGCGGCCGGGTGGCTCAGGAGCCCTCGGGCGTCCAGCGCTTCTCGACCCCGGCGAGCTTCCAGTACCCGATCGCGATCGCCCAGACGACCACGAACAGCCCGGCGATGGCGTAGCCGACGTTGTCCAGCGAGATGTCGGCGATGAAGCCGGTGACCGGGTCGGTCAGATCGAGCTTCTCGTGCAGCACCCCGACCAGCTCGATGGTGCCGATGACGAAGGCCACCGCGATCGACAGACCGGTGATGGTCAGGTTGTAGTACACCTTCCGTACCGGGTTGGCGAAGGCCCACTGGTACGCGAAGTTCATGAACGTCCCGTCCAGGGTGTCGAACAGGCTCATCCCGGCCGCGAACAGCAGCGGCAGGCAGACGATCGCGTACCAGGGCAGCCCGGAGGCGGCGCCCGAGCCGGCCATCACCATCAGGGTGACCTCGGTCGCGGTGTCGAAGCCCAGCCCCAGCACCATGCCCACCGGGAACATCTGCCCGGGCCGGGTGATCGAACGGGTCGCCCGGTTCAGCACCCGGGCCATGAAGCCGCGCGAGTCGAGGTGCGCCTCCAGCTCCTTCTCGTCGAACTTTCCGGCCCGCATCGAGCGGAACACCCTGAGGATGCCGAGCAGCGCCGCCAGGTTGAGCGCGCCGATCAGGTAGAGGAACACGCCGGAGGTGGTCGTCCCGATCACGCCGAGCCACTTGTGGGTGGTCGACTCGTCGTCCATCAGGGTGTTCGCCAGCTGCGCGCCGCCCGCCACCAGGGCAGCCATCACCACCACCATCGAGGAGTGCCCGAGGGCGAACCAGAAGCCCACCGAGACCGGGCGCTTGCCGTCCGCCATCAGCTTGCGGGTGGTGTTGTCGATCACCGCGATGTGGTCGGCGTCGAAGGCGTGCCGCATCCCGAGGGTGTACGCGGTGATACCCAGGCCCACCCCGAAGACCTGGGTACCGACCGCGTACTTCTCGGGTGCGACCAGGAAGATCAGCGTGCCGAAGGCCACCACGTGCATGGCCACGATCACCGCCATCAGCCCGGCGGTACGGACGGTGTCCTCGCGCCGCCACTGGAAGCTGGGCAGCGCGGACGGGGCCGGTTCGGCCCCGGCGGCAACGGTTTCGGGCAGGGTCATCTGCGGATCACGCTCCAGCACCTCGTGGAAAACCTCGTGAGATGCCGTGGCCGGTCTCCTGGCTGACGGGACGCCCGTACCCGCCTTCCCAAGCGCGCGAGGCGCCCAGTGGCTCCATGGGTACGGACGACGTTCCTCCGCGGACGGAGGAACGACCCGATCACAGTGGCGAGGGCCGCTCCGGGCTGGGACCCCTGAGGGTCCGTCACCGGTCTTCCCGAGCACCACGGCGGGGAACACCGTAGGGGCCACGCCCCGACCCGTGCAAGGTTGCGCACCTGCGCAGGTGTCCAGGATCACAGACCGCCGCCTGCGAGAATGTCCGCATGCATCTCGTACCGGCCGACCGCGCGGGCCACCGCACCATCGACGGGCACCGGGTCTGCGAGGCCATCGCCGCGATCGGCGACCCGGCCCACGTCCGGTCCTGGGCCGAGCGGTTCTCCCTGCTCGCCGACCCCGGCCGGCTCGCCCTGCTGCTCGCCCTCCACCGGGCCGGGCCGCTCGCCGTCACCGACCTCGCGGTCGCCACCGGCATGCGCGACCCCGCCGTCTCCCAGGCCCTGCGGCTGCTCCGCACGGCCGGCGTGGTCACCGGCGACCGGGACGGACGCGTGGTGCGCTACCAGCTCGTGGACGAGGCCATGCGCCCCCTCCTCGACGAGTGCGCCGCCGGCGAACACCACGAGCCCACCGCGGCCACGGGCTGACCCACTGGCCCGGCCCCGGAACCGCGCCGCGGCCGGAGCGGATGAGTACGATCATGACGTGCCGTCCCGCCCCCACGCCTGGCCCGCCGACCGGTGGAACACCCGACCGGTCGGGGCCCGCGTGCTGGCGGTCGCCCGCACCCTCACCTCGGCCACCCGGGTCCTGGACGTCCTGACCCTGCTGAACCCGGACGGCATCGAGCGGTACTTCACCGTCAACCCCGGCTCCGCCTTCGCCGACCGCGCCCTGGACGAGTACCTGCACGGCCTGCCCGGCTTCACCGTGCTGGACTGGGAGGACGCCGTCAGCCGCCGCTTCGACCTGGCCGTCGCCTGCGCCGTCCACTCCTCCATGCACCGGCTGGACGCCCGCCTCGTCGTCCTCCCGCACGGCGTCGGCTACAACCGGCTGGTCACCGAGTCCACCGGCGACACGGTCACCGCCGCCGGCCTGTCCCGCAACGAACTCACCCACCGCGGACGGGTGTTCGTGGACGTCCTCGGCCTCTCCCACCCCGAGCAGCTGGACCGGCTGCGGGTCTCCTGCCCCGAGGCGCTGGACGTCGCCCGGGTGGTCGGCGACCCCTGCTTCGACCGGATGCTCGGCAGCCGGCGCTCCCGCGACGGCTACCGCGCCGCGCTCGGTGCCACCGGCGGCCGACGGCTCGTCGTCGTCAGCTCCACCTGGAGCGAGCACTCCTTGTTCGGCCGCCGCCCGGACCTCCCCCGGCGGCTGGTCCGCCGGCTCCCCGCCGACGAGTACACGGTGGCCGTCGTCCTGCACCCCAACGTGTGGAGCCGCCACGACCCCGAGGCGCTGCTCGACGACGCCCGCCGGATGGGCCTGCGCCTGATCCCGCCCCACCAGGGCTGGCAGGCCGCGCTCGTCGCCGCCGACTGCGTGATCGGCGACCACGGCTCGGTCACCGTCTACGGCGCCGCCCTGAACCACCGCACCCTGCTCGTCGCCACCGGCGCCGCCGAACTCGACCCCCGCTCCCCCGGCTACGCCTTCGGCCAGGCAGCGCCCGTCCTCGACCCGGACGGGGACCTCGCCGCCCAGGTCGAACAGGCCCTCGCCCGGGACCCGGCCGACCTGAGCGCGATCACCGACCGCTCGCTCGCCCACCGCGGCGAATCCGCCCGGCTGCTGCGCCCGCTGCTGCACTCCTTCCTGGCCGGGCTGGACGAGCCCGGGGACGAACCGGCCCTGCCGCCCTACCCCAGGCCGGCCCCGTGCCCCGGCACCGTCGACCGGCCCACCGCGTACGACGTCGAGGGCCGGAGCGAGGGCACCGAGGTCGGCCTGCGGCGCTACCCCTTCGACCCGCACGAGCACGCCCCGCGCGGCTTCCACGCCCTCACCGACGAGCACCCGGGCGACGCCCTGCGCTACACCGCCGAGGTCCTGGCCCGCACCGAGGTGCACGCCGAACTCCCCGCCGCCCGCTGGCTCGCCGACTCCGCCGCCGAACTCCCCGGCCTCGCCGTCGCGGTGGCCGCCCTCGGCCCGGCCCGCCACCTGCTCCGACTGCGCACCGGCCTGCTGCTGGAGGCCCGCGCCGAACCGGACTGGACCTGCCCCGACCCCGCCGTCGACCCGCTGCTGCTCGGCTCCGCCGTGGCCTGCTGGCTCGCCGACGGCGGCGACCCGGCCGGCCTCCCCCGGCACGGCCTCACCGTCCGCACCGGCGAGCACCGCACCCGGGTGTCCTTCCGCACCGGCCCCTGAGAAGGGCGCTACTCCGGCAGCTCCCGCAGCCGCGCCCGGCTGCGCTCCGCGAGCTCCGCGTCGTCCAGTTCCTCGGCGAGGGCGAGCAGCAGGGTGTGGGCCTGCGCCTCCTTCGCGTACTGGCCGCGCTCCTCGGCCCGCCGGGCGCAGTCGCCCGCGTGGGCGGCGGCGAGCTCCGGCTGCCCGAGCGCCCGGTGGGCCCGGGCGCGGACCAGCGGCAGCTTCATCAGCATGTCGTCGTCCCGTGTCCGCTCGGCCTGCGCGGTGGCCTCGGCCAGCCGGGCCAGCGCCTCCTGCGCGCGGCCGTCGGCCATCAGCGCCTGCGCCAGGTTGTAGCTCTGGACGATCTCGCCGTGCTCGTCGCCCCGGTTCGCCGCCAGGGCCAGCGTGAACCGCCGCACCGCGTCGCCCGGGCGGCCGTCGGCCAGGCAGAGCAGACCGTCCGTCTCGTGGAGCACACCCACCACCCGACGGTCGGTCACCAGCGGGACCTGCTCCGCGGCGAGCGCCAACTGCTCGGCGGCGAGCCGGTATTCCTTGCGGTCGAAGTGGGCCCGGGCGAGCTGGTTGCGCATCCGGACCACGGCGGCCGGCTGGTTGTCCCACTGGGCCGACTCGATGCCGAGCCGGTGGGTGGCGATCCAGTCCTGGTAGAGCCTCCGGTCGTGGTACAGCAGCCAGAGCGACTCGCACAGCCGCCACACCTCGCCGTGCCACCCCTGCCGGGCCGCCTCCTCCACCACCGCGCGGAAGTTGGCCCGTTCCGCGTACAGCCACTCCAGGGCCGCGGTGTCGGAGGCGAAGCGGGGCAGCTCGTCGCCGCTCGGGTCCTGCAGGCGGAGCCTGCTCCCGGCCATCGCACGGTCGGCGACCGAGGCCCGGCCCCGGTAGTACGCCACGACGGCGGCGAGGAGTTCGCCGCGGTCGGCCAGTTCCCGGGTCCGGCCGTAGGCGTGCAGCCGCACCACGTCGTGGGCCCGGAAGCGGTCCTCGCGGTCACCGTCCACCACCTCGTCCAGCACGTGAACGCCCCGCAGCTCCCCGATCGCCTGCCCGGCCCGCTCGACGCCGACCGCACGCGCCAGTTCGGCGGAGACGAAGGGGCCGGGGTGCACGCCGATCAGGTGGTAGAGCGCCCGGCCCGACGCCGACAGCCGCTCGTAGACCAGGTCGTAGGTCGCGCCGAGATCGCTCTCCTCGTCCTCCAGCATCGCCAACCTGCCCTCCCGGTCGTGCAGTTCGGCCACCACCCGGCCGACCGGCAGGTGGTCCCGGTCCAGCAGCTGGCTCCCGACCGCGTTCAGCGCGAGGGGCAGCCCGCCGCACAGCTCGACCAGTTCCGCCAGTTCCCCGTCGGTGCCCCGCCCCGGGCCCACCCAGCCGCGCACCAGCTCGGCGCCCGCCCTCGCGCTCAGCGGGCCGAGCCGGCGCACCACGGCGCCGTCCGTCCGCAGCGCCGGCAGCCGCCGCCGGCTCGCGACCACCACCAGCCCGCAGGCCGGGAGCAGCGCACGGACCTCCGCGGCGTGCTCGACGTTGTCCAGGAAGAACAGGCACCGGCGCTCGGCGGTGGCGGTGCGGAACGCCGTGAACCGCTCGGCCTCCGCGGCCGGGGGCTCGGTGCCGAGGGCGCGCAGGAATCCGGCCAGCAGCTCGGGGAGGTCCACCCCGCCCTGGTGCCGGTAGGCCTTCAGGTCGGCGTAGAGGTCCCCGCCCGGGAACTGCTCCCGGTGCTCCTCGGTGAACCTCGCGATCAGCTCGGTCTTCCCGACCCCGCCGAGGCCGGTGAACACCACGACCCCGAGTCCGCCCTCCACGACCCGGCCCAAGGCCTCGGTCAGCGCGGCGAGTTCCGGCTCCCGATTGACGAACGGGCCGTGCGGGGACCGGATCTGATGCGGCCTCGGCACCGCCCGCGGCTGGTGCAGGTGCAGCGCCCCGATGCTCCCGGCCTGCACCACGTGGCCGCCCACCGTGGCCCCCGACACGGTGTTGGCCACCTCGTGCCGCTCCATCCGCCTGCTCCCTCCGGCCGGTCGGCCCCAGCCTACGGGCTGGGCACCCGGCCGGAGGGGCACTCGGACGTCACCGGGGGGTGATCTCGCCCATCTCCGCCCAGCCGTCCAGGCCGGGGATCTCGGTCGAGACGATCCGGGGCTTGGCGGCCACCGCGTACGACAGCTCCTCCATGGCCTTGGCGAAGTGCGCGGACTCCACGTGCTCCTTGCCCGCGTCGCCGTCGCGGAACGCCTCGACCAGGACGAACTCGTTGGGGTCGTCGACGCTGCGGGACCACTCGAAGAAGAGGTTGCCGGGCTCCTGGCGGGTGGCCCGGGTGAACTCGTCGACCAGGCCCAGCCACTCGTCGGCGCGCTCGGGGCGGACCGGGAACTTGACCGTGATGAAGATCATGGGACTTCCTTTCGCTCCACGTTCACACGTGGCCGTGCGGACAGGGGCGCGCGACGCGGCGCGCTCGACGTCCATCGTCGCAGCTCAGAAGGGCTGTCCACGACACGGGGGCAACACGCGTCACGACCGGGCGCCCGTCACGCCGACTGGCAGCCCGGGCACCAGAAGAGGTTGCGGGCGGCGTGCTCCTCCGTCCGCACGTCGGTGCCGCAGACCAGGCAGGGCATGGCGGCCCGCCGGTAGACGTACACCTCGCCGCCGTGGTCGTCCACCCGGGGCGGGCGGCCCATCGCCTCGGGGGTGTGCTCCGGGCGGACGGTGTCGATCCGGCCGGCGGTGACGCCCTCGCGCATCAGGGCGACCAGGTCGGCCCAGACCGCGTCCCACTCCCGGCGGGTGAGGTCGCGCCCGGCCCGGTGCGGGTCGATGCCGTGGCGGAACAGCACCTCGGCCCTGTAGACGTTGCCCACCCCGGCCAGCACCTTCTGGTCCATCAGCAGCGCCGCGACGGTCGTCCGGCTGCCCGATATCCGGCGCCAGGCGGCCTCCGGGTCGGCGTCGGCGCGCAGCGGGTCGGGGCCCAGCCGGGCGGCGACGGCGGCCTTCTGCCCCTCGGTGACGAGCGCGCAGGTGTTGGGACCGCGCAGGTCGGCGTAGCCGTCCTCGCTCTCCAGCCGCAGCCGGATCAGCCCGACCGGCTCGGGCGCCGGGCCGGTGCCGAAGGTGAAGCCGCCGTAGAGGCCGAGGTGGACGTGCACCCAGGCGCCCTCCTCGAAGCCGAGGAAGAGGTGCTTGCCGGTGGCCTCCGCGCCGGTGAGCAGCTGCCCGTCGATCACCTTGGCCTCGTCGGCGAACCGGCCCTGCGGGCTGGAGACCCGCACCGGGCGGCCGCCGAAGGCCTTCCGGTTCTCGGTGGCGAGGCGGTGGATGATGTGGCCTTCGGGCACGGGCGTCGGCTCCTCCGGGCGCGGCGACATGACCCGTCCATCATCGCAGCCGGCTCCGACAGCTCCGCGACGCCGCAGGCCAAGCGGCCCGGCGGGGCCGGGGCGGCGGTTCAGCGGACCGGGATGCCCATTAGCCGGGCCAGGATGACGCGGTCCAGCTCGGCGGCCGTCCCGGCCACGTCCAGGGAGGAGTTGTCGATGATCGGCAGCCCGGAGTTGTACCAGCCGGCCATCCGCCCGTGGATGCGGGCGACCTCCTCGTCCCCGAGGCGGCGGTTGCCGCTGCGCCGGGCGTTGCGGTGCAGGACGGAGTCCAGGCTGGGCAGCAGGACGACCGGGATCATGCCGGGGCCGATGTGCCGCTTCCAACCGCCGAGGCCGATCGCCGGGCGGTCCGGGAAGACGGCGTCGTCGATGATGCAGGAGATGCCGTTGGCCAGGTAGTTGCGGCAGGCGAAGCCGCAGGTGCGGCGGGCCAGCCGGTACTGCGCCTCGGAGGCGTTGTTCCAGCCGGACTGCGGGTTGGCGAAGCCGGACTGCACCCACTCGCGGACGTCGTCCAGGCTGATGTGCGCGGTCGGGGTGGGCCGCCGCTCGGCCCAGTGGCGGGCGACGGTGGTCTTGCCGGCCCCGGCCGGTCCGATCAGCAGGACGGCGATCGGCCCGGTGGCCGCGTGCTGCCGCGGCGGGTGGGTGGGCAGTTGGACGGGCGCGCCGGACGGCAGCACGAAGTGCCCGGTGCCGCCGGCGGGCACCGGGGCGCTCGGCACGGGTGCGGCCGCGGGGGCCGGAGCGGAACGGACGACGGGCCCGGGAGCGGCGGGGGCCGCGGGTGCCGGCCGGACCGGCGGGGACGGAGGGGCGAGCGGCGCCCCCGGCGACGTCCCCCGTGTCCCGCCCCCCGGCGGCACCGGTGGAGCGACGGGACGCGGCGGGACCTGCCCACCTCCGGCGTACTGCGTCACGGCACCTCCCGACACCTCTCAGCGGGGACACTACACGGCGGCCCGGCGGCGGGCACAGTCCGCCGCCGGGCCACCGCCCGTACCCTCAGCGGGTGGTGAGCCGCTCGGCCAGCGCGCGCAGCGCCAGCTCGTAGGAGCCGAGCCCGAAGCCGGCGATGGTGCCGGAGGCGACCGCGGCGATCACCGAGGTGTGCCGGAAGGTCTCCCGGGCGTACGGGTTGGAGATGTGCACCTCGATCAGCGGCGCGGTGCGCTGGGCCGCTGCGTCCCGCATCGCGTACGAGTAGTGGGTGAACGCGCCGGGGTTGATCACCACCGGCACCTGCCCGTCGGCCGCCTCGTGCAGCCACTCCACCATCTGCTGCTCGGAGTTGGTCTCGTGCACCTCGACCTCGAAGCCGAACTCCTTGCCCAGCGCGGTGCAGCGCTCGACCAGTCCGGCGTACGAGGTGGCGCCGTAGACGTCCGGCTCCCGGCTGCCCAGCCGGCCCAGGTTGGGGCCGTTGAGCACCATCACCCTGGTCACGCCGAGACCTCCGCGTACGCGGCGACCAGCAGCGACGGGTCGGGGCCCTCCAGCACCGAGGTCTTGCCCAGGCCGTCCAGCACGATGAAGCGGATCAGGTCGCCGCGCGACTTCTTGTCGATCTTCATCGCGTCCAGCAGCTTCGGCCAGGCGTCCGCCCGGTAGCTCAGCGGCAGGCCGACCGAGGCCAGCACGGTGCGGTGCCGGTCGGCCGTCTCGTCGTCCAACCGCCCGGCCAGGCGGCCGAGTTCGGCGGCGAAGACCATGCCGATGGAGATCGCGGCGCCGTGCCGCCACTTGTACCGCTCGTTGCGCTCGATGGCGTGGCCGAGGGTGTGGCCGTAGTTGAGGATCTCGCGGCGGCCGGACTCCTTGAGGTCCCCGGAGACCACGTCGGCCTTGACCTGGATGGCCCGGCGGATCAGCTCGACGGTGTGCGGCCCGGCCGGCGTCCTCGCGCCCTCCGGGTCGGCCTCGATCAGGTCGAGGATGGCCGGGTCGGCGATGAAGCCGCACTTGATGACCTCGGCCAGGCCGGAGACGTAGTCGTGCTTGGGCACGGTCTCCAGGGTGCCGAGGTCGGCCAGCACGCCCACCGGCGGGTGGAAGGCGCCGACCATGTTCTTGCCCTCGGCGATGTTGATGCCGGTCTTGCCGCCGACGGCCGCGTCGACCATGCCGAGCAGCGTGGTGGGCATGGAGATCCAGCGCACCCCGCGCAGCCAGGTGGCGGCGACGAAGCCGGCCAGGTCCGTGGTGGCGCCGCCGCCGAGGCCGACGACGACGTCGCTGCGGGTGAAGCCGGTCTGCCCGAGCACCGACCAGCAGTACGCGGCGACCTCGACGCTCTTGGCTTCCTCGGCGTTGGGCACCTGCAGCGCGATGGCCTCGTAGCCCTCGCCGACCAGGTCGTCGCGGATCGCGTCGGCGGTGGCGGCCAGCGCCTCCGGGTGGATGATCGCGACCCGCTTGGCCCGGGTACCGATCAGCGGCGCCAGCTCACCGAGCAGCTGGTGCCCGATCAGCACGTCGTACGGGTCGTGGCCGGCGCTGCCGCCGACGTGGATCCTGACGGTGGTGTCAGTCATGGGGGGTCTTCAGCTCCAGTGCTTCCAGTACGGCGTCCGCGACCTGCTCCGGGGTGCGCCCGGCGGTGTCGACCACGGCGGTGGCCACCTCCAGGTAGAGGGGGCGGCGGGCCTCCATCAGCTCGCGCCAGCGGGCCCGCGGATTGACGGCCAGCAACGGGCGCGGGGCGTCCAGGCCGACCCGCTTGACGGCGTCGGCGAGCGGCACCTCCAGGAGGACCACCGGCAGCTCGTGCAGCAGCGCGCGGGTGGCCTCGGCCAGCACCGCGCCGCCGCCGAGCGCCAGGACCCCGTCGTGCCCCTCGGCGGCCGCGCGCACGGCCGCCGCCTCCAGCGCGCGGAAGTGCGGCTCGCCCTCGTCGACGAAGATGTCCGGGATGGGCTTGCCGACGGTCGCCTCGATGTCGGCGTCGGTGTCCCGGAAGCCCACGCCCAGGCGCTCGGCCAGGACCCGCCCGACGGTGGACTTGCCACTGCCGGGCGGGCCGACCAGCACCACAACGGGACTGGTCATCGGATGATCAGGTTGTCGAGGTAGCTCTGCACGTTGCGGCGGGTCTCGGAGACGTTGTCGCCGCCGAACTTCTCGTTCACCGCGTCCGCCAGCACCAGCGCGACCATCGCCTCGGCGACGATGCCCGCGGCCGGCACCGCGCAGACGTCCGAGCGCTGGTGGTGCGCCTTGGCCGGCTCGCCGGTGCGCACGTCCAGGGTCTGGAGCGCCCGCGGCACGGTGGCGATCGGCTTCATCGCGGCGCGCACCCGCAGCACCTCACCGGTGGACAGGCCGCCCTCGGTGCCGCCGGAGCGGCCGGAGGTGCGCTTGACGCCCTCGGCGGTCGGGACGATCTCGTCGTGCGCCTTGGAGCCCGGCACCCGGGCCAGCTCGAAGCCGTCGCCGACCTCGACGCCCTTGATCGCCTGGATGCCCATCAGCGCGGCGGCCAGCCGCGCGTCCAGCCGGCGGTCCCAGTGCACGTGCGAGCCGAGGCCCACCGGCACGCCGTACGCCAGCACCTCGACCACGCCGCCCAGGGTGTCGCCGTCCTTGTGGGCCTGGTCGATCTCGGCGACCATCGCCTTCGAGGCGTCGGCGTCCAGGCAGCGCACCGGGTCGGCGTCCAGTCGCGCCTCGTCCGAGGGCAGCGGCACCACACCGGCCGGCGCCTTGGCGGCGGCCAGCTCGACCACGTGGCTGACGATCTCGATCCCGGCCACCTCGCGGAGGTACGCGCGGGCGACGGCGCCCAGCGCGACCCGCGCGGCCGTCTCCCGGGCGCTGGCGCGCTCCAGGATCGGCCGGGCCTCGTCGATCGAGTACTTCTGCATGCCGGCCAGGTCCGCGTGGCCGGGCCGGGGGCGAGTGAGCGCCTCGTTGCGGGCCAGGCCCGCCAGCACCTCGGGGTCGACCGGGTCGGCCGACATGACCTGCTCCCACTTCGGCCACTCGGTGTTGCCGACCATGACCGCGACCGGGCTGCCCATGGTCAGACCGTGCCGGACGCCGCCGAGGAAGGTCACCTCGTCCTGCTCGAACTTCATCCGCGCCCCGCGGCCGTAACCGAGCCGGCGGCGCGCCAGCGCGTCGGCCACCACAGCGGTGGTGACCGGTACACCGGCGGGCAGGCCTTCCAGCGTCGCGACGAGTGCGGGGCCGTGCGACTCCCCCGCCGTCAGCCAGCGCAACGTACCCAACGGAGCTCCTTCATCAGCGGACCGGACCTCGGCACCGCCGGGGCCCGCCCCGGGCGTGCCTTGTGCCTGAATCCTTTCATGCCCCAGCAGCACCTGGGGGCACAGTCCGCGTGCCGGACGGCAACCGGCCACCATCCGGCCGGGAACCACCCGGGGAACCGGCCGCAGGACGGGCCCGGCACCCGGCCGGAGGACCGGGTCCGCGGACCGGCGCCCCGCCACTCGGCGCGGGGGCTCAGTGCCCGGCGAGCGCCTTCTCCCCCGCCTCGCGCATCGCCGCCAGCGGCCCGGGCGTCCGCCTGGTGAAGGCCTCGCTCTGCAGCACCGCCTGGTGCACCAGGAGGTCCAGCCCGCCCAGGACGGTCGCCCCGCGCCCGGCGCAGGCGGCGGCCAGCGCCGTCGGCCACGGGTGGTACAGCACGTCGAACAGCGCGCCCGGCTCAGCGGGCAGCGCCTCGGCGAAGACGTCCGTCGCGCCGACCGGCGTGGTGGAGACGGTCAGCGGCCGGGCCAGCGCCTCGGCGCCGCGCTCCCAGTCGGCGGTGCGGACGGCCACGCCCAGCCGCTCGCCCAGCTCGGCCATCTCCCGGGCCCGCTCGGCACTGCGCACGTAGACCGTCACCTCGCCGGTGCAGATCTGGGCGAGCGCGGCCAGCGCCGAGGAGGCGGTGGCCCCGGCGCCCAGGACGGCCGCCTCGGGCACCTCGGTGATCCCGCGCTCGCGCAGCGCGTTGACCAGCCCGGGAACGTCGGTGTTGTCCCCGGTGCGCCGACCGTCGGCGGTGAACACCACGGTGTTCACCGCGTCCACCGAGCGGGCCGTCGCACTGACCTCGTCGAGCAGCGGGATGATCGCCCGCTTCAGCGGCATGGTGAGCGACAGCCCGGCCCACTCGGCCTCGTCCAGCGCGGCGACGAACCCGGGCAGCCCGGCCTCGTCGACCTCGAAGCGGTCGTAGCGCCAGCCGTCCAGTCCGAGCGCCGCGAAGGCGGCCCGGTGCAGGTCCGGCGAGAGCGAGTGGGCGATCGGCGAACCGAGAACGGCCGCCCGGTGCTTGCTGGTCAACGCTGCCTCTCCGCGAACTGGCGGACTGTCGTCCGGCCGTGGCTACTTCTTGGTGGTGCAGTGGCCGCGCGTCTCGTCGAAGCCCTGCCCGGCCGACTGGCAGTACTCCTTGACGTTGGCGTAGTGCTCCTTGCTCGTCTCGGCGAACCGGGTCTTGGTCGGGGACATCGCGATGAAGTACAGCCACTTCCCGTCCGCCGGGTGCAGCGTCGCGGTGAGCGCCTCGTCGCCGGGGTTGGAGATCGGACCGGGCGGCAGGCCCGGGTTGATGTAGGTGTTGTACTTGTTGGACGCGTCGTCCATGTCCTTCTTGTCGAGGTCCTTGCGGTTCAGCGAGTACTGGAGCGTGGTGTCCATGCCCAGCCGGTGGTTGATCTCGCCGCCGGCCGCCAGCCGGTTCTGGATGGTCTTGGCCATCTTGGCGAAGTCTTCCGGGTTGTTGCCCTCGCGCTGGAGGATGCTCGCCTCGATGAGCACCTCGTAGCCGGTCTTCAGCCCCACCGAGGCGGCCTGGGCGTCCAGGTCGGCGTACTTCTCGGTGGCGTTCTTCACCATCTGCTTGAGCAGGTCCTCGGGCTTCATGCCCTCGGCGATGTTGTAGCGGGTCGGCCAGAGGAAGCCCTCGATGTTGCCGTTGGCGTACGGCGGCAGGCCGAGGTCGTTGACCTGGGCCTTGGCGACGCCCGCCGTGGTGCCCGCCTGCAGCTTCAGCTTGGTGTCGATGAGGGTGTAGATCTCGGTGGAGTTCTTGCCCTCGGGGACGACGATCGCCGCGCCGCCCGCCTGGGCCAGCAGCTCCTTGAGCGCGGCCGCGGCCGGCATCTCCTTCTTCAGCCCGTAGTAGCCGTACTGGATGGTGCCGCACTTGGGCTCGGCCTTGCAGGCCGCGGAGAACGCGTCGACGCTCTTGACCACGCCGGCGTTCTTCAGCGCCAGGCCGATCTGCCCGCCGACCGCGCCCTTCTTGACCTCGACCTGGACGGAGCCGGTGCCCTCGCCGGTGAAGTCCGCCGGCGGGCCGAAGTGGTCCTGGTAGAAGCCGTAGCCCCACCAGCCGGCCCCGCCCACGGCGCCGAGCAGCACCAGCGCGACCAGCAGACAGGCGCCGCCGTTGCGGCGGCCCGACTTCTTGCCCTTCTCCTTGCGCTTCTTCTGGGCCTCGCGGGACTCGTCCTGCTCCCCGAGGAAGGCGGCCTCCCCGGCCTCGGCGTGCTCGTCGAGGTAGCCGTCGTCCTCGTGGCGGACGTCCTGGTGGCGGACGTCCTGGTGGCCGTCCCACTCGTCCGTGCCGGCCTCGCGCGGGGCACCGACCGGGTCGGCGCCGGCCTCCAGCGCGGCGGCCTCGGCCTCCCAGTCGATCCCGTCCGGGCCCGGGCCGGACGCCGGCGCGGGCGCGGGCGCCGGGGCCTCCGGCTGCTGCCGCCGTCGCCGCCGCGGCGTCTGCTGCTCCTGCTGGGGAGCCTGCTGGGACTGGTCCTGCTGGGGCTGGGCGTGCTGCTGGGGCAGGGGCACCTGCTGCTGGGGGGCCTGCTGCTGGGCGGCCTGCTGGCCGCCGGGGAAGCCCTGCTGGTAGCCCTGCTGCGGCATCGGCGCCTGCTGCTGGGGCATCTGCTGCTGCGGATAGCCCTGCTGCACCTGCTGCTGCGCGTACCCCTGCTGGGGGTAGCCCTGCTGCGGCACCTGCTGCTGCGGCACCTGCTGGGGGTAGCCCTGCTGACCGCCCGGGTAACCCTGCTGCGGCATCTGCGCCTGCTGCTGCGGATAGCCCTGCTGCGCCATCATCTGCTGCTGCATCTGCGGCGTCATCTGCTGCTGGGCGTACCCCTGCTGCACGTCCCCGTACGGCTGCTGCTGGGCCGCCTGGCCCTGCTGCGGGTACTGCTGCTGCCACTGGCCGTCCTGCTGGCCGGGGACCGGCTGCCGGCCGTCGTACCCGGGATCACCGGGGTGCCACGGCTCGCCCTGGGGGCCGTAGCCCCCACCCAGATCGGTCATCGATCCCCTTAACCGACGGTGACGACCGGAGGATCAAACCGGCCGTCCGGGACGACGCCGTCCCGGCTGATTCTCGAACCGGCGTGCTAGCGCAGCGCCTGGAGGGAGACGTTACCGTACCGCAGCCTTACCCCCGGCCGGGCGGACGCACGGTCAGTGAGCGATCTCACCGACGGCACACAACACCGTTACGGTGCCCCCGACACCGTCACGGCGTCCCCGCACCGGACCCGGACGGCACCCCGGCCCCGCCCGCGCCCCCCGGGCCGGAGGACGCCGGGGAGGACGGGCCCGCGGCCGGGGCAGTGGGCCTGGCCGCCGCCCGGTTGGCGTTGAACTCGGCCACGTTGCGTTGCTGAACGTCGAAGCTGTCGGTGAAGCGGGTGTCCCCCGGCTTCACGGTGACGAAGTACAGCCAGTCCCCCGGCGTCGGGTCCAGCGCGGCCAGGATCGCCTGCCGCCCGGGGTTGGAGATCGGGCTCGGCGGCAGCCCGGGGTGCTGGTAGGTGTTGTACGGGGAGTCCAGCTTGGTGTCGGTCACCGAGGTGTTCAGGGTCGAGCGGCCGAGCGCGTAGTTGATGGTGGAGTCCAGCTGCAGGGGCATGCCCTTGGCCAGCCGGTTGTAGATCACCCGGGCCACCTTGCCCATGTCCTCGGTGTTGTCGGCCTCGCCCTGGACCATGCTGGCCACGGTGATCAGCCCGTACACGCTCTGCCCGAGGTTCTGCGCGACCACGGTGGCGTCGTCCCGGCCGAACTCCCTTCCGGCCCGGTCCACCATCTGCTTCAGCAGGTCGAAGGCGGTGGTGCCCTCGGTGACGCTGTACGTCGCCGGGAAGAGGTAGCCCTCCGGGCTGCCGTTGGTGAAGTCGGGCAGGCCGAGTTCGGCGCCCTGGTCCTGGGCGGTCTTCTGGGCGGTGCCCGCGGGCAGGTTCAGCTTCCGGTCGATGGCCGCGTAGATCTGGTAGCCGCGCCAGCCCTCGGGGATGGTCAGGCCGTTGGCGTTGGCCGGGTCGATCAGGATCGCCAGCGCCGCCGCGGCCGACATCTTCTGCTTCAGCGTGTACGTCCCGGGCTGGATCCGCCCGGCCGCCGCCGCGCTGCCCTTCGCGGCCCGGGTGAAGGCCAGCGAGCTGGCCACCACCCCGTTGCGGACCAGCGCGGAGGCGATCTGGGAGAGGCCGGCGCCCTCCGGGACGGAGACCTGCACGCTGCCGGTGCCCTGCCCGGCGAAGTCGGCGGCGGCCGGGGGTTTGCGCTGCGCCTGGAGCCAGGTGTACCCGGTCAGCCCGATCCCGCCGAACACCGCGATCAGCGCGAGCGCGGTGAGCCCGCAGGCCAGCCCGTTGCGCCGTCGGTGCGGATCCGGCGCATCGAAGCGCGGGCGGGGCGCGCCCGGCGGACGGCCCTCCGGTTCCAGCACCGGCGCGCCCAGATGCCCCGGCGTGAGCCCCGGGTGGAAGTCCTGGTCGGTCATGGCTCGCGCCCCCTCGGCGGTCCCGGATCGATCCGGATCGTTATCAATCGATATGAATCGATCCATAACGGACACGGAAGCGAACGAAAAAGGGTCCGTGCGGACGCGTCCGCACGGACCCCTCAAACGGGACGTTAGATCAGACCGGTCAGCCGACCGCCTCGACGCTCTCACCGGGCGGGCGTCCGCTCACCCGTTCGGACTCAAGGGCGGTCTGGAGGATCACCACCGCGGCGGCCTGGTCCACCACCGAGCGGCCCTTCTTCGCCTTGACCCCCGAGGCGCGCAGCCCGTGGGTCGCGGTGACGGTCGACATCCGCTCGTCCACCAGCCGCACCGGCACCGGGTAGAGCCGGTCGGCCAGCCGGGCCGCGTACGCCCGGACCTTCTCCGCCGCCGGACCCTCCTTGCCGCTGAGCGAGCGCGGCAGCCCGACGATCACCTCCATCGCGCCGTACTCGTCGACGATGGCGGCGATCCTGGCCTGCGACTTCACCCCGGCCGGGACGGTCTCCACGGGCGTGGCGAGCACCCCGTCGGGGTCGCAGGACGCGACCCCGATCCGGGCGTCCCCGACGTCGACGGCGATCCGCCGCCCACGCCGGAAGGGCCTCTCCTCCTGCTCCATCAGCTGGCGCGCTCCGCGACCAGGCCGCGCACCGCGGCGATGGCCTCGCCGACCGCGGCCGGGTTGGAGCCACCGCCCTGGGCGACGTCGTCCTTGCCGCCACCGCCGCCGCCGAGGGTCTTGGCGGCGGTCCGGACCAGCTCGCCGGCCTTGATGCCGCGGCCGCGGGCTTCCTCGTTGGTGGCGATGACGGTCAGCGGGCGGTCATTGGCCACCGTGAAGGCGGCGACCACGGCCGGGCGCGAGCCGAGGCGGCCGCGCACGTCCAGGACCAGCTTGCGCAGCTCGTCCGCGCCCACGCCGTCGGCGACCTGCGCGGCGACCACGGCGATGCCGTGCACGTCCTCGGCCGAGTCGGCCAGACCCGCCGCGGCGGCCAGCACCTTCTCGGCGCGGAAGCGCTCGATCTCCTTCTCGGCGTCCTTGAGCTTGGCGAGCATGCCCGAGATCTTCTCCGGCAGCTCCTCCGGGCGGCCCTTGACCAGCTCGGTGAGCTGGGCGACCACGGTGTGCTCACGGGCCAGGAAGCGGTACGCGTCGGTGCCGACCAGCGCCTCGACGCGGCGCACGCCGGAGCCGATCGAGGACTCGCCGAGCAGCTTCACCAGGCCCAGCTGGGCGGTGTTGCCGACGTGGGTGCCACCGCACAGCTCCTTGGAGAAGTCGCCGATGGTCACGACCCGGACCTCGTCGCCGTACTTCTCGCCGAACATGGCGATGGCGCCGGCCTTGCGGGCCTGGTCCATCGTCATGACCTCGGCGGTGACCTCCAGCTCACGGCCCAGCACGTCGTTGATCTTCTGCTCGACGTCGACCAGCACGCTGCCCGGGACGGCGGCGGGCGAGCCGAAGTCGAAGCGGAAGCGGCCGGGGGCGTTCTCGGAGCCGGCCTGGGCGGCCGTCGGGCCGAGCGCGTCGCGCAGCGCCTGGTGGGTCAGGTGGGTGGCCGAGTGGGCACGGGCGATCGCCCGGCGGCGCTCGATGTCGATCGTGGCGTACGCCGAGGCGCCCAGCACGACCTCGCCGAACAGCACCCCGCCGGAGTGCACCACGACGCCCGGGACGGGCTGCTGCACGTCGCGGATCTCCACCACCGCGCCGGACTCCAGCCGGATCCGGCCCTGGTCGGCGAGCTGGCCGCCGCCCTCGGCGTAGAACGGGGTGCGGTCGAGGATGATCTCGACCTCGTCGCCCTCGGAGGCGGCCGGCGACGGGACGCCGTCCACCAGCAGGCCGACCACGGTGGCCTCGCCCTCGGTGAGGGCGTAGCCGGTGAAGACGCTGGCGCCGGACTTGTCGGCGACCTCGCGGTACGCGGCGACGTCGGCGTGGCCCATCTTCTTGGCCTTGGCGTCCGCCTTGGCCCGGTCCCGCTGCTCCTGCATCAGGCGGCGGAAGCCGGACTCGTCCACCTGGAGGCCCTGCTCCTCGGCCATCTCCAGGGTGAGGTCGATCGGGAAGCCGTAGGTGTCGTGCAGCTTGAACGCCTGCTCGCCGGAGAGCACCGCGCCGCCGGCCTGCTTGGTCTCGGTGACCGCGACGTCCAGCAGGTTGGTGCCGGCCTTCAGGGTCTGGAGGAAGGCGCCCTCCTCGCCGACGACGACCGTCTCGATGCGCTTGCGGTCGCTTTCCAGCTCGGGGTACTGCGGGGCCATCGCCTTGATCGCGACGTCGATGAGCTCCTTGGCCACCGGCTCGGTGGCGCCCAGCAGGCGCATGTTGCGGATGGCGCGGCGCAGGATGCGGCGCAGCACGTAGCCGCGGCCCTCGTTGCCGGGGGTGACGCCGTCGCCGACCAGCATCAGCGCGGTGCGGATGTGGTCGGTGACCACGCGCAGCGAGATGTCCGACTTGTGGTCGGCGCCGTAGGTGTGGCCGGTGAGCTCGGCGGCGCGGTCGAGGATCATCCGGCTGGTGTCGATCTCGAAGAGGTTGTCGACGTCCTGCAGGATGGCGGCGAGGCGCTCCAGGCCGAGGCCGGTGTCGATGTTCTTGCTCGGCAGGTCGCCGAGGATCTCGAAGCCGTCCTTGCCGTCGCCGTGGCCGCGCTCGTACTGCATGAAGACCAGGTTCCAGATCTCCAGGTAGCGCTCGCCGTTGACGGCCGGGCCGCCCTCCTCGCCGTACGCGGGGCCGCGGTCGTAGTTGATCTCCGAGCACGGGCCGCACGGGCCGGGGACGCCCATCGACCAGAAGTTGTCCTTCATGCCCAGGCGCTGGATGCGCTCCGAGGGCACGCCGATGACGTCACGCCAGATCTGCTCGGCCTCGTCGTCGTCCTTGTAGACGGTGATCCAGAGCTTCTCCTTCTCCAGGCCGTAGCCACCGTCCGCGACGGGCGTGGTGAGCAGGTCCCACGCGAACTTGATGGCTCCTTCCTTGAAGTAGTCGCCGAAGGAGAAGTTGCCGCACATCTGGAAGAAGGAGCCGTGCCGGGTGGTCTTCCCGACCTCCTCGATGTCCAGGGTGCGCACGCACTTCTGGACGCTGGTGGCGCGCGAGAACTGCGGCTTGACCTCGCCCAGGAAGTAGGGCTTGAACGGCACCATCCCGGCGTTGACGAGCAGCAGGGTGGGGTCGTCGGCGACCAGGGACGCCGACGGAACGACGGTGTGGCCGCGCTCCTCGAAGAAGCGCAGCCAGCGGCGGCGGATCTCAGCCGACTCCATTAGTGGTCCTTCCGGTTCGGGGTGCCGCCCCGCGGCGGCAGGGCGCGGCGGGGCGTTTCTTCAGTGGTCCGGGGGGTGGTACGGGAGCTGCGGGACGGAGGCAGGGCGGCGGCCGGGCTACCGGGCGCCGCCGAGATAGCTCGGTACTGCGGCTCGCCGGAGGGGGGCAGCGCGGAACGCTTCCCCAGAAGGGACCGGCGGTCGCCGCGGGGCTCCACCACGGCGGTGCCGTGCAGCCCGAGGTCGTCCTTCAGCTGCTCCTCGCGCTCGGCCATGCCGGCCTGCACGTCCCGGGCGAACTGCTTGGCCAGGTCGCCCAGGTGCAGCGCGCCGCGGGCGGCGGTGCCGGAGAGGCTGTCCGGGGTGAGCCGGTGCACGGCCTCGTTGGCCTTGTTCATGGCCCAGACGGTGGCGCCGGCGCCGACCGCCATCCAGAAGATGCGTCGCACCATGCCGTCAGCCCCTCACCGCGCGCCGGACCCGGGAGAACAGGCCGCTCCTGGGCGCGGTCGCGGCGCGCACCTCGGCCCGGATCAGCCGGGCCAGCTCCTCGCGCTCGCCGGCCTGCGCCGGCACCGGCGGCAGACCGCCCTGCTGCCGGGCGACGGCCTTGCGCACGCCGTAGCTGAACGCCGCGACCTTCACCAGCGGTCCGCCCAGGGTGGCGGCCACGGTGGAGGAGAGCGCGTTGGCGTTGGCGGCGGCGTCCTGCACGTTGGCGGTGATCTCGTCGACCCGCTCCAGCTGCTCGTTGGCGCTGCGCACCGCGGCGCCCGCGTCGGTCAGCAGCGGAACGGCCTGTTCGGTGACCGCGGAGACCAGGACGGTGGCCTCCTTGAGCACTCGCGAGAGGCGGACCAGCACCACGGCGAGCAGGGTGACCAGGACCGCCCAGAACACGGCGACGAGCAATCCGGCCAGCTCTCCCACGGACACCTTTGCGCGCTCCCTCGCCTTGCAGTTCTCCTGGGCCTGTCAGACAGGCCCCAGCAGGAAACCCTATCGCGCCCGGGCCCGGTTTCCGGACCGGGTTGTTCGCCCGGCGATCCGGTCGGGTGTGCGATCCGCGCGCGTAACCTACCGATCGGTCACCTCGTTCTGCCTGGCAGGCCGTCGCACATACGGCCCGACGCACGTCCGGACCCCGACCGGTCCGGCCTGGAGCACGGGGAGCAGCCTTTGGCCGGGGACTGGACAGCACCGCCCGGGGAGCCCGCGGCCGGGCCGCACGGGCCGGAGCCCGGACGGCTGCCGGCCGAGGTGACCGGCTTCGTCGGGAGGCGGGGCGAACTGGCCGAGCTGGCCGGGCTGCTGGACTCGGCCCGGCTGGTGACCGTCACCGGGCCGGGCGGCGTGGGCAAGAGCCGGCTGGCCCTGCGCGCGGCGGCCCGGGCGGCCGACGCCTTCCCGGACGGCACCTGGCTGGTGGACGTGGCCCCGGTGCAGGATCCGCTGCTGCTCGGCCACGCCGTCCTGGAGGCGCTGCGGCTCGCCGACGGCTCCGCCCGTCCGCCGCTGGACGTCCTGATCGAGCGGCTGGAGGGCCGGTGCCTGCTGCTGGTGCTGGACGGCTGCGAGCACCTGGTGGAGTCCTGCGCCGAGCTGGCCGACGCGCTGCTG
Organism: Kitasatospora sp. NPDC058048; assembly: GCF_042885555.1. NCBI lineage: Bacteria > Bacillati > Actinomycetota > Actinomycetes > Kitasatosporales > Streptomycetaceae > Kitasatospora > Kitasatospora sp. NPDC058048. Next base: position 45,929 of record NZ_JBHVRT010000021.1, on the reverse strand, counting down.
CGGGCGCTGCCCGGCCTGCGGCTGCTGACCACCAGCCGCACCGCCCTGCGGGCCTCGGGCGAGCACCTGCTGGCCCTCACACCGCTGCCGGTCGGCCCGGCGCCGTCCGGCCCGGTGCGGCCGGACGCGCTGCCGGACGCGGTACGGCTGTTCGTCGAGCGGGCCGGGGCGGTGCTGCCGTCCTTCGAGGTGACGGAGGCCAACGCGGAGGCGGTCGCGCTGCTCTGCCGCCGGCTGGACGGCATCCCGCTGGCCCTGGAGCTGGCCGCCGGCCGGCTGCGCGCGCTGTCGGTGGAGCAGGTCACCGCCCGGCTGGACGACCGTTTCCGGCTGCTCACCTGCGGCTCCCGGACGGCCCTGCCCCGGCACCGGACGCTGCGCACGACGGTCGGCTGGAGCCATGAGCTGTGCACCGTGCAGGAACGTTTACTCTGGGCCCGCCTGTCGGTCTTCGCCGGCGGATTCGACCTGGAGGCCGCCGAATACGTCTGCGCCGGCGAGGGCATCGAGGCCGAGGACGTCCTCGACCTGCTCGACGAGCTGGTCGCCCAGTCCGTGGTGCTGCGCGAGGACAGCGCCTTCGGCGTGCGCTTCCGGCTGCTGGACACCCTGCGCGAGTACGGCGGCCAGTGGCTGCGCGCCGCCGGCGAGGAGCAGCGGCTGCTGCGCCGCCACCGGGACTGGTACCTGGGCGTCGCCACCTGGGGCGAGGTCGAGTGGTTCGGCCCCCGGCAGGCGGAGACCGCCGAGCGCACCGGGCTCGCCCACGGCAACCTGCGCGCGGCGCTGGAGTTCTGCCTCGCCGAGCCGGGCGAGGAGCAGATCGCCCTGCTGCTGGCCGGCACGCTCTGGTTCTACTGGATCGGCTGCGGCCACCTCGCCGAGGGCCGGCACTGGCTGGACCGCGCGCTCGCACTGGACCGCGAGCCCACCGAGGCCCGGGCCAAGGCCCTCTGGGTGACCGGCTACATGGCCACCCTCCAGGGCGACCTCGGCTTCGCCCGCCCGGCACTGGAGGAGTGCCGCCGCCAGGCGCTGGACACCGGCGACGACCGGGCGCTGGCCTACGCCGTCCACCGCCAGGGCTGCGTCGCCCTGGTCGGCGACGACCCCGACCGGGCCGCCGAACTGTTCGAGGAGGCGCTCTGGCACTACCGGACCATCGGCGAGCTCAACAGCAACGTGGTGATGGCCATGCTGGAGCTGGGCCTGGCCCACCTCTTCCAGGGCGATCCGGACAGCGGCGAGCTCTGGCTCGGCCAGGCCCGCGAGCTGTGCGAGGAGCACGGCGAGCAGTGGGCCTACGGGTACGTGCTCTACGCGATGGCGTTCTCGCACTGGCTGGACGGCGCCGTGCAGCCCGCCCGGGTGCTGGCCCGGGAGTGCGTGCGGCTGAACCACCTCTTCCGCGACCTGCTCGGCATCGTGCTGGGCATCGACCTGCTGGCCCTGCTGGAGACCGAGCCGAGCGGACCGGGCGAGCCGGGCGACCTGCGCGAGGCCCGGGTGCTGCAGGGCGCCGCGCACCGGATCTGGCGCACGGTCGGCAACCCGTTCCTGGGCTCGCGGAACTTCTTCGGCCCCCACCAGGAGTGCGCCGAGCGGGCGCTGGCCGGGCTGACCGCCCAGGAGTACGAGGAGTGCTACCAGGCCGGGACCCTGCTGGACCTGGACGCGGCGGTCACCCGGGCGCTCGGCGGCGGAGGCCGGAGGCAGGGCCCGGAAGCGGCGCGGGGCCCCCGCTCGGTGCCGCCCCCGCCGGCGCCCCCGCCGGCACCTTCGACGGCGCGGAATAGTTGAAACTTGCCGATTGCTTGAGGAGGCAAGGAACTGCCCGGAAGGAGCATCATGGCCGTCCACAACGCCGCCAACGAGTACCGCATGGCGAAGTTCTACTTCGATTCCAAGGCGTACACCGACGCGGCGCGCACGCTCGAAGGTGTCCTGGCCGAGGAGCCGACCAACCTCTCCGTCCGGATGCTGCTGGCCCGCAGCTACTTCCACTCGGCCCAGCTCCGCCGCGCCGAGGCCGAGCTGCTGCGGATCCTGGAGGCCGACCCGGCCGAGGACTACGCCCGGCTGATGCTCGGCCGCACCCTGGAGCGCCAGGGCCGGCCCGAGGAGGCCCGCCCGCACCTGCGGCTGGCCGCCGCGATGACCGGCGAGAGCATCTGACCGCAGCGGGAAGGACCGCACGGAAAAGGGGCGAGCCCCCGTCGCCTCGAAAGGCGACGGGGGCTCGCTCGTGGTGCCGCGAAGAGCGGAGCCGGGTCAGCGCGAGTAGTACTCGACGACCAGCTGCTCGTCACAGATCACCGGGACCTCCTTGCGCTGCGGCGCACGGTCCAGGCGGAAGGCCAGGGCCTTCAGGTTGACCTCGAGGTACTTCGGGGTCTGGCCCTCACCCGCGTAGCCACCCTCACGGGCGACCTGGAAGGGGACCTTCTCCTTGGAGCGCTCGCGGACGGTGACCACGAAGCCCGGCTTCATCTGGAACGACGGCTTGTTGACCTTGCCGCCGTTGACCTCGATGTGGCCGTGGACGACCATCTGGCGGGCCTGGTAAATGGTGCGGGCGATGCCCGAACGCAGGACCAGGGAGTCCAGACGGGTCTCCAGGTCGGCGACGAGCGCCTCACCGGTCTTGCCCTCGGCCTTCTTCGCGCGGTCGAACGCGCGCGCCATCTGCTTCTCGCTCAGGTCGTACTGGGCGCGCAGACGCTGCTTCTCGAGCAGACGGACCTTGTAGTCCGAGTTCTGCTTGCGGCCACGGCCGTGCTGGCCGGGCGGGTACGGGCGGGCCTCGAAGTACTTGACGGACTTCGGGGTCAGCGGCACGCCGAGCGCACGCGCGATCTTGACCTTGGGACGCTTCTGGTTCGCCATGAACCAAACCTTCCTTGCTTACGAATACGGCTTCACCAGGTGTTGACGGAGGTCGCATCTCGCGACCCGGAGACAACCCATCGCCGAGGCGATGCGGTCAGCCGCTCTCCGGAGCCGGGCACAAAAGTGCTGGTCACACGGACCGGCCCAGAATCTGGGCCGTCCGCGACACCGAAACGGTGCGCGACGCTCCTGGTGCGGGCCCCTCGGAGGGGGCCTACGGCCGGTGCCCCGCTGGTGCGGCCGGTCGGTGGGGTCTCCCCCGCCGCCGTCCCGGGACATGGCACTCCGACCGAGTATACCGGTGGATCACTCGCCCTTTTCCCCGGGCTGCTCCTCGGCCTTCCGCTCCGGCTTCGCGGGCGCCTTCCCGTCCTTCTTCCCGGCCTTGCCCTCCACCCTGCGCTCCCCCCGCAGCCGCCCGCGCGTCCACTCCGCCACGTCCGCGTACCGGGCCTCGCCACCCCGCCTGGTCGGCCGGTAGTACTCCTTGCCGTGCACCGCGTCCGGCGCGTACTGCTGGGCGGCGATGCCCTCCGGCAGGTCGTGCGGGTACCGGTAGCCCTGGCCGTGGCCGAGTTTGCCCGCGCCGCCGTAGTGCGCGTCCCGCAGGTGGGGCGGGACGGCGCCCGCCAGGCCCTGCCGGACGTCCGCCAGCGCCGCGTCGATCGCCAGGTAGGCGGCGTTGGACTTGGGCGCCAGCGCCAGCGCGATGGCCGCCTGGGAGAGGATGATCCGGGCCTCCGGGAAGCCGATCAGGGCCACCGCCTGGGCCGCCGCCACCGCCGTCTGCAGCGCCGTCGGGTCGGCCAGGCCGACGTCCTCGCTGGCCGAGATCATCAGCCGGCGGGCGATGAACCGCGGGTCCTCCCCCGCCTCGATCATCCGGGCCAGGTAGTGCAGGGTGGCGTCCACGTCGCTGCCGCGGATCGACTTGATCAGCGCGCTCGCCACGTCGTAGTGCTGGTCGCCGTCCTTGTCGTAGCGCACCGCCGCCTGGTTGACCGCCGTCTCGGTGGTGGCCAGCGTGATGCTCGGCTCGCCCTTCTCCAGCGCGGCGCCGGCCGCCGCCTCCAGCGTGGTGAGCGCCCGCCGGGCGTCCCCGCCGGCCAGCCGCACCAGGTGGTCCTCGGCCTCCGCGGACAGCTCCAGCGCGCCCTCCAGGCCGCGCTCGTCGGCCACCGCGCGGCGCAGCAGCGCCCGGATGTCCTCGTCGGTCAGCGACTCCAGGGTGAGCAGCAGCGAGCGGGACAGCAGCGGGGAGATCACCGAGAAGTACGGGTTCTCGGTCGTCGCCGCGATCAGGGTCACCCAGCGGTTCTCCACGGCCGGCAGCAGCGAGTCCTGCTGGGCCTTGGAGAAGCGGTGGATCTCGTCCAGGAAGAGCACCGTCTCCCGGCCGGACATCCCGACCGCCCGCCGGGCGCCGTCGATCACCGCCCGGACCTCCTTGACCCCGGCGGTGATCGCGGACAGCTCCACGAAGCGGCCCTCGACCGCCTGGCTGATCACGTGCGCCAGGGTGGTCTTGCCGGTGCCGGGCGGCCCCCAGAGGATCACCGAACTGGTCGCCGCCGGGCCCCGCGAGCCCGCGACCAGCCGGCGCAGCGGCGAGCCGGGCTTCAGCAGCTGCCGCTGCCCCGCCACCTCGTCCAGGGTGCGCGGACGCATCCGTACGGCCAGCGGCGCCCGACCGGGCTCCCTGGTCTGGCGTTCCTCGGCTGCGGCGGTGAAGAGGTCCGGTTCGTCCACACCGGAAGCCTATGCGAGGCCCCGGACAGCCCGGCAGAACCCGCGACCGGCCCCGCCCTACTCCAGCCCGGCGGCGTGGTCCGGGACGTACTTCTGCAGGTCCCGCGGGGACCGCTGGTAGCCGCGCGAGGCCGGGCGGGGCGGCAGTTTGACCTGCGGAACCCTGATCTCCTGGTACGGCACGGTGGACAGCAGGTGGGCGATCATGTTGATCCGGGCCCGGCGCTTGTCGTCGCTCTCCACCACGTGCCAGGGCGAGTCCGGGATGTCGGTGTGGAGGAACATCTCGTCCTTGGCCCGCGAGTAGTCCTCCCAGCGGGTGATCGACTCGATGTCCATCGGGGAGAGCTTCCAGCGCTTCATCGGGTCCTCCAGCCGGCCTCGGAAGCGCCGCTCCTGCTCGGTGTCGCTCACCGAGAACCAGTACTTGCGCAGCAGGATGCCCGATTCGATCAGCATCCGCTCGAAGGTCGGGCACTGGTGCAGGAACTGCCAGTACTCCTCGTCGCTGCAGAAGCCCATCACTCGCTCGACGCCCGCGCGGTTGTACCAGCTGCGGTCGAACAGCACGATCTCCCCGGCGGCCGGCAGGTGCTCGACGTACCGCTGGAAGTACCACTGGGTCTTCTGCCGTTCGGTCGGCGTGGGCAGCGCCGCGACCCGGGCGATGCGCGGGTTCAGGTACTCCGTCACCCGCTGGATCGCTCCGCCCTTTCCGGCGGCGTCGCGGCCCTCGAAGACCACCACCAGCCGGGCGCCCTCGACCCGCACCCACTCCTGGAGCTTCACCAGCTCCTCCTGGAGCCGCAGCAGCTCCCGCTCGTACGGCCTCCTGGCCAGTTTCTCCGGCTTCCCGGTCCGCCGCTGCTCGGCCACCCTCGGGTCCTCCGTTCGGTCGAATGCTGATGAGCATTCACCGTAGGCGCCGGCGGCCGGATCCGCAGGTCGGCGAGGCCGTGGCGACCGGGCCGGTCTCGTGGACCGGCCCCGGGAGAGGCTCCCGAGGGAGCGGCGCTCGGGGCGGGGCAAGAGCCTGGAGGCAGGCTCTACACTGCGACGAAGGGCTCGGGGTAGCGGCAGAGCCCGCGCGGGGCCCCGTCGTACGCCGCCAGCGGCAGCACCTGGAAGTACGCCTCCGGCACCTCGAACGGGCCGGTGACCTCGTGCCGTCCGGCCGGCGCGAAGCCGAACCGCCCGTAGTACTCCGGATCGCCGAGGACGACCACGAGCTTCTCGCCCGCCTCCTCGGCCGCCGCCAGCACGGCCCGGACGACCAGCTCGCCGACGCCCCGGCGCTGCCACTCGGGCGCCACCGCGACCGGCGCGAGCGCCAGCGCCTTGCCGTCGCCGACCCGCAGCCGGGTCAGCAGCGCGTGGCCGATCACCAGCCCGGCGTCGTCGACCGCCACCACGGACAGCCCGGGCAGCCAGGCGGGATCGCGGCGCAGCGCGTCCACCAGGTCCGCCTCGTCCGGCCCCGGGAACGCGGCCATGTGGACGCGTCTGGTCGCCGGGACGTCGTCCGGACATTCGACTCTCGTTGTGACCTGCATTGAGTCAACCCTCCCTGTGTCACACACCGTTGTGGACCGGCCCCGGACGACGGGCGAGCCGTCCGGGGCCGTTGCAGGTTAGCGGATGACGCGACGTCAGGACTTGGGCTGAGCCTCGCCCTTGGCGTCCTCGCGGACCTTCGGCTGGGCGTCCACGCCGGCCTCGCGACGCTGCGCCGGGGTGATCGGGGTCGGGGCACCGGTCAGCGGGTCGCCGCCGGTGGACGTCTTCGGGAAGGCGATGACGTCCCGGATGGTGTCGTACCCGCCCAGCAGCGTGACGATGCGGTCCAGGCCGAAGGCGACGCCACCGTGCGGCGGCGGGCCGTAGTTGAAGGCGTCCAGCAGGAAGCCGAACTGCGAGGCCGCCTCCTCCTCGGAGAGGCCGATCGCGTCGAACGCCCGCTTCTGCACGTCGCGCTGGTGGATACGGATCGAACCGCCGCCCAGCTCCGAGCCGTTGAGGACCAGGTCGTAGGCGTTGGACAGGGCCGAGCCCGGGTCGGTGTCGAAGGTGGCCAGCGACTCCGCGGTCGGGGCGGTGAACGGGTGGTGCACCGCGTGCCAGCCCTGGAACTGGCCCTTGTCGTCCTCGATCGGCTCGAACATCGGGAAGTCGACGACCCAGAGGAAGGCCCACTGGGACTCGTCGATCAGCTCGCAGCGGCGGCCGATCTCCAGACGGGCGGCGCCGAGCAGCTCCTGCGAGGCGCGCTCCTTGCCGGCCGCGAAGAAGATCGCGTCGCCGTTCTTGGCGCCCGCGGCGGCGGCGAGGCCGGCCAGGTGCTCCTCGGAGAGGTTCTTGGCGACCGGGCCGCGCAGCTCGCCGGTCTCGGCGTCGATGAGCACGTAGGCGAGGCCGCGGGCGCCGCGCGCCTTGGCCCAGTCCTGCCAGGCGTCCAGCTGCTTGCGCGGCTGCGAGGCACCGCCGGGCATGACCACGGCGCCGACGTACGGGGCCTGGAAGACGCGGAAGTCGGTGCCCTTGAAGTACGCGGTCAGGTCGGTGAGCTCCTGGCCGAAGCGGACGTCCGGCTTGTCCGAGCCGTAGCGGCCCATGGCGTCCGCGTAGGTCATCCGCGGCAGCGGGTTCGGGATCTCGTAGCCGTGGACCTCGCGCCAGACGGAACCGATGATCTTCTCGCCGAGGGCCAGGATGTCCTCCTGGTCGACGAACGAGGCCTCGATGTCCAGCTGGGTGAACTCCGGCTGCCGGTCGGCGCGGAAGTCCTCGTCGCGGAAGCAGCGGGCGATCTGGTAGTAGCGCTCCATGCCGGCCACCATCAGCAGCTGCTTGAACAGCTGGGGCGACTGCGGCAGGGCGTACCAGTGGCCGGGCTGGAGGCGGACCGGGACCAGGAAGTCGCGGGCGCCCTCGGGGGTGGAGCGGGTGAGGTACGGCGTCTCGATGTCGAGGTAGTCGTTCTCCTCCATCACCCGGCGGATGATGTTGTTGACCTTGGAGCGCAGGCGCAGGCCCTTGGCCGGGCCCTCGCGGCGCAGGTCCAGGTAGCGGTAGCGCAGCCGGACCTCCTCGTTGACCGTGCCCGGCTCGTACTCGGCGACCGGGAAGGGCAGCGGGGCGGCCTCGGAGAGCACCTCGATCGCGCTGACGACGACCTCGACCGCGCCGGTCGGGATGTCCGGGTTCTCATTGCCCTCGGGGCGGACCCGGACGTCGCCGACGACCTTGACGCAGTACTCGGCGCGCAGGCCGTGCACCGAGTCGAGGTCGCGGACCACGATCTGCACGGTGCCGGAGGCGTCGCGCAGATCGATGAAGGCGACGCCGCCGTGGTCGCGGCGGCGGGCGACCCAGCCGGCCAGGGTGACGGTGGTGCCTGCGTGCTCCGGGCGGAGCGTGCCCGCGTCGTGCGTGCGGATCACAGCTGCTTCTCCTTCAGGGTGGTGACGAGTGCGTCGAGGGCGACGGGGGCCTGTTCGCCGGTGCTCAGGTCCTTGAGCTGGACGACGCCCTCGGCGAGGTCCCGGTCCCCGGCGATCAGGGCGAAGCGGGCGCCGGACCGGTCGGCGGACTTCATGGCGTTCTTGATGCTCTTGACGCCGAAGGCGAGGTCGGTGGCGACGCCGGCCCGGCGCAGCTCGACCACCTTGGCGAACAGGATGTTCTTGGCCTCCTCGCCGAGCGCGACGGCGTAGACGGAGGTGGCGGCCGGCAGGTCGAGGTCCACGCCCTCGGCCTCCAGGGCCAGGAAGGTGCGGTCCACGCCGAGGGCCCAGCCGACGGACGGCAGCGCGGGGCCGCCGATCATCTCGGACAGGCCGTCGTAGCGGCCGCCGCCGCCGATGGCGGACTGGGCGCCGAGGCCGTTGTGCACGAACTCGAAGGTGGTGCGGGTGTAGTAGTCCAGGCCGCGGACCAGCTTCGGGTCGTCGACGAAGGCGACGCCGTTGGCGGTGAGCAGCTCGCGGACCTTCTCGTCGTACGCCTTGCACTCCTCGCACAGGTAGTCGCGGAGCATCGGGGCGTCGGTGAGCTGGGCCTGCACCGACTCGCGCTTGTCGTCGAGGACGCGCAGCGGGTTGATCTCGGCGCGGCGGCGGGTCTCCTCGTCCAGGTCCAGGCCCGAGAGGAACTCGATCAGGGCAGCGCGGTAGACCGGGCGGCACTGCTTGTCGCCGAGGCTGTTGAGCAGCAGCGAGTAGTTGCTCAGGCCCAGCGAGCGGAAGGCGTCGTCGGCCAGGATGATCAGCTCGGCGTCCAGCGCCGGGTCCTCGGCGCCGATCGCCTCGGCACCGACCTGGGAGAACTGGCGGTAGCGGCCCTTCTGGGCGCGCTCGTAGCGGTAGTACGAGCCGGAGTACCAGAGCTTGACCGGCAGGTTGCCCTGCTTGTGCAGGTTGGCCTGGAGGGCGGCGCGCAGCACCGAGGCGGTGCCCTCCGGGCGCAGCGCCAGCTCGTCGCCGCCCTTGGTGGTGAGGGTGTACATCTCCTTGGAGACGATGTCGGTGGACTCGCCGACACCGCGGGAGAACAGCTTCACGTCCTCGAAGACCGGGGTCTCGACGTAGCCGTAGCCGGCCCGGCGGGCGGGCGCGGCGATGCGCTCGCGGATCGCCAGGAACGTCGCGGAGCTGGGGGGCAGCAGGTCGTAGGTGCCCTTGGGGGCGGTGAAGGTGCTCAACTTCTCTTCCGTCACATTCCTCGTCGCGGGAAAGCCGGGGCGCCGGCCGCCCCCGCTGCCTGTCGGAGGTAGGGGTTGGTGGCGCGCTCGCGGCCGATGGTGGTCTGACCGCCGTGGCCGGAGAGGACCACGGTGGAATCGTCGAGGGGCAGGCACACCCGGGCCAGCGAGTTCATGATCGCCGCGCTGTCCCCGCCCGGGAGGTCGGTACGCCCGATGGAGCCGGCGAACAGCAGGTCGCCCGAGAACAGCACCGGGGGGAGGTCCTCGGCACCGGGCGTCCGGAAGGTCACCGACCCCCCGGTATGGCCCGGGGCGTGGTCCACGGTGAGCTTCAGGCCGGCCAGCTCCAGCACGCTGCCGTCGGTGAGCTCGCGCACGTCGTCGGGCTCGCCGACGGTGAGCTCGCCCATCAGCTGGGTGCCCAGGGAGCGGCCGAGCGCCTTCTCCGGGTCGGACATCATGTACCGGTCCTCGGGGTGGATCCAGGCCGGGACGCCGCGGGCGCCGCAGACCGGGACCACCGAGGCCACGTGGTCGATGTGGCCGTGGGTGAGCAGCACGGCGACGGGCTTCAGCCGGTGCTCGCGGACCATGTCCTCGACGCCGCGGGCCGCCTGGTGGCCGGGATCGACGATGACGCACTCCTCGCCCGCCGCCGGAGCGACCAGGTAGCAGTTGGTGCCCCAGGCTCCAGCGGGGAATCCGGCGATGAACACGCGCGTCCTTCGGGTGTGCGGCGGTCGGCTGCGGCGGCTACCAGTGGTGATCGCTGCCAGTGGTGGTGCAGGTGCAGCCTACCGGCGCCGCGGGTCCGGTTGCGAACCAGATAGCGGTGACGGGGCGCCGCGGCCCGGCAGGTTCACCGGGTTCTTACAGGCCCGGTCCCTACACTTGGCCGCCGAGGGATGCGATGATCCGCTCCGGAATCCATCCACTTTTCCCGCACATCCGTAGGAGACACGGCCGGTGGTCAGCAGCGAACAACGGCGGCGGCAGCTCGCCCGAGACAAGTACGAGCGCCAGTTGGAGCGCCGGGTCGCGGCCGCGGCCGCGCGCAGGCGGCGCAACACGATCCTGGGCGCCTCGCTCGCCGTCGTGGTGCTGGCCGGCGGTGGCACCCTGATCGCCACCGGCGCGTTCAGCTCGGACGACAAGGGCGACAAGAAGGCCTCGGCGAACAGCGCCCAGGCGGCGCCGACCAGCACCGACGAGCCGACCACCCCGACCCGCAAGCCGGCCGAGGGCTGCGCCGCCCCGGCGCCGGGCGCGCCCAACGGCAAGCAGTGGCAGGCCGAGCCGCCCATGACGATCGACCCGAGCGGCTCGTACGCGATGACGCTGGACAGCAACTGCGGCAAGGTGACGATCGCGCTGGAGGCCGCCAAGGCCCCGCACACCGTGAACTCCTTCGCCTTCCTGGCCGGCGAGCAGTACTTCGACCACACCAAGTGCCACCGGCTCACCACCGACGGCATCTTCGTGCTCCAGTGCGGCGACCCGACCGCCAGCGCGACCGTCCCGGGCGGCACCGGCGGCCCCGGCTACAAGTTCGCGGACGAGAACCTGACCGGCGCGACCTACCCGGCCGGCACCGTGGCGATGGCCAACTCCGGCCCGGGCACCAACGGCAGCCAGTTCTTCCTGGTCTACAAGGACACCAAGCTGCCGCCGAACTACACCCCCTTCGGCAAGATCACCGGGGGCCTGGACGCGGTGCAGAAGATCGCCGCCGCGGGCACCCTGGAGGGCTCGCCGGACGGCCACCCGATGGCCGACGTCACCTTCAACTCCGTTACGGTGGCGAAGGGTTGACCTACCCCGGGGCCCTGCGGGGGCGGCCTGCGCGCCGTCCCCGCAGGGCCCCGGACCGAAATCGCCCGGCCCGGATGCGGACAGCACCGGTCCCGGTCGCCTATGTTGGCGTTGTATAGGGTGCCCGCACCCGCCTGGCCGTCACCCTCGGCAGCAAGGCACGGCGGACGGGGACGGCGGACTCTTTCGGTCCGTCGCACATCAACTGTGGACGACGGACGCGCGCCGCCCCGGCGCGGGCGCGACGTCATGTGGAGGACGCGCTATGAGCAGCGACCCGTGGGGCCGTGTGGACGAGCAGGGCACGGTCTACGTCAGGACGGCCGACGGTGAACGCGTCGTCGGTTCCTGGCAGGCCGGCTCGCCCGAGGAGGCCCTCGCCTACTTCGAGCGCAAGTACCAGGGCATCGAGGTGGAGATCGGCCTGCTGGAGAAGCGGGTGCGCACCACCGATCTGGCCGCCAAGGACGCCCAGACCGCGCTGGAGCACCTGCGCGCCCAGGTGGTCGAGGGACACGCGGTCGGCGACCTGGAGGGCCTGGCCAAGCGGCTGGACACGCTCGCCGGCGAGATCGAGAGCCGGCGCGAGGAGCGCAAGGCCGCTCGTGCCAAGGCCCAGGACGAGGCCCGTACGGCCAAGGAGGCCCTGGTCACCGAGGCCGAGCAGCTCGCCGAGTCGACCCAGTGGCGGGAGGCCGGGGACCGGCTGCGCGCCCTGGTGGACATCTGGAAGGGCCTGCCGCGGCTGGACCGCAAGAGCGACGACGAGCTGTGGCACCGCTTCTCGCACGCCCGCTCGGTCTTCTCCAAGCACCGCAAGGCGCACTTCGCCACCCTGGACGCCGAGCGCGAGAAGGCGCGGCAGACCAAGGAGGCGCTGGTCACCGAGGCCGAGGCGCTGTCCTCGTCCACGGAGTGGGGCAGCACCGCGGCCGCCTACCGCGACCTGATGGCGCGCTGGAAGTCCGCCGGCCGGGCCCAGCGGGACATCGAGGACGAGCTGTGGGCGCGGTTCCGCGGCGCCCAGGACGTCTTCTTCCAGGCCCGCTCCTCGGTGTTCAGCGAGCGGGACGCCGAGCAGGTGGAGAACCAGAAGCTCAAGGAGGCGCTGGCCACCGAGGCCGAGGCGATCCTGCCGATCACCGACCTCAAGACCGCCAAGGCCGCGCTGCGCGAGGTCAACGAGCGCTGGGAGGCCATCGGCCACGTGCCGCGCGAGGTCCGTCCGAAGCTGGACGGCCGGCTGAACACGGTCGAGCGGGCCATCCGCGAGGCCGAGGACGCCGAGTGGAAGCGCTCCAACCCGGAGGCCAAGGCCCGCGCGGCCGGCATGGTGGGCCTGTTCCAGGCCAAGGCCGACAAGATCCAGGCCGACCTGGACAAGGCCCGCGCGGCCGGCAACGCGTCCAGGACCGCCAAGCTGGAGTCCGAGCTGGCCGGCGTGCAGACCCTGCTGGAGCAGGCGCACCGCAGCCAGGAGGAGTTCAGCGGCTGACCGCCCCGAACGCTGAACGGCGAAGGCCCCCGGGAACGCTCCCGGGGGCCTTCCGCGTACCCGCGCGCTACTTGCGGGCGGAGGTGACGCGGTAGACGTCGTACACGCCCTCGACGCCGCGCACCGCCTTGAGCACGTGGCCCAGGTGCTTCGGGTCGCCCATCTCGAAGGTGAAGCGGCTCATCGCCACCCGGTCCCGGGAGGTCTGCACCGCCGCCGACAGGATGTTGACGTGCTGGTCGGAGAGCACCCGGGTGACGTCCGAGAGCAGCCGGGAGCGGTCCAGCGCCTCGACCTGGATGGCCACCAGGAAGACCGAGGACTGGGTGGCCGCCCACTCGACGTCGATCATGCGCTCCGGCTGCTGGCTCAGCGCCTCCACGTTGACGCAGTCGGCGCGGTGCACCGAGACGCCGTTGCCGCGGGTCACGAAGCCGACGATCGGGTCGCCGGGCACCGGGGTGCAGCAGCGGGAGAGCTTGACCCAGACGTCCTCGACGCCCTTGACGATCACGCCCGGGTCGCCCTTGGCCCGGCGGCGCACCGCGCGGCGGTTGTCGTGGGTCGGGGTGGCGGTCTCCGCCAGGTCCTCGGTCGCCCCCTCCTCGCCGCCGAGCGCCTGCACCAGCTTCTGCACGATGTTCGGCGCGGCGACGTGGCCCTCGCCGATCGCGGCGTAGAGCGAGGAGATGTCGGGGTAGCGCATCTCGTGGGCCAGGGTGACCAGCGAGTCGCCGGTCAGGATCCGCTGGATCGGCAGGCCCTGCTTGCGCATCGCCCGGACGATCGCCTCCTTGCCGTGCTCGATCGCCTCCTCGCGGCGCTCCTTGGAGAACCAGGCGCGGATCTTGTTGCGGGCACGCGGGGACTTGACGAAGCCCAGCCAGTCCCGGGAGGGTCCGGCGTTCTCCGCCTTGGAGGTGAAGACCTCGACGGTGTCGCCGTTCTCCAGGGTCGACTCCAGCGGCACCAGCCGCCCGTTGACCCGGGCGCCTATCGTCCGGTAGCCGACCTCGGTGTGCACCGCGAAGGCGAAGTCGACCGGGGTGGCCCCGGCCGGCAGGGCTATCACGTCACCCTTGGGGGTGAAGACGAAGACCTCGTTGCTGGCCAGGTCGAAGCGGAGCGACTCCAGGAACTCGCCCGGGTCGGCGGTCTCCTTCTGCCAGTCCAGCAGCTGCCGCAGCCAGGCCATCTCGTTGACGGCGCCGGCCTTGTCCTCCTTGCGGACCTGGGTCGGCGTGTCGGTGCGGACCTTGGACGCCCCGGCCACCGCGCGCTGCTTGTACTTCCAGTGCGCGGCGATGCCGTACTCGGCCCGCCGGTGCATGTCGAAGGTGCGGATCTGCAGCTCGACCGGCTTGCCCCCGGGACCGATCACCGTGGTGTGCAGCGACTGGTACATGTTGAACTTGGGCATCGCGATGTAGTCCTTGAACCGCCCCGGCACCGGGTTCCACCGCGCGTGGATGGTGCCCAGCGCCGCGTAGCAGTCGCGGACGGTGTCGACCAGGACCCGGATGCCCACCAGGTCGTAGATCTCGGCGAAGTCCCGGCCCCGGACGATCATCTTCTGGTAGACCGAGTAGTAGTGCTTCGGCCGGCCGGTGACGGAGGCGGTGATCCGGGCGCCGCGCAGGTCCGCCTGGACCTGGTCGATGACGGTCGCCAGGTACTCGTCCCGCTTGGGGGCGCGCTCGGCGACCAGCCGGACGATCTCGTCGTACATCTTGGGGTAGAGGATCGCGAAGGCGAGGTCCTCCAGCTCCCACTTGATGGTGTTCATACCCAGCCGGTGCGCCAGCGGGGCGTAGATCTCCAGCGTCTCGCGGGCCTTCTTCTCCTGCTTCTCCCGCTTGAGGTAGCGCATCGTGCGCATGTTGTGCAGGCGGTCGGCGAGCTTGATCACCAGGACCCGCGGGTCCTTGGCCATCGCCACGACCATCTTGCGGACGGTCTCGGCCTGCGCGGCCTCGCCGAACTTGACCCGGTCCAGCTTGGTGACGCCGTCCACCAGCAGGGCCACCGAGTCGCCGAAGTCCTTGCGCAGGGTCTCCAGGCCGTAGTCGGTGTCCTCGACGGTGTCGTGCAGCAGCCCGGCCATCAGGGTCGGGGCGTCCATGCCGAGCTCGGCCAGGATCGTCGCGACGGCCAGCGGGTGGGTGATGTACGGGTCGCCGCTCTTGCGCTTCTGTCCGCGGTGCCACTTCTCGGCCACCGCGTACGCCTTCTCGATGTCGCGCAGCAGCGCCGGGTCGGCCTTGGGGTCGTTCGCCCGGATCGAGCGGAACAGCGGCTCCAGGACGGGGTTCAGCACGCTGGAGCGCTGGCCGCCGAGGCGGGCCAGGCGGGCGCGCATACCGCCGGTGGAACCGCGGCCGGAGGGGCCGAGCGAACGCGAGGAGGTCGGCGCCGGGCGTGCCGGGGTGGCCCCCGAGGGCGTGGGACGGTCTTCGGGGGCGGCCGCTGCGGCCGTGGGCACAACCTCGTCGGGCAAGGACAACTCCTCGGGGCACCGGGGCCGGCCCCTGCCGGGGCCCGGACGTTCGGGGACAACCGGGAGGGGATGAATCTTCATGGTACCGAGCCCGGCGCCGGGGTGTTCATCCGGCCGGGCCAGGAAACGGAAGGACGGCGGTCGGATGTTCCGACCGCCGTCCTCCTGACGGATCCGTCAGACCGTGACCAGCGTCTCCAGCGGAGCGCCGCCCAGGTGCCCGGCCAGCCGCTCGCGGCCGTCCAGGAAGCCCAGCTCCATCAGCACCACGACGCCCGCCAGCTCGGCCCCGGCCTCCTTCACCAGGTCCAGCGAGGCGCCGATGGTGCCACCGGTGGCCAGCACGTCGTCCACCACCAGCACCCGCTCACCGGGCGCGAAGGCGTCGCACTGCACCTCCAGCGTCGCCGAGCCGTACTCCAGCTCGTACGAGCGCCGGAACACCTCGCCGGGCAGCTTGCCCTGCTTGCGGATCGGCACGAAGCCGAGCCCGGCCGCGAAGGCCGCCGGGGCCGCCAGCACGAAGCCACGCGCCTCCAGGCCCACCACCTTGGTCGCACCGAGCTCCGCGGCCCGGTCCGCCAGCGCCCGGGTGAGGGCGCCGAAGGCCTCGGCGTCGGCGAGCAGCGGCGCGATGTCCTTGAACAGCACACCCGGCTTCGGGTAGTCCGGGACGTCCCGGATCCGGCTGTTCAGCAGCTCGGCCAGTGCGGTGTCGGCGGTGGTCACGGTGGTGTCCTTCACGGTCTGGTGGGGCCCCGGGGTCGTGGTCGGGGTCAGCGCTTGGTGGACGGACGGCCCTTGGCACGGGAGGTGCCGGCCGTGCGGCCACGCTGTCCGACCATACCCGCAGGCTGCTCCTCGCCCGTCGGCTCCTCGTCCGCGGCCTCGGCCTTGGCGGCCGCGGCGGCGCGGTGCTGGAGGACCCGCTTGCGCAGCGCCTTCATCTCCGGCTGCTCCTCCTTGAGCTGCGCCAGCAGCGGGGTGGCGACGCAGATCGAGGAGTAGGCACCGGCCGCGAGGCCGATGAACAGCGCGAGCGAGATGTCGTTCAGGGTGCCGGCGCCCAGGAGGCCGCCACCGATGAACAGCAGTGCGGCGACCGGAAGCAGTGCCACCACGGTGGTGTTGAGCGAGCGCACCAGGGTCTGGTTGAGGCCCGCGTTCGCGGCCTCGCTGTAGGTGAGCTTGTTCTGCTTGGTGAGGTTCTTGGTGTTCTCCTTCACGGTGTCGAAGACGACGACCGTGTCGTAGAGCGAGTACCCGAGGATGGTCAGGAAGCCGATCACCGTACCCGGGGTGACCTCGAAGCCCACCAGGGCGTACACGCCGATGGTGATCAGGAGGTCGTGGATGAGGGCGACCAGGGCGGACACCGCCATCCGCCACTCGAAGGCGATCGCCAGGTAGACCGTCACCAGGACCATGAAGACGATCAGACCGGTGAGTGCCTTCTGGGAGATCTGCTTGCCCCAGCTGGGGCCGATCACCTGGGCCTCGACGGTGTCCAGCGGCACGTCGAGCTTCTGCGAGAGCTCGGCGCGGATCTGGTCGGAGCTCTTCGACTCCTCGGTGCTGACCTGGATGCGGATCTTGCCGTTGTCGGTCGACTGCACCAGCGGGTGCGAGGAGACGACCCCGTCCGCGGTTTCCTGTGCCTGGGAGACCGTCAGGCCGGGCTTGGCCACGGTGTAGACCGAGCCGCCCTTGAACTCGATGCCCAGGTGCAGGCCCATGGACAGGCCGATCGCCGCGACCAGCACGATCACGCCGGAGATGGAGTACCAGAGCTTGCGGCGTCCGACGAAGTCGAAGCTGACTTCACCCTGGTAGAGCCGGTGGCCCAGGTTGGAGAAGCGTGACACGGTGTCAGGCCTCCTTCACGGCGGCAGAGGAGGGGTTACGGCGACGGCTGCTGCGCAGCGGCGGGCGGGCGCCCAGCCGCTTCGGGTCCAGGCCGGACCACGGGTGGCCGTTCAGGAAGAACTTGCGGCGGGCCAGCAGCGTGATCAGCGGCTTGGTGAAGAGGAAGATCACCACGACGTCGAGCGCCGTGGTCAGACCCAGGGTGAACGCGAAGCCCTGGACCTTGCCGACCGAGACCACGTAGAGCACGGCGGCACAGAGGAAGGAGACGAAGTCCGAGACCAGGATGGTGCGCCGGGCGCGCGGCCAGGCCCGCTGGACCGCCGGGCGCAGCGGGGCGCCCTCGCGGACCTCGTCGCGGATGCGCTCGAAGTACACGATGAAGGAGTCCGCCGTGATGCCGATCGCGACGATCGCACCGCAGACCGCCGGCAGGTTCAGCGCGAATCCGATCGCATTGCCGAGCAGGCTCATGATCGAGTAGGTCAGGGCCGCCGAGACGAGCAGACCGGCGATCGAGACCAGGCCGAGGCCGCGGTAGTAGACCAGCGAGTAGGCGACCACCAGCAGCATGCCGATCGCGCCGGCCACCAGGCCGGCCTTGAGCTGGTCGCTGCCGAGCGCCGGGGAGACGGTGGTGATGTCGCTCTTGACGAACTCCAGCGGCAGGGCGCCGTAGCCGAGCACGTTGGACAGGTCCTGCGCCTCGGTCTGGGTGAACCGGCCGGTGATCACGGCGCTGCCGCCGGGAATCGCGTTCTTGACCTCGGGGTGCGAGACGACCTGGTTGTCCAGCACGATCGCGAACTGGTTGTTCGGCGGGGCCTGGGTGGCGAGCTGGCCGGTGATCTTGGTGAAGTCGTCGGTGCCGGTGCCGTTGAACTGCAGCTGGACCTGCCAGCCCGCACCCGACTGGGTGTCGAGGCTCGGCTGGGCCTTGGAGACGTCCGAGCCCTTCACGGCGACGGGGCCGAGGGCGAGCTTCTCGTAGTAGCCGTTCTCGGGCTTCTGCGAGCAGGCGACGACGGCCTTGTCATCGGCGCCGGTCTGGGCGGTGCGGACCTCGGGCTTGGAGCAGTCCAGGGCGGCGAACGCGGCGGTCAGCTCCGGCGGCACGGTGCCCTGGGTCATCGCGGCGGTGAGGTCGGCGGCGCTCGGCGGGGTGGCCGCGGCACTCGGGGCGCCGGTGGCGGCGGCGGAGGGCGCGGTGCTCGCGCCGGTGGCGGCGGCGGTCGGGCTGGCGCCCTCGGCAGCCAGGGCCTCGCTCGCGGGGCGGCCCTGCTTGGTGGCGCTCGCGGACGGGCTGCCGGTCGCGGGGGCGGACGGGGTCGCCCCCGGGGTGCCGGTGGCGCCCGCGGACGGGGTTCCGGTCGGCAGCGGAGCGGTGACGCCGCTGGGCGCCACGGCCAGGACCGGACGGAAGAACAGCTTGGCGGTGGTGCCCACCTGGTCCGCCGCGTTCTGCTGGTTTCCGCCCTTGGGGATGTTCACGATGATCGTGTTGTCGCCCTGGGTCTGGACCTCCGCCTCGGAGACACCCATGCCGTTGACGCGGCGCTCGATGATCCCGGTGGCGATGTCCATGTTGGACTTGCTGATCGCCTTGGGATCGGTCGACTTCGCGGTCAGCGTGATGCTGGTGCCACCGGCGAGATCGATCCCGAGCCTGGGCTTGGTGGTGCCCGTCCCGAACATGAGGGCGACCAGTCCGACGGTGACGACCAGGATGAGGGCCAGCGCCCGCCCTGGGTAGCCGTCGCGCGGGCGCGACTTGGGTGTTGCCACCTTGCTCGTTTCTCCCTGTCCATGCCACTTCCCCGACCGGACCCCCGTCCGGCTCGTGGCGGGACAGGGGTCCGGCGGTTCTGCGGCCCTGAGGTCCTGTGGGCTCGCGGCACTGCGCCGCGCGGCCGGGCGGGTTGCCCGTCCGTACTACTTGCTCGCGGGAGCCCCGCCCTCGACGTCACCCTTCTCGGCACCGTCCTTGCTGAGCGACAGCGGCTTGTCCTCGACCGGCTCGGCGTCGGCGGCCTCCGGCTCGGGCAGCTCGTCATCGGCGGGGCGGCCGTTGATGATCGCGTCGTACTCCTGGGGGTCCAGGACGGCCGCGATGGCGCTCTTGGTGAAGTGGGTGACCACGCCGGGCGCGATCTCCAGCTCGACGGTCTCGTCGTTGACCGCCTTCACCTGGGCGTAAAGACCGCCGATGGTGCGCACACCGGCCCCCGGCTCCAGCGCGGTCTGCATCTGCTGCATCTGCGACTGGCGCTTCTTCTGCGACCGGAACATGAGCACGATCGCGATGATCGGGAGGAGAAGGATGATGAGGTTCACTGCAGCCAGGGTCCTTTACGGGCCGCCGGCCGGCGGCCTGTGTGGTATTGGTCGGCCCGTCAGGTGAGAGGGGCGGTCCGGCGGAGTCTAGGCGACCCCGAATCGATCGGACAACGCCAAGCATCGCATCCTGCCACCGAAAGTGGCGAGCCTCCGCCTGCACAGTTTCCCCGGACCTCACTCCCGGCTCCTCCGTGTGCCACCACGGAAGCGCCGGGTGGGAACCGACCGGACCGACTCACCCGTTCAGCCGATGGCGGTCAACTTTCCTCGGCGGGGAGCAGCTCCGGTTGCGCCGGAACACGTCCGCGGACGGTCTGGACCGGTGGGGTCAGACCAAGGTGCTGCCAGGCCGCGGCGGTGGCGATCCGGCCGCGCGGGGTGCGGGCGAGCAGGCCCTCGCGGACCAGGAACGGCTCGGCGACCTCCTCGACCGTCTCGGACTCCTCCCCCACGGCGACCGCCAGTGTCGACAAGCCGACCGGACCGCCGCCGAACAGCCGCAGCAGCGCGTCCAGCACCGCGCGGTCCAGCCGGTCCAGGCCGCGGGCGTCCACCTCGTAGACGTCCAGCGCCTGGGCGGCGATCTCGACGGTGACCTGCCCGTCGTGCCGGACCTGGGCGTAGTCGCGGACCCGGCGCAGCAGCCGGTTGGCGATGCGCGGGGTGCCGCGCGAGCGCCCGGCGATCTCGGCCGCGCCGGCCGGGTCTATCTCCACGTCCAGCAGCGCGGCCGAGCGGTGCACCACCCGCTGGAGCTCGGCCGGGGCGTAGAACTCCATGTGCCCGGTGAAGCCGAAGCGGTCGCGCAGCGGCGGGGGCAGCAGGCCGGCCCGGGTGGTGGCGCCGACCAGGGTGAACGGCGGCAGCTCCAGCGGGATGGCGGTGGCGCCCGGGCCCTTGCCGACGATGACGTCGACCCGGAAGTCCTCCATCGCCATGTAGAGCATCTCCTCGGCCGGCCGGGACATCCGGTGGATCTCGTCGAGGAAGAGCACCTCGCCCTCGGTGAGCGAGGAGAGGATCGCCGCGAGGTCCCCGGCGTGCTGGATGGCCGGGCCGGAGGTGATCCGGATCGGCGCGCCCAGCTCGGCGGCGATGATCATGGACAGGGTGGTCTTGCCGAGCCCGGGCGGCCCGCTCAGCAGCACGTGGTCGGGCGCGCTGCCGCGCTTGCGGGCGGCCTGGAGCACCAGCGACAGCTGCTCGCGCACCCGCTCCTGGCCGATGAACTCGTCCAGCAGCTTGGGGCGCAGCGCCGCCTCCACCGCCTGGTCCTCACCGTCGGCGGCGGCCGTGACCAGCCGGTCGGCGGGTTCCGGGTCGTACATCGTCGCGGGCTCCAGAGTCTCCAGTATCGACAAATGGACAGATCGTCAGATGGTCAGCGGGCCCGGTTGAGGCCGCGCAGGGCGAGCCTGAGCAGGGCGCCGACGTCCGGCGTCGCCTGCGCCTCGGCCTCCGGGGTGACGGCCGCGACCGCCTCGTCCGCCTCGCGCGGGGCGTACCCGAGGCCGGTCAGCGCGGAGTGCAGCTGATCGCTCCACGGCGCCGGGCCGGTGGCGATCGGCTTCTGCGCCGGGACGGCGCCGTGCGGGGCGCCGAGTTTGTCCTTGTACTCCAGCAGCAGCTTGGCCGCCTTGGCCTTGCCGATGCCCGGCACCGCGACCAGCGCCTTCTCGTCGCCGCCCGCGACCGCGGCGCGCAGCGCGTCGGGGCTGTGCACCCCGAGGATCGCCTGCGCGAGCTTGGGGCCGACGCCGGGCGCGGCCTGGAGGATCTCGAACACGCCGCGCTCGTCGTCGTCCGCGAAGCCGAACAGGGTCAGCGAGTCCTCCCGGACCACCAGCGAGGTGGCCAGCCGGGCCGGCTCGCCCAGCCGCAGCCCGGCCAGCGTGTTCGGGGTGCACTGCACGGCCATGCCCACCCCGCCGACCTCGACCACCGCGGTCCCGGAGGAGATGGCCGCCACGGGCCCTTGCACGAAGGCGATCATCGGACGGTGCCTTTCGGAGGAGTGGAGCGGGGGGTGGCGCGGGCGGCCCGGACGGCGGCCTCCAGCCGGTTGGTCGCCCCGCCGCGCCAGATGTGGCAGATGGCCAGCGCCAACGCGTCGGCGGCGTCGGCCGGCTTGGGCGGCGCGTCCAGCCGCAGCAGGCGCTGCACCATGGCCGTGACCTGCGCCTTGTCGGCCCGGCCGGAGCCGGTGACGGCGGCCTTGACCTCGCTGGGGGTGTGCAGGGTGACGGGGATGCCGCGCCGGGTGGCGCAGAGCATCGCGACGGCGCTGGCCTGGGCGGTGCCCATCACGGTGCGGACGTTGTGCTGGGCGAAGACCCGCTCGACGGCGACCAGGTCGGGCCGGTGCTCGTCCAGCCAGGCCTCGATGCCCTGCTCGACCTGGAGCAGCCGCTCCCCGATCTCGGCCTCGGCGGGGGTGCGCACCACGCCGACCCCGGCCATCCGCAGCGGCCGGCCCGGCGCACCCTCGACCACGCCGACCCCGCACCTGGTCAGCCCCGGGTCCACGCCCAGTACCCGCACCACTCGCCCGTCTCCCTGTCACTCGCCACGAAGGACCTCCGCAGGCTACCGCCCGGGTCCGACAACCCGACCGACGACACCGGCCCGGTGGTCCAGAGACCACCGGGCCGGGCAGTGAGAACGGTCACTCACCGACGATCACTGAGCGGTGATCACTCGGCGTCGAGCTGCGCGCCGACCTCGTCGGAGATGTCGAAGTTGGCGAAGACGTTCTGCACGTCGTCGCTGTCCTCCAGGGCGTCGATCAGCTTGAGGATCTTGCGGGCGCCGTCGACGTCCAGCTCGACCTGCATGCTGGGGAGGAAGTTGGCCTCGGCCGAGTCGTAGTCGACGCCGGCGTCGACCAGCGCGGTGCGCACGGCGACCATCTTCGAGGCCTCGGAGACGATCTCGAACGAGTCGCCGAGGTCGTTGATCTCCTCCGGCTCCTGGTCGAGGACGACCTCGAACAGCTTGTCCTCGTCCACGCCGTCGGCCTTGGGGACGATGACGACACCCTTGCGGGTGAACAGGTACGACACCGAGCCCGGGTCGGCCATCGAGCCGCCGTTGCGGGTCATCGCGACGCGCACGTCGGAGGCCGCGCGGTTGCGGTTGTCGGTGAGGCACTCGATCAGGACCGCGACGCCGTTCGGGCCGTAGCCCTCGTACATGATGGTCTGGTAGTCGGCGCCGCCGGCCTCCAGACCGCCACCGCGCTTGACGGCGCGGTTGATGTTGTCGATCGGGACCGAGCTCTTCTTGGCCTTCTGGATGGCGTCGTAGAGGGTCGGGTTGCCCGCCGGGTCGGGACCGCCCGTGCGCGCCGCCACCTCGATGTTCTTGATCATCTTGGCGAAGAGCTTGCCGCGCTTGGCGTCGATCACGGCCTTCTTGTGCTTGGTGGTAGCCCACTTAGAGTGGCCGGACATCGCCAGCTCCTTTACGTCGCCAAAGGGAAATGAACAGATGAGATCTTACCGGTGTCGTCACCGGTGAAGCGCACACGGTCAGCGCGTGGTCGACGCCGTCAGCGCGCGTCCCCGGCGAGGTGCTCCTCGACCATCCGCACGAAGTACGCGTGCACCCGGTGGTCGCCGGTCAGCTCCGGGTGGAAGGAGGTGGCGAGCAGGTTGCCCTGGCGCACCGCCACGATCCGGCTCTCCGGGCCGTCCGCGGCGGGCAGCTCGGCCAGCACCTCGACGCCCGCGCCGACCGACTCGACCCAGGGGGCGCGGATGAAGACGCCGTGCACCGGCGCGTCGGCCAGGCCCGTGAAGTCGATCCCGGACTCGAAGGACTCGTTCTGGCGCCCGAAGGCGTTGCGGCGCACCGTCATGTCGATGCCGCCGACGGTCTCCTGGTCCTCGCGGCCGTCCAGGATCTTGTCCGCCAGCATGATCATGCCCGCGCAGGTGCCGTAGACCGGCATCCCGGCGGCGACCCGCTCGCGCAGCGGGTCCATCACGCCGAACAGCAGCGCCAGCTTGGACATGGTGGTGGACTCCCCGCCGGGGATCACCAGCGCGTCGACCTCGGCCAGCTCCTCGGCGCGGCGCACCGGACGGGCGAGCGCGTCGGCCTCGGCCAGCGCCACCAGGTGCTCGCGGACGTCGCCCTGGAGGGCGAGGACGCCGATGACAGGAGTGCTCACGGTCTTCAACCTCTATCGATCGTTACGACGGACTACGTGGCGCGGCCCGCCGCGCGCCGAGGCGCTGCGGCGGGCCGGCCCAGGACTACCGGGCGACTACCAGCCGCGCTTGGCGTAGCGCTCGGTCTCCGGGAGGGTGTCGCAGTTGATGCCGACCATGGCCTCGCCCAGGTTGCGCGACGCGTCCGCGATGACCTTCGGGTCGTCGAAGAAGGTGGTGGCCTTCACGATGGCGGCGGCGCGCTTGGCCGGGTCGCCCGACTTGAAGATGCCGGAGCCGACGAAGACGCCCTCGGCGCCCAGCTGGCGCATCAGCGCGGCGTCGGCCGGGGTGGCGACGCCACCGGCGGAGAACAGCACGACCGGCAGCTTGCCGAGCTCGGCGACCTCCTTGACCAGCTCGTACGGGGCGCGCAGCTCCTTGGCGGCGGCGTACAGCTCGTTGTTGTCCAGGGCGCGCAGCTGGCCGATCTCGTTCTTGATCTGGCGCAGGTGGCGGACGGCCTCGACGACGTTGCCGGTGCCGGCCTCGCCCTTCGAGCGGATCATGGCCGCGCCCTCGGCGATGCGGCGCAGGGCCTCGCCCAGGTTGGTGGCGCCGCAGACGAAGGGGGTGGTGAAGGCGAACTTGTCCGAGTGGTTGACCTCGTCGGCCGGGGTCAGCACCTCGGACTCGTCGATGTAGTCGACGCCCAGCGACTGGAGCACCTGGGCCTCGACGAAGTGGCCGATGCGGGACTTGGCCATCACCGGGATGGAGACCGCGGCGATGATCTCCTCGATCATGTTCGGGTCGGACATGCGGGCCACGCCGCCGTCCTTGCGGATGTCCGCGGGGACCCGCTCCAGGGCCATGACGGCGACCGCGCCGGCGTCCTCGGCGATCTTGGCCTGCTCGGCGTTGACCACGTCCATGATCACACCGCCCTTGAGCTGCTCGGCCATGCCGCGCTTGACCCGGGCGGTGCCGATCTGCGGCTGGTCTGCGGTGGTGGGGGTGGTGGACACGTGAGACCTCACTCGAAGATGAATCAGTGCTATCGCCCTATGGTAGGCAGAACGGGTGACCCAACCATGCGCCACCAAGTCCAGCCAGGACGACGGGACACGACAAACGGGCCGTATCCGGGGGACACCTTAAGCAGGTGCCCCTTCGGGTGTGAGAGCGGGCGGCGGGGCATCGTCCATTTCGAACGCCAGCGGGAAGGGCGCCTTGCCCGCCAGCCGGAAGTACCGCACCAGCCGGTGCTCGCGCACCGCCCGGGCCGCCCGCACCGCGTCGTTGTGGAACCGGCGGGCCATCGGCACCCGCCGCACCGCGGCCGTCAGATCACGAACCGCGTCCTCGCCACCCGGCTCGGCCGCCAGCGCCGCCATCTGCTCCGGCTCCTCGAACACCGCCCGCAGCGCCAGGCTCAGCTGGCTCTCCGCCACCTCGCGCTGCTCGTCATCGGCCTGCCGGGCCGCGTGCGCCGCGTCCAGCAGCAGCAGCGAGGCCGCCGGATCCAGCAACGAGGACGTCGCCAGCTCCAACGCCACCGAGGCCCGGCGGACCAGCTGCGCGTCCAGCGCCGCCCGCGCGGCGTCGATCCGGGCGTGCAGCCGGTCCAGACGACCGGCCGTCCAACTCAGGTACATGCCGAACAGCACCACGGCCACGCCGGCCCAGATCCAGGTAGTCACGGGCCGCTACGTTACCGGGTGTCACCGGTTCAGCCCTGGGCGGTCGCACTCCGGTAACTCTCCCGGTCGATGTCCGCGACGTTCACCGCCGTGAAAAGCCGGGTACCCGGCCGCGGCCGGACGTACTGCGCCAGCAGCGCCAGCACACCCTCGCTCAGCGCCGCCTTCGCCTCCGGCGAACGGCCCGGGAAGATCTGGAACTCCACGAACACCTGGGCGTCGGCGGCCGCCCCGCTGGTACCGACCACCAGCACCTCGCCCTGCCGGAACACCGTCTTGCAGGACTCCGGCTTCGCGTCGATCGTCGCCTCCGCCAGCCGGTTGATCGCCAGGCCGAGGCCCCGGCGGTCGAAGGTTCCGGCCAGGCCGGCCGAGTAGTCGACGGAGATCTGCGGCATCGTTGCCCCCGTGGATCGCAGTGGTACGGACGTCCGACCCTAACGCCACCGGCACCCCGGCCCGCCGCCCGGGACCGGTCCCGGACCGGCCCGAACCGCCGCGGCGGATCAGTCCCGGGCCAGCCCGAACCGACGCCGCCCGCCGCGCACGTCCTCCTCGACCACCGCCGCCTCGCCGGCCGTCACCGTCTCGTACACCGCCAGGATGTCCGCGCCCACCGTCGACCAGTCGAACCGCCGCACGTGCCGCGAGGCCGCCTCCCGCAGCTCCTCCAGCCGCGCCGGATCACCCAGCAGCCGCAGCGCCGTACGGGCCAGCGCGTCCGCGTCCTCCACCGGGAACAGCTCGCCCGCGTCCCCGCCGTCCAGCACCTGCTTGAACGCGTCCAGATCGCTCGCCAGCACCGGCGCGCCCGCCGACATCGCCTCGACCAGGATGATCCCGAAGCTCTCGCCCCCGGTGTTCGGCGCCACGTACAGGTCCACGCTGCGCAGCAACCGGGCCTTGTCCCGGTCGCTCACCATGCCGAGGAACTCCACCTGCCGGCGCACCTCGGGCGCCAGGCCCGCGACGGCCTCCTCCTCGTCGCCCTTGCCCGCCACCAGCAGCCGCACCCCCGGCCGCTCCGCCAGGATCCCCGGCAGCGCCGCCAGCAGCGTCGGCAGGCCCTTGCGCGGCTCGTTGATCCGGCCGATGAAGCCGATCGTGCCCGGCTCCCCCTTCGCCGCGCCGCCGGTCCACCGCTCGTCCGGCTCGGCCGCCGCGAAGAACCCCACGTCCACGCCGTTCGGGATCACCACCGCGTCCCCGCCCAGGTGCTCCACCAGGGTGCGCCGGGCGTACTCCGACACCGCGATCCGGGCCCGCATCTTCTCCAGCCCCGGCTGGAGGATCGGCGAGGCCGCGATCATCACCCGCGAACGCGGGTTGGAGGTGTGGAAGGTCCCCACCATCGGCCCGGTCGCCGACCAGGCGGCCAGCATCGACAGACTCGGCGCGGCCGGCTCGTGCACGTGCAGGATGTCGAAGCGCCCGTCGTGCAGCCAGCGCCGCACCCGGGCCGCCGACAGGATCCCGAAACTCAGCCGCGCCACCGACCCGTTGTACGGCACCGCCACCGACCGCCCGGCCGGGACCACGTACGGCGGCAGCGCCTCGTCGTCCTCGGCCGGCGCCAGCACCGACACCTCGTGCCCCAGACCGATCAGGTGCTCGGCCAGGTCCCGGATGTGGAACTGCACCCCACCGGGGACGTCCCAGTCGTACGGGCAGACGATGCCGATCTTCACGGGTTCCTCGAGCTCCTTCGGACAGTGGTGCGGGCAGGACGGAACGGCTCAGGACCCGGAGGCCTCGGCCGCGGGCTCCGGGAGCGCCTCCGCGCGCTCCGCGGGCGCCGCCTTCACCGTCTCACGGACCGGCAGGTCTGCCAGCCAGAACTTCTGCAGCATGTGCCAGTCCTGCGGGTGCTCGCGGATGCTCCGCTCCCACAGCTGCGCCATCGCCTGGGTCATCACCCGGGTGCGCTCCTTGCGGTCGCCCTCCTCGGGCACCGGCACCTCGGGATGGATCCGCGCCCGCAGCACCGGGCCGTCGTACCAGAGCGTCACCGGCAGCAGCGCCGCCCCGGTGCGCTGGCACAGCGCCGCCGGACCGGCCGGCATCCGGGTCGGCTCACCGAAGAACGACACCCCGATGCCCGCCTCCGACAGGTCCCGGTCCCCCACCAGGCAGACCAGCCGGCCCTCGCGCAACCGCCGCGCCAGCGTGCCGATCACGTTCACCGAACCGCCGGTCAGCGCCAGGACCTCCATGCCCAGGCCCTCCCGGAACGCCACGAACCGGTCGAACAGCCGCTCCGGCTTCAACCGCTCCGCGACGGTGGTGAACGGGTAGCCCTGCTGCGCCACCCAGGCCCCCGCGAGGTCCCAGTTGCCCATGTGCGGCAGCGCTATCACCGCGCCCCGCCTTGCCTCCAACGACTCCCGCAGATGCTCGAAGCCCTCCACCTGGACGTCCCGGGCCACCCGCTCCCGGCTCCACACCGGCAGCCGGAACGACTCCATCCAGTACCGCAGGTACGAGCGCATCCCGGCCCGGGACAACTCCCGCACCGCGGCCTCGTCCAGGCCCGGACGGACCCGGCGCAGATTCGCCTCCAGCTGGAGCACCCGCTTGCCGCGCTTGCGCCACGCGTAGTCCGCCAGCCGGTCGAACAGCCCCCGGGCCACCCGCTCCGGCAGGTGCTTCAGCAGCCCCCACCCCAGCGCGTACGCCCAGTACACCAGTCGGTCCGTCACCGCAGGACGCCCCCCATCAGCTCCCGGCCGCCGCTCGGTCGGCCTCGAACGCCTCCCGGCGCACGGTCAGCATCCGCTGGAACACCGTCACCAGGCTGCCCGCCGCCACCAGCCACAGCGCCACCGGCAGCAGCCACTCCACGTACGGCACACCGAATTTGTGCAGACCCGCGACCCCGGCCGCCACCAGGCTGGCCACCAGCCGCTCGGCCCGCTCCACCAGCCCCGACACGTCGCACGGCAGGCCCTGGCTCTCCGCCCGCGCCTTCGTGTACGACACCACCAGACCGCTCGCCAGGCAGAAGATCGCCACCGCACAGAGCAGGTTGTTGTCACCCTTGCCCGCGTACCACATCGCCAGACCGCCGAAGATCGCCGCATCGGCGACCCGGTCCAGGGTGGAGTCGAGGAACGCCCCCCACTTCGTGCTCCGGCCCAGCTGGCGGGCCATGTTCCCGTCCACCAGGTCCGAGAAGATGAACAGCGTGATCGTGATGGTGCCCCAGAAGAACTCCCCGCGCGGGAAGAACACCAGCGCACCGGCCACCGAGCCGGCGGTACCGATCAGCGTCACGGCGTCCGGGCTCACGCCCAGCCGGATCAGGAACGCGGCGAACGGGGTCAGGACACGTGTGAAGAAGGCACGCGCGTATTTGTTGAGCATGGCCTTCCCAGCCGCTCCGATCTCCCAGATACCCGCCTGGCGCAGAACGCGCGGCAGACGGCCGGGCGGATCAGCCCGTCCGGCCCACCCATCGTAGCCAGGCCGAGGACACGCTCCGGCGCACGCACCGCCGGACGTCGCCCCCGCCACGCCGCGCACACGCACGATCACCGATCGGCCGTACGACACGCGCCCCGCAGGACCCGACCCTAGACTGCGATGGACAAGCCTCGGCGCCACGGGAGGAGACCCCGATGCCCGACCGCAGCACGGCACGAGCCGGCCAGGCACCCGCCGTCACCGGCCCGAAGGACCTGCGCAACGTCGTCCTCATCGGCCCCAGCGGTGTGGGCAAGACCACCCTCGCCGAATCCCTCGCCCTCGCCGCCGGCGCCACCGGCCGGGCCGGCCGCGTCACCGACGGCACGACCGTCTCCGACCACGAGGACATCGAGCACCAGCAGCAGCGCTCCGTCCAGCTCTCGCTCCTCCCGCTCGAATGGAAGGGCGTCAAGATCAACCTGATCGACCCGCCCGGCCACCCCGACTTCGCCGCCGACCTGCGCGCCGCCCTGCACGCCGCCGACGCCGCCGTCTTCGTCGTCTCCGCCACCGACCCGGTCACCGCCCCCACCCGCGCCCTGTGGCGCGAATGCGCCGCCGAGGGCATCCCCCGCGCCATCGCCGTCGCCAAGCTCGACCTCGCCCACACCGGCTTCGACGACATCCTCACCGCCTGCCACGACGCCTTCGGACTCGGCCCGGACACCCTGCGCCCGCTCTTCCTGCCCGTCCACCACGACGGACACCCCGACGGCAGCGTCGACCTCCTCACCGGCGACACCTACGGCGACGCCGACCCCCTGCCCGACACCGCGCCCGCCCACGACAGCCTCGTCGAAGCGATCTCCGGCCAGGACGACACCCTCATGGAGCGCTACCTCTCCGGCGACACCCTCGACACCGACTCCCTCGAAGCCGGCCTGCGCCGCGAGGTCCTCTCCTGCGCCCTCCACCCCGCCGTCCCCACCAGCGAGAACGGCCTCGGCGCCGCCGAACTCCTCGACCTCGTCGCGCACACCTTCCCCGACCCCACCGAACGCACCCGCCCCGCCCCCGAGTGCGACCCCGACGCCCCGCTCGCCGCCCAGGTCGTCCGCGTCACCGGCGACGCCTACGTCGGACGGATCAGCCTGCTGCGCCTGTACGCCGGCACCCTGCGCCCCGACACCAGGATCCACCTCGTCGGCCCCGCCCACACCGCCGACCAGAACGGCGACGAACGCGTCACCGGCCTCACCAGCCCCTTCGGCAAGGCGCAGCGCCCCGTCCCGCACGCCGTCGCCGGCGACCTCGTCTGCGCCGCCAAACTCACCACCGCCCGCGCCGGCGACACCGTCCACGACCCCGGCCACCCCGTCGCCCTCGACGGCTGGACCCTCCCCGAACCGCTCCTCCCGATCGCCGTCGAGGCCCACAGCAAGGCCGACGACGACAAGCTCTCCCAGGCCCTCGCCCGCCTCACCGCCGAGGACCCGGCGCTACGCCTGGAACAGAACCCCGACACCCACCAGCTCGTCCTCTGGTGCACCGGCGAGGCCCACGCCGACGTCGTCCTCGACCGCCTCCGCACCCGCCACGGCGTCCACGTCGACACCGTCGAACCCAAGGTCGCCCTGCGCGAGACCTTCGGCACCGCCGCCGCCGGCCACGGCCGCCTGGTCAAGCAGTCCGGCGGCCACGGCCAGTACGCCATCTGCGACCTGGAGGTCGAACCGCTCCCCGCCGGCTCCGGCTTCGAGTTCCAGGAACACGTCGTCGGCGGCTCCGTCCCCAAGCACTTCATCCCCTCCGTCGAGAAGGGCGTCCGCGCCCAGCTCGCCAAGGGCGTCACCACCGGGTACCCGCTCGTCGACGTCCGGGTCACCCTCACCGACGGCAAGGCGCACTCCGTCGACTCCTCCGACGCGTCCTTCCAGAACGCCGCCGCCCTCGCCCTGCGCGACGCCGCCGAGCACGCCGTCATCCGCCTGCTCGAACCCGTCGCCGCCGTCAGCGTCCTGCTCCCCGACGACTACCTCGGCGCCGTCCTCGGCGACCTCTCCGCCCGCCGCGGCCGCGTCCTCGGCAGCGAGACCGGCGGCACCGGCCTCACCCTGCTGCGCGCCGAGGTCCCCGAACTCGAACTCGCCCGCTACCCGATCGACCTGCGCTCGCTCACCCACGGCACCGCCGAGTTCTCCCGCGCCTACCTGCGCCACGAACCCATGCCGCCCGCCCTCGCCCAGCGCTACACCGACTGAGCGGCCCCACGGCCGGACGGTCTCACGGCCGGACGGGCTTGCGGGCCGGCAGCTCGCACGCCGCCGTCCCCCCCGGCATCCGGTGCCGGTTGCGCGCCACCCAGCGGTAGGCCAGCCCCGCGAGCGGCCGCACCGGCGCCGCCGTCAACACAGCGCCCAGGTATGCCCACACCCCGCCGGAGCGCATCAGAAGCCGCGCAACCGCCTGCGCGCCCCCGTACACCCGGCCGCTCGGCGTCACCCAGAGCACCTCGCGCTCCGCCCGCTCCGCCGACACCTCACCCCGGCCGCCCGCGTGCCCGTCCAGGCCCGCCAGATCCGCGAACTGGAACGGCACCGCCTCCCAGCCCCCCGAGGCCAGCGTCTGCCGCAGGTACCGCTCCGACCAGCGCACGCAGGACGAACAGAACGAACAGTCCCCGTCGTAGACCAGCACCGGATCCTTCACGGCCGCTCCCCTTTCCTCGCTCCCACCGTCCATCCTGCCCCACCTCCCCCATCCACCTCCCGACGGGTATCGACCCGCCCGAAGCTGGGCATCATGCCCCTCAGGCCTCCGGTGACGGTACTTCAGACGATCATCCGCGCGGGGGTGCCACGGCACGGTAACCTGCCGCTGACAAGGGGAGGAGGGGACGCCACCGTGACCACACTCGACATGACCCCGGGTGCGCAGATACCCCGGACCGACGCCGGCCCGCAGACCGCCATCACCCAGGGACTCTCCTCGACCGCGTACCGCGACGGCGAGATCAAGGGCTTCGTCGGCGCCGTCACCGACGCCACCGAGAAGAAGGGCCGCTTCGCGCTCTTCCGCCCCAACCTCGGCGAGGCCTTCAGCAAGGCGCTGATCTCCCGTGCCCTGGGCGGCGGCCGCAAGCCCATCGTCCCGGCCTTCGGAGTCGACACCCGCCAGGTCGTCGAACACTGCCTGGCCGCCGAGGAACTGCGCAACACCCGCGACCGGCAACTCAGCACCGTCTCCATCGCCACCGGCGTGCTCTTCCTCCCCGGCACCCTGGTCTGGCTCGGCGCCTTCCAGCTCCGCGCCTGGCTCAAGCGGGACAACCCGAAGAACGCGGCCGTCTACGGCGGCATCGTGCTCGCCGCGGCCGCCGCCCTCGCCGTCCTGCTCGCGCTGCGCCCGCCGGCCAGCGGCTTCATCGGCGTCTACCTGCGCGTGACCATGCTCGCCCCGGTCGTCGGCTGGTACCTCGCCCGCCGGATCGTCGAGCGCTCCGCCAAGGACCTGCGCTCCCGCTGGCAGGCGCTGGTCGAGGGCAGCGTGGTGGCCGCCTCGGTCGCCAAGGCCGTCCCCCGGGACGACCTCGACAAGAAGGCCGCCGACCTGCGCGACAAGCTCGGCCGCCTGGACGCCGAGCAGGAGACCAACATCCACCACTACGCCGGCCCCAAGGGCATCCTCGGTGCCGGCCGCCGCTGGGGCGAATGGCGCCTCGCCGACACCCTCCACCCCGCGGAGGGCCACGCCGACTTCCGCGCCTTCCACCCCTGGGACCTGATCCGCCGGATCTCCTCCCACCTCAAGGGGCTCGGCGTCAGCCACGTCGCCAACAGCGGCATGCCCAACGTCGCCATCAAGCAGTGGGTGGTCTTCGACATCGGCGAGGGCGCCGACGAGATCAGCCGCCCCGGCAACGCCGACATGGACGGCGACCGGATGCGCGACTTCGCCGTGCAGAGCGTCGCCGACAAGCAGACCTTCTCCGGCGGCCCCCGGCACTACCTCGCCACCCAGTTCATCACCCACGACGGCAAGCTGGTCCTCACCTTCACCGTCACCGTCACCCTGCTCGCCAACGTCCTGAACATCACCGTGTCCGGCTACGCGCTCGGCCCGGTCAAGGGCGTCTTCTTCGACAAGCCCAAGGACAAGGAGAAGTCGGTCGCCAAGACCGTGCGGTTCTGGGAGGAGCGCACCGTCAAGCTCCCCCTGATCGACAACGACGAGGTCGTCCGCCAGGCCGTCCGCGCCCCCTTCTACCGGATGCCCGGCCTGCTCGGCTGGCTCGGCGGCGGACTCGGCCTGCCCGAGCCCTTCGGGCTGCGGCACATCTGGGCCGGCCGCGCCTGGGAGAACCGCTCCATGGTCGACAACGCCCAGAACGCCGCCGTCCCGGTGCTCGCGGCGGTCCACGCCGCCACGCTGGAGTTCCTGGAGGAGCACGACCTGGACGCCGACCGCTTCTTCAAGAACCGCACCTCGATCATCAAGTCCGAGGCGCAGAGCCCCCGCCCCTACGACGTCGACACCTTCAACGCCGGCTGATCCGGCGCAGCGCATGCGGGAGGGCCCCACCGAGGATCTCGGTGGGGCCCTCCCGCGTCGTTCCTCGGATCAGCCCTGCGGCCAGGCCTCGGCCAGCATCTTCCGGGTGTCCGCCAGCAGCTGCGGCAGCACCTTGGTGTGGCCGACCACCGGCATGAAGTTGGTGTCCCCGCCCCAGCGCGGCACCACGTGCTGGTGCAGGTGCGCCGCGATCCCGGCCCCGGCCGCCGCGCCCTGGTTCATCCCGATGTTGAACCCGTGCGCCCCGGAGGCCGCCCGCAGCGCCGTCATCGCCTTCTTGGTGAAGTCCGCCAGCTCGGCCGTCTCGGCCTCGTCCAGGTCGGTGTAGTCGGCGACGTGCCGGTACGGGACCACCATCAGGTGCCCGCCGTTGTACGGGTACAGGTTCAGCACCGCGAACACGGCACTCCCCCGGGCGATGATCAGCCCGTCCTCGTCGCTCAGGGACGGGATCGAGCAGAACGGACAACCGTCGTCCGGAGCCGGGCCGGTGGGCTTGTTCTCACCCTGGATGTACGCCATCCGATGAGGCGTCCACAGGCGGCGGAAGCCGTCCGGCTCACCGACGCCCCGCTGAAGTTCCGGCTCAGTCGTCATGCTGATCAGCATATTCGCCCGACGGTGCTTGCAAAGCCGCGCGGGGCAGACTCGTCGAGAGCCTGCCCCGCGCCGTCCCCGCTCGGGCGGGGCCGAACTCACACCTGGATGCGACTCTTCACCGCGTCCACGATCTCCTGAACCGCGTCCGCCAGCGGAACGCCGTTCTTCTGCTCGCCGTTGCGGTAGCGGAACGACACCGCGCCCGCCTCGACGTCGTCGTTGCCGGCGATCAGCATGAACGGCACCTTGGTCTTCTGTGCGTTCCTGATCTTCTTCTGCATGCGGTCGTCCGAGGTGTCCACCTCGACCCGGATCCCGTGCTTCTTCAGCTCGGCCGCGACCTCCAGCAGGTACGGCACGTGCTCGTCGGTGATCGGGATGCCGGTCACGGTGACCGGGGCCAGCCACGGCGGCATGGCGCCGGCGTAGTGCTCCAGCAGCACCGCGAAGAAGCGCTCGATCGAGCCGAACAGCGCCCGGTGGATCATGACCGGCCGCTGGCGCGAGCCGTCCGCCGCGGTGTACTCCAGGTCGAAGCGCTCGGGCAGGTTGAAGTCCAGCTGGATGGTGCTCATCTGCCAGGTACGGCCGATGGCGTCCTTCGCCTGCACCGAGATCTTCGGGCCGTAGAAGGCCGCGCCGCCCGGGTCCGGGACCAGCGGCAGGCCCTGCTTCTCGGCCACGCTCGCCAGGACGCGGGTGGCCTCCTCCCAGGTCTCGTCGCTGCCGACGTACTTGACCGGGTCCTTGGTCGACAGCTCCAGGTAGAAGTCGGTCAGACCGTAGTCGCGGAGCAGGTTGAGCACGAAGGTCAGCGTGGAGTCGAGCTCCTCCGCCATCTGCTCACGGGTGCAGTAGATGTGCGCGTCGTCCTGCGTGAAGCCGCGGGCACGGGTCAGGCCGTGCACGACGCCGGACTTCTCGTAGCGGTACACCGTCCCGAACTCGAAGAGGCGCAGCGGCAGTTCACGGTACGAGCGGCCGCGCGCGTCGAAGATCAGGTTGTGCATCGGGCAGTTCATCGGCTTGAGGTAGTAGTCCACGCCCTCGTCGAGCTGCATGGGCGGGTACATACCGTCCGCGTACCAGTCGAGGTGGCCGCTCTTCTCGAAGAGCTTCCCCTTGGTGGCGTGCGGGGTGTAGACGAACTCGTAGCCCTCCTCCTCGTGCCGCTTGCGCGAGTAGTCCTCCATCGCCCGGCGGATGACGCCGCCCTTGGGGTGGAAGACGGCGAGACCGGAGCCGATCTCCTCCGGGATGGAGAAGAGGTCGAGCTCGTTGCCGAGCTTGCGGTGGTCGCGCTTCTCGGCCTCGACGAGGAAGTCGAGGTGGGCCTTGAGCTCGTCCTTGGTCGGCCAGGCGGTGCCGTAGATACGCTGCAGCATGGGGTTCTTCTCGCTGCCGCGCCAGTAGGCGGCCGCGTTGCGCATCAGCTTGAACGCCGGGATGTTCCGGGTGCTGGGCAGGTGCGGGCCGCGGCAGAGGTCGCCCCAGCACTGCTCGCCGGTCTTGGCGTCCAGGTTGTCGTAGATGGTGAGCTCGCCGGCGCCGACCTCGACGTCGGCGCCCTCGCCGGCGGTGGCGGCGGAACCCTTGAGGCCGATCAGTTCGAGCTTGTACGGCTCGGCGGCCAGCTCCTCGCGGGCGGACTCGTCGGTGACCACGCGGCGGGAGAACTTCTGCCCGCGCTTGATGATCTCCTGCATCTTCTTCTCGATGGCCTTGAGGTCATCGGGGTGGAAGGGCTTCTCGACATCGAAGTCGTAGTAGAAACCGTCCTTGACCGGCGGGCCGATGCCCAGCTTGGCCTCGGGGTAGAGCTGCTGCACGGCCTGGGCCATGACGTGCGCGGTGGAGTGGCGCAGGATGTCGAGGCCGTCCTTGCTGCCGATCTCGACCGGCTCGACCTCGTCGCCGTCCTGGACGGCGTAGGCGAGGTCCTTGAGCTGGCCGCCGACGCGGGCGGCGATGATCGAGCGGTCGTCGGCGAAGAGCTCGGCGGCCGTGGTGCCCGTCGTCACCACGCGCTCTTCCCGATCGGGTTCGCGGCTGATGATTACCCGGACGTCCGTCACCGGTCTCTCCTGACGTGCTGGATTTCAGAGGGCGCAACACTGCGCTGCGCGTGACGATGGTACCGAGAGCGCCGCCCCCGCCGTCCACCTACGCCCCTTCCCCCTCCCGCTCCGCCTTCTCCCCGAGCGCCTTCAGCAGCCGCTCGCGGTCCCCTTCCTCCCAGCCGCGGAGTTCCAGTCCGTGCGGGCGGGTCAGCCTGCGGAAGCCGCCGTGCCGCTCCAGCCGGCCGGAGACCCGGACCGGCAGGCCCGCGAGGTGGGCCTCGGCGGCGAGCCGGTAGTCGGGGTCGGGCAGGCGGAGCTTGAGCTCGCGGACCTCGGCGCCGGTGAGCACCCGCAGTCGTACCGAGCCGGGACCGGCCGGGTCGGCGCGCTTGAGCCGGGTGACCACGCCGACCACGGTGACGTCGACGGCGGGCTCGATCCGTTCCAGCAGCTCGGCGGCCTCCGCCAGGGCGGGCAGGTCGCCGGGCGAGAAGTCGAGGTCGATCCGGCGGTCCCCGAAGCCGCCCGGGGTCCCGGCGGCCGGCGACCAGGCGACGCTGAGCCGGGCGGCCGTCGCGTCGCGCACCAGCTCCTCGACGGACCGGACGAGCTCCCGGCTGACCCCGGCCCGGACGGCGTTCCCGAAGGCCTCGGGCCCGCCGCTGACCCGGCGGTAGTCGACGGCGTCGCGCAGTGCCTCCAGGGCTCGGACCAGGGTGGTGACGGCGGCGCGGCCCTCGGGGGCGGGGGTGTGGGCGGTGAGCTCGGCGCCCTGTTCGACCAACAGGACGCGGTCCAGGAAGTCCTCGGCGAGGGCGTCCAGCCGGGCGCCGAAGTAGCCGGCCCTGGTCCGGGCGGCCTTGGCGCCGGCGGCGAGCATCCCGCGGGCGGCCCGCCGGAGCCGCTCGGCCTCGTCCCAGGGGGTGGCCCCGGCGGGGCCGGACGGTTCGCGGTGCCAGCGCAGTTCGTCGCCGGGGACGGTGAGGGCGAGGAGGATCGAGCGGGCGGAGGGGGTGTGGGAGCGGGAGAGCGCGGTGACGGCGTCGGCGAGGAGTTCGACGGCGTCGTCGAAGCCGTCCCCGGCCGGGACGAGCAGGCTGGTGCCGGGTTCGTCGTCGGGCGGGGTCCAGCGTCCGTACCGGGCGGCCGGTCCGCCGCGGCGGACCCAGCCGTGCCGGGCGAGCAGGGTGGCCAGGACCGTCGGGTCGACGGTGGCCGGGTCGGGCAGGGGCCGGGCCGGTTCGCCCGGTGCGTGCGGCGGTGTCATGGGTCCGGTTCCTCCCTGCCGGGCCCGGGCCGTCACGGGCTGCCGCCCGCGCCGACCCGGGCCATGATGTCGCAGAGCGCGCGGTCGTCGAAGACCCTGGCGGTGGGCACCCGGACGTTGGTGCGCCGCTGCCCGGTGACCGGGTGGCCGGCCAGGTTGACCCAGTAGCAGCAGTGCCGCAGTTCCAGGGCGTCCGGGCGGGCCCGCAGCCACTGGTCGACCCGGCGCGGCAGCAGCAGCACGACCAGGATCCGCGGCACGGCGACCCGGGGCCGGGCGAGCTTGCGCAGGTGGTCGTTGTCCAGGGTGAAGCTGAAGAACGGCCCGGCCGGGTCGGGCGCGACCTGCTGGGTGGCCTTGAGCTGGATCTTGACGGTGACCTCGTCGTCCACCTCGTGCGCCCGGGAGCCGTGGCTGACGTGCCAGTCGATGCCGTTGTCCGGGAACGGCTGGGAGAGCGAGCAGCCGGCCGCGGCGGCGACCGCGTGCAGGTAGCCGACCTGCAGGGTCTCCATGCAGGCGGTGACCGCGAGGTTCCCGCGCAGTACGGCCGCCGCCGCCTCCTCGGGCTGCGGCTGGGTCAGTGCCATCGCCCCGTGCCCTCCCCCGGTTCCGGGCCCGTCCCACTCCGGACGGGCCGGTCGATTCGAACGGGACAGTCATGGGCAGGATCCCCGGCCGGGCTTGGGCCAAACGGGTTGAAGGGGCGTCAGAACCGGGTATCAACCGGTTGCAACGCTCGTCTGAGGGGCAGTCATGCAGCAGCACTGGTACACCGGCCCGCTCGCCTCCTTCGACACCGAGACGACCGGCGTGGACGTGGAGAACGACCGGATCGTCTCCGCCGCCCTGGTCGTCCAGCTCGCGCCGGGCGAGCCGGCCCGGACCACGACCTGGCTCGCCGATCCGGGGGTTCCGATCCCGGACGGCGCCCGCGCGGTGCACGGCATCACCGACGAGCAGGTGCGCGCCCACGGCCGCCCGGCCCGCACGGTGGTGGCGGAGGTCACCCGGGCGCTGGCGGCCGAGGCGCGGGCCGGGCGTCCGGT
The DNA here is from genome assembly GCF_042885555.1 of Kitasatospora sp. NPDC058048. Taxonomy (NCBI): domain Bacteria; kingdom Bacillati; phylum Actinomycetota; class Actinomycetes; order Kitasatosporales; family Streptomycetaceae; genus Kitasatospora; species Kitasatospora sp. NPDC058048. The sequence continues at coordinate 7,772 of NZ_JBHVRT010000021.1, read as the reverse complement.
GGTGGTGATGAACGCGCCCTACGACCTGACGCTGCTGGACCGGGAGCTGCGCCGCCATCACGGGCTGACGCTGGCCGCGGGGCTGGCGGCGTCCGGGCTGGTGGTGCTGGACCCCCGGGTGCTGGACAAGCACGTGGACCGCTACCGCAAGGGCCGCCGGACACTGACCGACCTGTGCGCCCACTACGGCGTCGTCCTGGCCGGGGCGCACGACGCGGCGGCGGACGCGGCGGCGGCACTGGCGCTGACCCGGCGGATCGGCTCCCGCTACCCGGCGGCGCTCGGCGGGCTGTCGGCGGCGGAGCTGCACCTGCGGCAGGCGGTCTGGCACGCGGCGCAGGCACGCGGACTGCAGAACTGGTTCGACCGCTCGGGGACGCCGGAGCGGGTGGACCTGTCCTGGCCGCTGCGGCCGGCCCGGTGCGGATGCGGGCGCCGGCTGGAACCGGAGCACCGTTGCGAGGCGGCGGCGTGACGCGCGGCCCGGCGCTCCGGGCCCGAAACGCGCCGCAGGCCCTGACCGGTTTCCTGGTCAGGGCCTGCGTGCTGTCCGGTGGGCGATACTGGGATCGAACCAGTGACCCCTTCGGTGTGAACGAAGTGCTCTCCCGCTGAGCTAATCGCCCGGGCAACGAGAAGAACTCTAGCACCATTCGGGGCCGGTCGTACAACTCGCCCGTTCCGGGTACCGCCGACGCCTCCGCAGAACTCGCGCCCCGCAGGGAAGGTGACTGTCCCTCAGCCGATTACCGGCGGCCCTTCAGGCGGATTCCGGAAATACACGTGAGGCCCAGCCGATAATCGGCTGGGCCTCACGTATCACAATGCATTCCGGTGGGCGATACTGGGATCGAACCAGTGACCCCTTCGGTGTGAACGAAGTGCTCTCCCGCTGAGCTAATCGCCCGGGTGCAGAGAAAACATTACCGCATCCCGGAGGGTGCTCCGAACACGCTCCCCGCCCGCGGCCCCGCGTCCGGGCGGGTCAGCTCCCGTCCAGCTGCCAGGGGGCGGCCAGGCCGTAGCGGGCGAAGTACCAGCCGCCCACCCCGACGAGGGCGGCCAGCCCGATCGCGGTGAGCGTCAGGTTGCGGCGGCGCACCCGCGGGTCCATGGCCCGCTGGGCGGCCTCGGCGACCTTGCGGCGGGTCCAGCGCAGGGCCAGCTGGGCCCAGACGAACTCGGTCGCCCAGATCCCCATGCCCAGGAAGATCACCAGCCAGCCGGGGCCGGGCAGCGGCAGCATGATCAGCCCGAGCACCACCACGGCGAGGCCCGCCAGGAAGATCGCCACCTGCCAGACCCGGTGCAGCGCGGGCGAGCGGCGGACGAAGGCCGGGGCCCGCGATCCGACCGCTCGTCCGCCGTCGACGGCCGCGTCAACCGCCACAGCCGCTTCACCCGTTCCCGTGTTCCCGGCCGTCTTGTCGTTTCGCACAGTCATGCCAGGAAACTAACCAAGAAGCACCGGGTAATGCCCGGCCCGGCCGCTGCGGGGCGATTCCGCAATGCGCCGTAAGGGGTACGACTCGCGCCCGAATCGGGACAGAGGGGTTTACATCGGTCTTGGGGGTGGGATGGTCCGTTCGCCGACGTGCGATTCCCCGAGCGCACACTGAGCGAAAGGCCATGGCGCTTATGAACACCACGGTCAGCTGCGAGCTGCACCTGCGCCTCATTGTGTCCAGCGAGTCATCACTGCCCGTCCCCGCGGGCCTGCGCTACGACACCGCCGACCCCTATGCCGTGCACGCCACGTTCCACACAGGCGCCGACGAGACCGTGGAGTGGGTGTTCGCCCGAGATCTCCTCGCGGAGGGGCTGCACCGACCCACTGGTACCGGCGACGTCCGGGTGTGGCCGTCGCGCAGCCACGGGCAAGGGGTGGTCTGCATCGCACTGAGCTCTCCGGAAGGAGAAGCCCTGCTGGAGGCCCCGGCCCGAGCGCTTGAGTCGTTCCTCAAGCGGACGGACGCCGCGGTGCCCCCCGGCACCGAACACCGTCACTTCGACCTCGACCGGGAGCTGTCCCACATCCTCGCCGAAAGCTGACCCCATCCGGAGGCGGTCACGCCCCGCCGACGGCGGGGCCCTACCCCCTGCCTCATCGCAGCCGTCCTACTCGGGGGCACGGCAGCGGACTCAGCCGCGCACGACGCGGTCTCGGGGCCGGTGAGCGGCTCCGCTCCCACCGGAGCGGGTCCACAGCACCGCAGGCGCCCGGTTTCGGACGCCTTGTCGGACTGCGCACACATCTTCGAAAGAAGGCGCCGCCCTACCGGCACAAGGCCCGGTATGGTCTGGGGTAACCGTGGACGCGGGGTATCGGAGTCCCCTGCGCGAGGAGCCCCCAACGTGCTGATCACCCATGACACCGAGTGCGCGCTGAGCCTCCTCGTGGAGCTGCTCAACACCGCACCCGAGGTGTGCGGCGCCGAGCGGCTGCCGGACGTCGCCGCGCTGGACGCCTTCGTGGTCCGCCGGGAGATCAGCGAGATCGACTCGCTGACCGAGGACGACCTGCGGCGGGTGCACGAGCTGCGCACCCGGCTGCGCGAGGTGTTCGCGACGGAGTCCACCGCGCAGGCCGCGGAGCTGGTCAACTCCATCGTCGCGGCCGCCGGGACGACGCCCCGGCTGACCAACCACGACGACCACGACTGGCACATCCACTACTTCGCGCCGCACGCCGCCCTCGGTGACCACCTGGCGGCCGAACTGGGCATGGCGCTGGCCCTCATCCTCATGGCGGGCGAGCGGGAGCGGCTGCGCCGCTGCGAGGCGCCGGACTGCGCGCGGGTCTTCGTGGACCTCTCCCGGAACCGCTCGCGGCGCTACTGCGACAGCCGCACCTGCGGCAACCGGCTGCACGTCGCCGCCTACCGGGCGCGGCAGCGGTCGGCGGAAGCCGTCCCCTCCGCCTGACCGGCCGGTCCTCCCGTTCAGATCCCGCGCTTGCGGAGGATCTCCTCGATGTCGGCGAAGTCGCCGAGGCCGTCCTCCCGCTTGCCCGCGGCCGGCTTCTTCGGGGCCCCGGGCGTCGGCGCCACCGCCGGACGCTCGGGCGCCGGCCCGGCCGCGGCCGGGCGCTCCGGGGCGCTCTCCACCGCCGCGCCGCCCCGGCGGCCCACCCAGCGGGTGGTGACCAGCAGCACCGCCGAGACGCCGAGCAGCGCGATGCCGGTCCACACCCGCGGGTCGAGGACCAGCTTGGTCGCCCAGTCGGCGAACTCCCGGCCGATCGTGCTCGCCAGCGGGAACAGGCCGGTCAGGTAGAGCCCGGCGGGCAGCAGGGCCACCGCGAACCAGCGGGTCGCCGACAGGAAGCGCCGCCGGTAGGCCCGCAGCCCGGCGAAGGCCACCCCGCCCGCGGTGAGGACGAAGCTGATCGCCGCGCTCAGCACGGTGCCGCTCCTTCGTGTCCGGTCGTCCTGGTCATCGGTGCCTTCCTCTCGGTGCGCCCTCGGGCGCACCTCCGGCCGGAGCGGGCGCCCACTAGTGGAACACTGGGGGAATGATCGATGGTTCCCTCCCCCGCCTCGAGTTCTGGTGCGACCTCCAGTGCCCGGACTGCCACACCGCGCTGGACGACGTACGGGCGCTGCGCGCGCAGTACGGCGACGCGCTGCCCGTGGAGGTGCGGCACTTCCCGCTGGAGAAGCACAAGCACGCCTACGCCGCCGCGGAAGCGGCCGAGGAGGCGTTCGCGCAGGGGCTGGGCTGGCCGTTCGTGGAGGCGCTGCTGGCCCGTACCGCGGAGCTGGACGCCCGCGGGCAGCAGGTGCTGCTGGACGTGGCCCGGGAGGTCGGGGCGGACGTCGACGAGGTGGACACCGCGCTGATCGACGGCCGGCACATGCTGACCGTCGACGCCGACCAGGCCGAGGGCAAGGCGATCGGGGTCACCGGCACGCCGACGTACGTGATCGGCGGGCAGCGCCTCGACGGCGGCAAGAGCCAGGACGGGCTGCGCGAGCGGATCGTGGCCGTCATCGAGGCGGCGAAGGCTTCCTGACGACACGCCGGGTCACAGCTGCTTGCCGTAGAGGCGCTCGGTGACCCGGTAGCCGATCGAGGTGTAGAGCCGGATGGCGACCTCGTTGCCGGAGAAGACGTTGAGGCCGAGGTTCCGCACCCCGGCGGCCAGGCACTCGCGTTCGGCGAGCAGCATCAGCGTGCGTCCGTGTCCCTGGCCCTGGTGGGCCGGGGACACCTCGACCTTCATCACCCAGGCGAGCGGTTCGCCGTCCGGCAGGTCGCGAAAGCGCGGCTGCAGCCAGAGCAGGCCGTACGGCTCCTCCCCGCCGTCGGCGCCGTACAGGCGGCGCAGGACCATGCCCGGGCTCTCCGGGTCCGGCGCGGCCGGGTTCCGCGGCCCGCCGCCCGAGCGGGCGCGGGCCTGTTCCTCGGTGAGGCCGGAAGCCACCATCACGCGGACGTAGTCCTGCACGGACCGGTCGAACCAGTCCCGGATATCGGCCTTCCGGTCGAACGGGCGCACGCTCAGCCCCGCGGGCAGGTCCGGGGCTACTGTCAACCGCTTGGCCATGGCCAGGGCCCGCTCGGTGTACCCGAGCGTGACGGCGAGCCCCCGGGCCGCCGCGGCCGGCTCCGGGACGCCGACGTCGACCCGGGTGCAGCCCCAGGTGCGCAGCACCTCCTCGGCGGCCAGCCCGCCGAACGTTCCCCGCCCCCGGCCGCGCCCCTCGGTGATCTCCAACTCGGATATCCGGCCCCAGAGTTGATCGCCCTGCGGGTCGGCGGTGGTGCGCAGCGCGCCGACCGGGTGGCCGTTCGCGAGGATCAGCCAGCGTCTGGTGCGGCCGCCGGCCGCGGTGGGTGTCTCCGGGCCCTCGGGGCGCAGCGTGGTGGTCATGTGGTGCTCCCTTCCCCTTGCACGGGGGGTTATCCACGCGGCCGGTGCGCTTCCCCGGCGTTCTTCCGGGGTGCTCTCCCGGGCGGGGATCACGGGTCGAGGTCGTCGCCGCTGCGCTCGGTGAAGACGGCCATGGCCTTGGCGGTGACGGGGCCGATGCCGGGCAGTTCGCGGTCGTCGACGCGGGTGACGGCCTGGACGTCGCGGGTGGTGGAGGTCAGGAAGACCTCCTCGGCGTCCTGGAGGGCGCTGAGCGGCAGGTCGGCCTCCTCGGCGCCGCACCAGTCGACGACGAGCTGCCGGGTGATGCCGGCCAGGCAGCCGGAGGCGAGGGCGGGGGTGAGCAGGCGGCCGCCGAGGACCACGAAGACGTTGGATCCGGTGCCCTCGCAGAGCCGTCCTGCGGTGTTGGCGAGCAGGGCCTCGGAGGCGCCCGCGCGGTGGGCGGCGGCCAGGGCGACGACGTTCTCGGCGTACGAGGTGGTCTTGAGGCCGGCGACGGCGCTGTGCTCGTTGCGGCGCCAGGGGACGACGGCGACGGCGGTCTCGTCGGGGCGGTGGCCGATCGCGCTGAGGGCGACGACCAGGGTGGGGCCGGCGGTGCCGCGCTCGGAGCTGAGCGGACCGTTGCCGCCGGTGTAGGTGACGCGCAGGCGGCCGAGCGGCGCGGGGTTGGCGGCGAGGACCTGGGCGCAGGCCTCGCGGACCAGGTCGTGGTCGGGGTCGGCCAGGCCGAGGCCGCGGGCGGAGCGGGTGAGCCGGTCCAGGTGGCGGGTGACCGCGAAGGCCCGGCCGTCGACCGTCTTCAGGGTCTCGAAGACGCCGTCGCCGGTGGTGAGGCCGTGGTCGAGGACCGAGACGGCCGCGTCGGCGGAGTCGACGAGGGAGCCGTTGACCCAGCTCGTGGTGCGGTTGTGCATCGGGTGCTGCTCCTAGGCGGTGGGGGCGCAGGCCCCGGTCGGGTCGGCTCCGGTGCCGGATTCGCCACCGGGTTCGCCGCCCGACGCTATCGCGACGAGGCGGGCGGCCTTCAGTTCGGTTTCGGCCCATTCCCGCTCGGGGTCGGAGCCCCAGGTGATGCCGGCGCCGGTGCCGAAGCGCAGGACGGGCGCGCCGGGGTCCGCCCGGTCGATCCAGAAAGTGCGGATGCCGACGGCGAGTTCGGCCTCGCCGCGGTCGGCGTCGACCCAGCCGACGGCGCCGCAGTACGGGCCGCGCGGGGCGGTCTCCAGGGCCTCGATGATCCGCAGGGCGCTGGACTTGGGGGCGCCGGTGACGGAGCCGGGCGGGAAGGTGGCGGCGAGGAGCTCGGGCCAGCCGGCTCCGTCGCGCAGGGTGCCCTCGACGGTGGAGACCAGGTGGACCAGGCCGGGGTGCTTCTCGACGGCGCAGAGGTCGGGGACGGTGACGCTGCCGGTCGCGCAGACCCGGCCGAGGTCGTTGCGGACCAGGTCGACGATCATCACGTTCTCGGCGTGGTCCTTGTCGAGGAGGTCGTCCTCGGTGCGGCCGGTGCCCTTGATCGGGCCGGAGGAGACGGTGCGGCCGGTGCGGCGCAGGTAGAGCTCGGGTGAGGCGGTGGCGATCTCGACGCCGTGCCCGGGCAGGCGGACGGTGCCGGCGTAGGGAGCGGGGTTGCCGTGGGCGAGGAGGCCGGTGAGGGCGTCGACGTCGCTGAGGTCCGGGTCGGGCAGCGGTGCGGAGAGCACCCGGCAGAGGTTGGCCTGGTAGACCTCGCCGGCGGCTATGTGCTCGCGGATGCGGCGGACGCCCGCGGTGTAGGCGGTGCGGTCGAGGGAGCTGTGCCAGCTGCCGGCCTCCGGTCCGCGCCAGCCCGCGCCGGAGGGCGGGGCGGGGGCCGGGCGGACCTGGTCGAAGCGGGCGCAGGTCAGCCGGCCCTCGAAGTCGTGGACGACGGCCCAGTAGCCGGCGGAGTCCAGGGCGGCCGGGTCCGAGGTGACGTCGCGCAGTCCGGTGGCCAGGCGGCCGCCGAAGCGGGCGAGCGGGGTGCGGGGGTCGGGGTGGCCGGACACGGTTCTCCTGCGCGGTGGTGCTGGGCGGCGGTGCCTGAAGTGTAGGTCGGGGGGCGTGGGCCCGGTCCGGTTCGCGCCCCGCGCACGAGCAGCTGTGTGCGTCACGCGGGTGTGCGCCGGGTGACCTGCGGATGATCGTCCGGGAGCGCCGCAGGTGGCGGCCGGTGGCCGTCCGGGAGCGCTGACGGGACGGCGCTCACCGGCCATCCCCTCGGCATGCTGCGGGAACGGATTTTTAGCTGGCCCGGGAATCCGCTAGAGTTCAACACGTCGCCAGGGAGCGCAGCCGAAGAAAAGCGGTGAAGCCCCCCGGAAGACAGGCGGACGTGGCTCAGTTGGTAGAGCATCACCTTGCCAAGGTGAGGGTCGCGAGTTCGAATCTCGTCGTCCGCTCGATGGAGAACAGTGTAAGATCGTTCTTCATGCGTTGCCTGGTGGAGTGGCCGAGAGGCGAGGCAACGGCCTGCAAAGCCGTGTACACGGGTTCAAATCCCGTCTCCACCTCCAAGAGGTCCCCCGGTTCGACCGGGGGCCTCCCCGCGCGATTAGCTCAGCGGGAGAGCACTACCTTGACACGGTAGGGGTCACTGGTTCAATCCCAGTATCGCGCACGTCGGACCCTTCGAGGTCTGCTGCAGGACCGCCACATCAGGCGCGATTAGCTCAGCGGGAGAGCACTACCTTGACACGGTAGGGGTCACTGGTTCAATCCCAGTATCGCGCACAGTAACGGGCCCTCCGGGGTCTGCTGCAACACCGCCGCACCAGGCGCGATTAGCTCAGCGGGAGAGCACTACCTTGACACGGTAGGGGTCACTGGTTCAATCCCAGTATCGCGCACGTCGGACCCTTCGAGGTCTGCT